>NZ_JBQQBS010000059.1:0-67112 GCF_052245395.1 Streptomyces sp. 4N124
CTGCACTGGTCGACATGGCGCCGACGACGCCAACACCAAGCCCGTATCAGCCACTACAAACGACGCGGACACAGCCCCTGAAAACTGCCCAGCAATCAGAACAAGCACCGTTGCAGTACTAGCCCGCACCACAGCGCCCCGGTCAACCGAATTTTGGGCGACGGACGGATTGGCTGGTCAACACCGTTTCGACGCGGGGTATCCACACGAGGGGCCCCGGATCACCTGATCCGGGGCCCCTCGTGTGGATACCCGTGTCGTCACAGAGCGGCAGTGTGGACGCCAACTCCCGCCGCGAGACCCTCGGTCGAAGCGACAGCCGTGAGACCGGCAATGACGTCTCCGATCGGCGTCTCCAAGAAGAGACCGCCGGAGCCGCCGGCCGCAAGGCCGCCGGAGACCTTGTCCAGGTCGGTGTCGGAGATCTCGGCTGCTTCAACCTGGGAGGCAAAGTTCATAATGCACGGTTCCCTTCGAATAGGTACTTCGGAATGGCAGAGTTCGCCCGATCCCCGAAACTGGGAACCCTTCCCGGCGACCTGTGCCACGCGCAGGATCAAAGCACGCAGATAAATGGGCGGCCAGCCGCCCGAGGCTCAACCAGGACGCTCCGCGCAAGGCGACTTCACCGGTGTGACAGCGCGGTGACCGCACCCACCAACTCCTTCACGCGGTCTGCCGCTTGGCTGCACGCACGACGGTTGCCACGGATTCCCAGGCGGACACTCCCGTGCCGAGGCAGCCGTAGTCCGGCACAGTCGTGACTACTGTTCAGGTTCCATACGACCTGTCAGTGAAGGTGTGCAGGTTTACCGGATCTTCGGCACCCGGCCAAAGGCGCGGGCACATCACGCCCTGCCACCGCCGCCTGACGGATCTACCTCATGCAGATCGCGGCCGGCTTCGGTATCAGGGCTCCGCGCTCCCGCGCGGTCTGCTCCAACTCTCTGACGTCTCTCTGACGTGGAAGGTCTTTCCGACACCCGGCGTTCCCGTGCCCTAAGACATGAACCGGTGCCGTTCGTCCTCTGTTGGCAGGTCGAAGTTCACCCGGAACGCGGCACGTTCGGCACCCTGGCCGGGAAAGCCGCGCCCTCTGCGGTCCTTGATCGGGTCCTGCATCGACGGCCGTGCCTGCGCCACCCGTACGCCGCCTCGTCACTCCGGCCGAGCCCGGATCCCAGTCTGGCGCAACTTGCCCACGTGCGCCGGGAGGTTGGGGTCGTCCTTCCGGTCATCCGTCGTGCGATGGACCGGGCCCGCCAACTGCTCCCCCTCGCGTACCTCGGGCCGGGACCGACCAGTACCCGCGACGGACCTTTCCCCTGGACCTCAACTCTCCTGCCGGTCACTCACGTCCCTCCAGAGGTACCAACTTCCTTACCGGCGACCCGTGTTCGGCGGAAGCTGTCATCTCCAGGGGGAGACGTGAAGAGACAAGTGAAGAGGGCGTACGCCACCGCCCTCGCCGCGGTGGCCGCGGTGGCGCTGGCGGCGGGCATGTCCGGGCCGGTGACGGCGAGGACCTCCACCGAGCAGGGCAAGGACACGGGTACGGGTACGGGAATGGCCGCCTCCAGGCCCCCGGTCGCGCACCGCGTCACGCTCATCACCGGTGACCGTGTCGCCGTGGACGCGAAGGGCCGCGTCATCGGTGTCGAGCGTGCAGAGGGGCGCGAGCACATCGTGATCCGTACTGTCAGGGAGGGCGGTCACACGCTCGTCGTCCCCGCCGACGCACAGCGCCTGATCGCGGCCGGCAAGCTCGACCGGCGGCTCTTCGACGTCACGGAGCTGAGCAGGAAGGCGGTCCGCGACTCGCACGGGCAGGGTCTGAAGGTGATCGTCGGCTACCAGGGTGCGGCCGGGGCGGCGAAGGCCGTCGTGCGTGGCACGGACGGTACCGAGGTCCGCCGGAGGCTGACGTCCCTGAACGCCGAAGCGGTCAGCACCCGGGACCCCGCCGGCCTGTGGGCCGCGGTCACCGACACACCTGGCGGCACAGCGCGGACCGCCTCCGGGATCGCCCGCATCTGGCTCGACGGAGTCCGCAGGGCGAGCCTCGACACATCCGTTGCGCAGATCGGCGCGGACAGGGCGTGGGCGTCCGGCTACGACGGCAAGGGCGTCAGGATCGCCGTACTGGACTCGGGCATCGACGCGACCCATCCGGACCTCAGGGACCAGGTGGTTGCCGCCAGGAACTTCACACCGTCCCCCGACGCGGCCGACCGCTTGGGCCACGGCACGCATGTCGCGTCCATCGCCGCCGGGACGGGCGCCAAGTCGGCGGGCGCGTACAAGGGCGTCGCACCCGGTGCCGCGCTCCTCGACGGCAAGGTGCTCGACGACGAGGGGTACGGCGACGACTCCGGCGTCCTCGCGGGCATCGAGTGGGCTGTGGGACAGGGCGCCGACATCGTGAACCTCAGCCTGGGCGGCGGTGACACTCCCGGGGTGGACCCGTTGGAAGCGGCCGTCAACACGTTCTCCGCGGAGAAGGGCGTCCTCTTCGCCGTGGCGGCGGGCAACTCCGGCGACCGCGAGCAGAGCATCGACTCCCCCGGCAGCGCGCAGGCCGCGCTCACCGTCGGCGCGGTGGACGGCGACGACAGGCTCGCCGACTTCTCCGGCCGGGGCCCGCGCCTGGGCGACGGCGGGATCAAGCCGGATGTGACCGCGCCCGGTGTGGACATCACGGCGGCCGCGGCGCCGGGCAGCGTCATCGAGCAGGAGGTCGGCCAGCAGCCCGACGGCTATCTGACGATCCCCGGTACGTCGATGGCGACCCCGCACGTGGCGGGCGCCGCCGCGATCCTGAAGCGGCGGCACCCGCAGTGGACGTCCGCCGAACTCAAGGGCGCGCTGACCGCCTCGACGGCCGGCGGCGCCGACTACACGCCGTACCAGCAGGGTTCGGGCCGGGTCGCCGTGGACCGGGCCCTAGAACAGACGGTGGTCGCGGACCCGGTGTCGGTGAACTTCGGCGTGCAGCAGTGGCCGCACACCGACGACACCCCGGTCACCAAGGAGATCACGTACCGCAACCTCGGCGCCCAGGACGTCACCCTCGACCTGTCGGTCACGGCCAGGGATCCGAACGGTGCCGAGGCACCCGCCGGCTTCTTCACGCTCGGCGCGAACACGCTGACCGTGCCCGCCGGTGGCAGGGCTTCCGTGGCTCTGACCGCGGACACGAAGCTCGGCGGCACCCTGGACGGCACGTACTCCGCGTACGTGACCGCAACCGGTGGCGGTCAGAGCGCGCGCACGGCGGCAGTGGTGGGGCGGGAGGCCGAGGCGTACGACGTGACGCTGAGGTTCATCGGCCGGGACGGGCGGCCCACTGCCAACTACTGGTCCCTGCTGCAGGGCATCGCGGTCCCCGACGGCAACGGCCACCGTGAGCCGTACGACGCCTCCGGCACCGTCAAGGTCCGCCTGCCAAAGGGCACCTACCTCCTGGACACCACCATCTCCCAGGACCCCGCGGACTCCCGTGCGGGCACCGACTGGCTGGTCCAGCCGAAGCTGGAGGTCGACCGCGACATGACGGTGACCGCCGACGCGCGCACCGCACGGCCCGTCGACATCACGGTGCCGGACAGCGCGGCGAAGCCGGCGTGGGTGGCGCCTCGGTACTGGTACGCGGGTGAGGGCTACAACATCGAGACGGGCGTGGACGTCGACTCGTTCGACGGTCTGCGCACCGCCCACCTCGGTCCGGAGGTCACCACCGGCTTGTTGAACCAGCAGTGGCTCGGCGTGTGGAAGAAGGGCGCCGACACCGAGTACGACGTCATGCTGGGCGGCAACACCAGGAAACTGGCGACCGGCTACCGCAAGCACCTCAAGCCCGCCGATCTCGCCACGGTGAAGGTCGGCATGGGCGCGTCGGCGGCGGGCAAACAGGGCGGTCTCGGCGCGGCGGGCTACTTCCCCGAGCTCGGCGGCCTCGCCCCGATCCCCACCCCACAGAACCTCCCGCGCACCCGCACGCTGCACCTGTCCGCGCTGGACAACGCCAAGTGGGAGCTGGACTTCGAGCAGTACGGCACTCCGGACGAGGAAGGCACCCGGCCCACCGAATCGCGCTACGGCTTCGACGAGCCGCGTGCCTTCAAGGGCGGCGAAACGTACGAGGTGCGCTTCAACACGGGCGTGCTCGGTCCGCGCCTGGCCGCCGCCGACGGCATCTTCCGCGACGGCGACACGATCACCGGCGACCTACCGCTGCACGCGGACGGCGACGGCCACGCGGGCCGCAGCACGTACGCCTCGGTCACGACGATCCTCTACCGCAACGGCGCCAAGCTGGTGGAGAGCTCCGATCCCCTCGACGGCAACGGCGACGGCTTCACCATCCCGTCCGACGCCGCCGCCGACTACCGCCTGACCACCTCCGTCCGCCGGGCGCCCGCCATCGGCGGCACCTCCACCCGGATCGACGCGAGCTGGACGTTCCGCTCGGAGAAGACCGCCGACCGCACTCGACTCCCCGTCTCCACGGCCCGCTTCGGCGCGAAGACAGACCTGACGGGCCACGCCCCCGCCGGCCGGACGACCTCGGTCCCGGTGACCGTCCAGGGCGCGGCGGCGGACGGCAACCTCAAGTCACTGGCCGTGTACGTCTCCTACGACCAGGGCGCGACCTGGCAGAGGACCCCGGTGAACGACGGCCGCATCACGATCAGGAACCCTGCCGAGAACAGGTCGGTCTCCTTCCGCGCCGACCTCACCGACAAGCAGGCCAACAGGTCGTCGGTGTCGGTCTACGACGCGTACTTCGGCAAGTAGTCGACGCGCACAGCACGGCCCGCCGGCGCCATCGCTCCGGGCGGGCCCTTCGACTGCCCGCAGCCCCGGAACCGATGCCCCGGCTCGCGCCGGTGGCGACAGCGGTCCGGACGGTCAGCAGGAGGTCCATGTCGGCTCCCGGAGGGGTGGGGTGAATCAGTGGGCGGCGGTTCACAGGGACTGCCGCCGCAGCCAGGCCAGCGCGGTGTCGGCGACCTCGCGCCAGCCGCCGTCGATGGTCAGGGAATGGCCGCGGTCGGGGAAGCCAACGATGTCGGAGATCGCCTCGGAGTGCCGGTACTGCTTGTGAGCGGCCCGCACGACGACCTCCGGCACCGTGTGGTCCTTGCCGCCGGCCATCAGCGGCAGCGGTCCGCGCCCCTGGTTGCCGGTGGCGACCCTGGCGGGCGAGTGCGCGTTTGAAGTTGGCGGACGCCGCCTCGAACAGCGGCTTGCCGGGCGCAGGGATCGTCCACCTCTCGTAGAGCTGCGTCAACTCCTCCTCCGACAGCGCGTTGCCGAACGCGAAGCGGAACGGCGGTCCCTGGCGGAGCCGTAGAAGACACCGCAGCCGGTCAGCGCCTCCAGCCTCTGCGCCGCGCGCCGCGGTAGGAGACCCCGGTGGCCATGATCACGGTCTGGGCGGTGATGGCGGCACTGCGCGGACGCCCCTACGGTCGAGGCTGCGGACGCTCACCGGCCCGCCCGCGCAGACTCCGACGTCAAGGACACGTCGTCGATGATCTGCTGGTATTCCTCAGGGGCCGGAGCAGATACGTCCTCTTCGCGGCCGCGTTTCCCCGTGCTCACCCAGATCGGACAGGTGAGGGTGTCGTCGGCGTCCACGGTCTGCCCGCTGACCTTGCGGCCCGTACGCGCTTCATATACGTCGATGCGGTAGCGGGCCCGGTAGAAGGTCAGCGACGAGTCACCCCCTTCGTAGGTACAGATCAAGTCGAGCTGGCGTCGGACGAGTCGGCTGCACGCCACCAGTTGGACATCATCCGGGTCGGGCTCACCCGAGGCCTTGCCCGCGGACGTGACCACCGGGTCTGACCCGTGTTCCTCATCGAACAGCACCGTCGGATGCGGATCGCGCGCGCTGTAGGGGGCTGCCTTGGCGTACGAGGCGCCGGAGTTGCCGCACAGGCGCTCGAAATCCCGCAGATAGTAAGGCCGACTGGCCATGACGATGTCGCCAAGGGGCGACAGCGCGAGTGCCCACGCCACAACGCAGGCCACTGCCCCAAGTCCCGCACCGGTGAGAAGCCGCTGAGCCGGCGGCGTCGGCTTCGGCTCCCGGAGCTCGATGGCCTCGACCAGGGCCGCACGGGCGGTCACAGTACGGAACGTCACGTATCGCTGCTTGCCACCGTCGAGCCAGCACAGCCGCCACGACCCATACCGGGCCCCGCCACCCTGCACCGGGGCGACCTCCTCCACGGCGCCCCATGGGACGGCGATCGTCTCCGTTCCTCCCGTCCCCACCAAGAGACCGCCATCGCCTACCGCGAACCACCGTCTCCCGCCGCGGACCAGCAGCCAATACATCAGGCCGCCCCACGAACCCACCAGCCAGATGAATACCGCGAAGGGCCTGGCGCCCGGGTCTACGTCCAGTCGGGACAGGGCCTCTATCAGGAACAACACGGTCACCCAGTCGAGACCGAGCTTGCCGATCGCCAGCACCAGAACGTGCAGACGCTCGTGATGCACCCGCCGTACCTCACCGAGCCCGGCCTCCCTCGCCAGTCTCGGCAACGAGCGCCGCAGCTCCCACTCCCCCACGCGTCCCCTCCCGACCGCACACCGACAGTGTCTCCGCCGGCCTCCTCGCCTCGACAGATTGCCAGCTTTCCGAGCGCGAAGGGGAGCCATCCACCTGTCGGTTCGTCTTCCGGCCCGCCCACCCGGGAAGCCGACCGGCGCACCGAGCCCGCTGGGCAGCATGCCGTGACTGCCGAAGGTCGACGCCTACCGGCAGGTGTCGCTCGCGACCGGGTCGAAGCCGGTCTTCATCGCCGGTCAGGTCGGCGGGCCGGTGTCAGTGCTGTCCCCTAGTTTCGCCTCATGACTGAGCCGACCTACCTCGCTGCCGTCCGTGAGTCGTACGACACCGTCGCCGCCGCCTATACCGAACGCGTCCCGGACCCGCGTGAGTTGGATCCGTTGTCGAGGGCGATGTTGGGCGTCTTCGCCGAGTTGATGCGGGGCGGCGGGCGGGGACCGGTCGCGGATCTGGGGTGCGGGCCCGGGAAGGTGACGGCGTATCTGGCCGGGCTGGGCGTACCGGCGTTCGGTGTCGATGTGTCGCCGAGGATGGTCGAAGTGGCCCGTGAGGCCTATCCGGAGCTCCGCTTTCTGGTGGGGTCGATGACCGCGCTCGAGATCGAGGACGGTGGGCTTGGGGGGATCCTCGCCTACTACTCCACCCATCACACGCCGCCGGAACTGCTGCCGACCGTGTTCGCCGAGTTCCACCGCACCCTCGCGCCCGGGGGCCGGCTGTTCATGGCCGGATACGCGGGAGACGGTGAGCGGGTGCGGCCGGAGACGGCATACGGCGGTCATCCGGTGTCGTTCACGTCGTATCTACAGCCCGCGGACCAGCTTGCCGAACTGCTCGAGCAGGCCGGGCTCGTCGTCACCGCGCGGCTCGTACAGGCACCCGGCCACGGTGCGAACAGAACGGTCGCCAGCTTCCTGGCCCAAAGACCCGATGACGGGAGCTGATACGGCGGCGAAGTCGGGGTAGCTGCGGGCCAGTTCGAGCAGGCCGCCCGGAAGGTGCGCACGTGCGCCGCCGCCCGGGAGAGTGCTCACGGGCGGCGCGCGGGGAGCCGTGTGGCTGCGGGCAAGCGCAGGACGATGCCGCGGACCCTCGACAGCTGCAGCCGGTGGTCAGTACGGCGCGAAAGGCGCGCGGCGTCGGCGGTGCCCTGGGGTGGGACCCCAGAGCCGGGGGCCGGTTGATCAACCGACCGCACCACTGCCCGCCGCGTCGTTGCGGGCCTGCTCGGTCAGGCGCTGTTCGGCCTCGGCCCAAGTGATGGGCAGTTGACCGGCGTCGACCTCCCAGAAGGTGAAGGTGGAGGTGCGCATCGTCGGGCGCAGGGACGTCATGATGCCGCGGTGCGGTTCGGTTCTGGCGTATGTGTACAGGGCATCGCGGTCTTCCCAGGCAGACAGCGTGCAGAACTCGCGTTTGAGCGGGCGGGCGATGAGCGAGGCGCCGTATGCGCCCGGGGCGCTGCGCACCTGACTCCAGGCGGCCAGGGAGCGCAGGAAGAAGCGGGGAACGTCTGTGGCCGACCGGACTTCGAAGCGGGATGCCATGACGAACACGGTGCCGTGCGACGGGGGCGGATTCGGGATGGTCCAGGGCAGTGTCGGCACGGTGGCCTCGCCTTCAGAGAGTGGTGAGTGACACTATCCATAGTAGGCAGCGACACTATCCATTAGCCAGAGGGATTCAGGAACCCGTGGAATCACCAGTGGGACAGGGAAGGGGCGGTGCCTGATGAGGGTCTCCGAGCTGAGCCGTCGCAGCGGTGTCTCCATCCCCACGATCAAGTACTACCTGCGGGACGGGCTGCTGCCGCCCGGCCGGGCCACGGCCGCCAATCAGGCCGACTACGACGAGAGTCATCTGCGCCGACTGCGTCTGATCCGCTCGCTGATCGGGGTGCGCGGACTGTCGGTCAGTGCCACCAAGGACGTACTGGCCGCCGTGGACGAGCATCTGGGGGATGTGCATGTGCTGCTCGGGCTTGTGCTGGGTGTCGTGCCCGCCGAGCACCCCGGCACGCCGGACGAGCCGGATGACTCGGGACGCGCCGACACCGCCGGGCTGTCCGAAGTCGCGGCGCTGACCGCGGAGTTGGGCTGGAAGACCTCCCCGCACCCGCCCGCGGCCCTCGTCCTCGCCGAGACACTCGAGACGCTGCGCGTACTCGGAGTGGACTTCGACTGGCGGTCCTTGCTGCCGTATGCCGAACTCGCCGACCGCACCGCCGCGTTGGATCTCGACCAGCTCCAGGTCGCGGGCGATCCGCTGGAGCAGGCCGAGCGCGCCGTCCTGCTGACCGTCCTGCTGGAGCCCGCGCTGCTCGCGCTCAGGCGGCTTGCGCAGGAACACCACTCGCGGCGGCGGTACGGTGGATGACGGTGAGCGCGCTCCGGGGAACCGGGCACCCCTCCCCCATCCGGATCAGCTGACCGGCGGGCAGCCTGGCTGAGCCACCACGGACTTGCCGATCATCGAGGGGAACCGCCATCCGACTCACGGTCGAGAAGTTGCGCGGCGGCGGCATGAACCAGTCGGTCCGGCTGTGGTCTGCGGCGGCCCTGGGACAGGAAGATCGGGCCGAACAAGCTCAGTGCGGCGCCCGTCCAACGGGCGTCTGGAACCACCACGCGAAGGCCGACCCGCTCTCCGGTGCGTGCACCGCAACCTCCCCGGCAATCACCAGGGGACGACGCCCTCGTCGTCGAAGAAGCCGCCGCGCGGTCCGTCATCGGGCAGGGTGGCGAGCCGGATGGCGATCGCGGCGCCTTGCTCGGGTGTCCGTGGCGCGTTGAAGCCGGTGAAGTCGGTCGCGACGTAGCCGGGGCAGCAGGCGTTCACGATGACGTTCGTGCCGGAGAGTTGGCGGGCGTACTGTGCCGTGACGCTGTTGAGCATCGACTTCGACGGTGCGTACGCGGCCATGATCGGGCCGGTCTGCAGCGTCAGCGAGCCCATGTTGCTCGACATGTTGACGATGCGCGGCGAGTTCGCGCGGCGGAGCAGCGGGAGCATCGCGTTCGTCACCCGAACGACCCCGAACACGTTTGTGTCGAGGACGGTGCGGACCACGTCGAGGTCGAGCGTCGTCGGATCCTGCGCGCCGCCGTCGGTCCGGCCCGGAATGCCGGCGTTGTTGACGAGCACGTCGAGCCGCCCGGCCGTCTGCTCGATCGCCGCTGCCGCCGCGGTGACGCTGTCATTGGAGGTGACGTCGAGGGCGACCCCGAACGCGTCGACGCCGTCGGCGCGCAGTTGCTCGACGGCCTCTTCGCGCCTGGCATCGTCGCGAGCCCCCACCGCGACCCTGAAGCCGATCGCCCCGAGGCCCTGTGTGATGGCAAGACCGATTCCCTTGTTCGCGCCGGTGACCAGCGCGGTCTTCATGTCGTTCACTCGATCCATGCTCGGCGAGCCGCGCATTCGCCGTCCAATACCGGATCAGTCCGCTGTGATACTCACCAGGTATCAGTCGATAGGCTGTTCACGTGGACGATCTCGAGACCCGCGAGCTCCGGTACTTCGTAGCTGTCGCCGAGGAGTTGCACTTCGGACGTGCCGCCGGTCGGCTCGGAATCGCACAACCGCCGCTCTCGCGCGCGATCCGGCAGCTGGAGCGGCGGCTCGGCGTCCAGCTCCTTGACCGGGACCGTCGTGGCGTGGCGCTCACCGATGCCGGCAGGGTGCTGCTCCGCGAGGCCAGAGGGGCCCTCGATGCGGTCGCGGCCGCTGCGCGTCGGACGCGGCGCGCCGGGGATTCGAAGCGGCAGCTGGTGCTCGCGACGAAGGCCGGGGCGTCCCACGAACTGCTGCGACGGCTCCTCGACACGCACGCGGGCGAACCCGGTGCGGCACCGGTCGAAGTCCTCCTGTGCGAGGTCGGCGAGCAGGCACGGCTGCTCCGCGACGGGCACGCCGACGTGGCACTCATGCATCACCCGTACGACGACCTCGCCGGGTTCGACACCGAAGACCTCTGCGTCGAAGGCCAGGTCGCGATCCTTCCCGCGGGGCATCCGCTCGCGTCACGCGATCAGCTCACGCTGGCGGAGGTCCGCGACGTGCCGGACCTGCCGATCGCCCGGTGGCCCCGGCTCGACGGGTCCTACCCGGACGGGCCCGGACCGGAGGTCCGCACCCAGTCGAAGCTCGCTCAACTCGTGGCGCTCGGCAAGACGCTGCTCGTCATCCCCGCCTCCAGCCGTGCCTGGCAGTGGCCCGAACACGTCGCCGTGCCCGTCGTCGACGCGCCGGACGTCACCACGGTGATCGCCTGGCCGCCGAGCAGTCGCTCCCAGGCGGTCGCCTCACTCGTCCGCTCAGCGGCCAGGCTCCGCAGCACCCCGCTGTCTGCGTGACCACAAACCTCGGACACAGCCCGGGCGTCTGCTCGCTGTCGGGTTGGCCGTGCTGTCGTCGCCCGAGGTTTCGACACCCGGTGGGCATGGAATTCGGTTCCGTCGTCGCGTCCCCAGCGACGACCGGCCCCGCGGCCGGGTACCAATTTCCGTACATCATGAGCGTCCCCCGTACGCCGGCGGCCGTATGGGAGCGGACAACGGTGGCCGAATTGCTCGGCACGGGCCCGTGCGTCAGAGTGGCCCGTCCGTCGTGCCGGTGCCGCGTGGGGTCAGGTGGCGCAGGTTGGCCGCGGCGAGCAGGAGAGCCTGGCCCGCCGGGACGGTGCAAATTCCCGCAGTCAGCCCACCACGCCGTGGTGATGGGTGCCGTAGCGGTCGTGGAGGCGGCGGCGCAGGCGTCGAGGTGGCTGACGGGGACGCCATCGATGACCGTCGTGGCTAGGACGACGGCGTGCCGGCCCATCGGTGCAGGGCGGTTTCGAGGTCGGTGGTGGCGGCGATGCCGGTGGTGTCGGAGGCCCAGGCGACCACCCCGTCCGGGCGTACGAGCACTGCGGTCGGAGTTGCGTGGTCGTCGGTGACGCAGCTCACGCGCCCGGCCCAGGCCGCGGCGAGGCGGGCGAACCTGCCGTCCGTGGTGCGGTCGAGGAGCACGAAGCCGCCACCGTGGCTGTGGTCGGCCAGGCGGGAGCCGTCGTTCAGCCACAGGTCGGGGACGTAGCGGCCGATGAGCGGGTGGTCGCCGGGCAGGTCGATGGTCTGCGTGACGCCGGAGATCTTCTTGACCGCGTACGTCGTGCCCGCCCGGGTGCCCAGGAGATCGGCGAGGACCTGGCGCAGCGCGGCCGACTTGGGGTCCGGGCGCATCACCCCGGTCTGGGCCCGCGTCCAGTCCAGCACCCAGGCGCCGAGGGGGCGGCGCTCGGCGTCGTAGGTGTCGAGGAGTTCTTCGGGTGCCCAACCGGCGGTCACGGCACCGAGTTTCCAACCGAGGTTCATCGCGTCGCCGACCCCGAGGTTGAGCCCCTGACCGCCGAACGGCGGGTGCACGTGTGCGGCGTCGCCGGCCAGCAGCACCCGTCCCGACCGGTAGGTGTCGGCCTGGCGGGCGTTGTCGGTCCAGCGGGTCGGGGTGGCGCGCAGTGCGGTCAGCGTGACGCCGGTGCCGGAGACCCGGCGCAGGCTGGTCTGCACCTCCTCAAGGGTGACCGGCGCCATGGGGGTCCCGCGCGGGCGAAGCCGAGCGTGAGGGAGGTCGGTGGGAGCGCCGTCGAACTCGACGGTGGCCACGCGGCCGGGCTGGGGCCCGTAGCGGTAGGCCCCCTTGGGCGTCCACGTCCAGCCGTGTCCGAGCATCGAAGGGTCGGCGATGTCGACGACGGCCTGGTAGCCGGTGAGTTCGGGGTCGGTGCCGGAGAAGCCGATGCCCGCGAGGCGGCGCACGGTGCTGTGCCCGCCGTCGCACCCGACCAGCCACCCGGTGCGCACCGTGCCGGCACTCGTGCCGACGAGTACGCCGTCGCCGGTGTCGTCCAGCGCGGTGACCTCCACCCCGCGGCGCACCGGTACGCCGAGTCGCGCAACGTGCCCGGCGAGCAGTTCCTCCAGCTCGCGCTGCGGCACCATCCTCGCTCCGCCGGCCGCGGTGTGCGCGGCGAGGTCGGGATCCGACCAGTCCACGAGGTCGGCGTCGAGGATCATCCCCGCGAAGTGCCCGGTGAACCGTGCCTCGGGCGCGCGGCCGCCGCCGGGTGGTGGGTCGTCGGCCGTGCGGGCGAACGATCCCACGCGTTCGAGCAGTTCGCGCTGCACCGCCTCGGCGGCCGGCAGCAGGCCGCGGCGGTCGAGGGCCTCGGCCGTCGGCAGGTTGATCGACTGCGCCTTCATGGCCGTGTCCGGCTCGGCCCGCCGCTCGAGTATCTGCACTGTCGCCCCGCAGAGCGCCAGTTCCGCGGCGAGTACGAGGCCCACCGGCCCGGCTCCGACCACGGTCACGTCCACATCCTGATCCAAGTTCACCGTCACGAACAATGTTCTACGAACGAACGGTGTTCGTGTCAAGTTATAGTGGCCTGGTGAACCCCAGAGAGCGACGCGCGGCGCGCCACCAGCCGCCCAACCCCGAGGCCGAAGCCGGCCCCAGGCCGCGGCGCCGCAAGGCCCCGATCACCGTGGAACAGGTCATCGACACCGCACTGGACGTCATCGCCACCGAGGGCTATGAGGCACTGACCATGCGCCGGCTGGCCGGCGCCCTCGATACCGGTCCTGCCTCGCTCTACGCCCACGTGGTCAACAAGGCCGACCTCGACGAACTGCTCATCGGCCGGCTGTGCGCCCGACTCGCCCTGCCCGAGCCCGACCCCGCGGCCTGGCGGGAGCAGATCCGCGGCGTCTGCACCCAGCTGCGCGACCAGTACCTGGCCTACCCCGGCATCTCCCGCGCCGCGCTCGCCATGGCCCCCACCGACCTTGACACCTTGCGCGTCAGCGAAGGAATGCTGGCGATCCTGCTCGCCGGCGGAGTTCCCCCGCAGGCCGCCGCCTGGGCCACCGACACCCTCCTGCTGTACGTGGCCGCCCACTGCCTCGAAGCATCCATCGCCCGCCAGCGAGCAGCACACGACGACACCATCTGGGTCCACGACCGGGACGAACTGCTGCGCCGGCTCGCCGCCCTGCCCGCCGAGACCTTCCCCCACACCACCCGCCACGCCGCCGAACTCACCGCCGGCGAAAGCCACGACCGGTTCGACTTCACCCTCACCCTGATCATCGACGGCCTCACCCACCGCTAGGCGTGTCCGGCGGATCTTCCTGCGGCCGGGCGCAGCGGCCCGACGCCGGCCTCATCGGCGCCACTGTCGTACCCGCGGCTGGATCACCGTCCAGGAGAGCGCAGTTGACGACCACGAGGCCCGACCGCGAGCACATCGCCGATGCACGCCGGCTTCGCACTGCCCAGACGGCCATGCCCATCACCGCAGCACGCGCAGGCGCCGCTGCCTGCGCGCATCCCGACTCTCGAAGCCACAGGTTGGCCCACGTGTCGAGGTGCACGGACGTTCCTTGAGCCTGTCGATCGCCCACTCGACCAACCCCGGGCGTCCAGCGGCGCGGGGCCGCGGTTGACGTATTCCGATATGGGCATATGATCGCTGCCATGGCACGAGCAGCGACGACGTCTGACGCGTTCAACGCGATCGCCGAGCCGCAGCGCCGGGACATCCTTGCGCTGCTGCAGGCGGGTGAGCGGCCGGTGACCGACCTGGCCCAGGAGCTGGGGATGAGCCAGCCGCGGGCGTCCAAGCACCTGCGGGTGCTCCGGGAAGTGGGGCTGGTGCGGGTCCGCGGGGCGGGCAAGCAGCGCCTCTACGGCCTGGACGCCCGCGGGCTGCGGCCTGTCCACGAGTGGGTCGGCGGATTCGAGCGGTTCTGGAACGAGAGTTTCGACCGGCTGGACACCTACGTGCAGGACCTCAAGCAGACACGGCAGGAGGAGTGACCCATGGCAGGGACAAGGCAAGAACGGGCGGAGCCGGCGACGGCCGACCGGGAGATCGTGATCTCCCGGGTCATCGACGCCCCGCGGGAGTTGGTGTTCGAGGCGTTCACCGAGGTCCGGCACCTGTCACGGTGGTGGGGTCCGGAGGGGTTCACCACCACCACGCGGTCCTTCGAGTTCCGCGAGGGCGGGGAGTGGGACTTCGTGCTGCACGGGCCGGACGGGACCGACTACTCCGAGTGGATCCGCTGGCTGCGGATCGCTCCGCCGGAGCTGATCGTGCTGCTGCACGGTGAGTCCCGCGACGACCCGAACGCCTTCGAGTCGGTCCTGACCTTCACGCCGGACGGCGCGGCGACCCTGATCCTGATGCGCACGGTGTTCCGCACCAAGGAACAGCGCGACGAGGCGGTCGAGAAGTACCACGCCATCGAGGGCGGCCGGCAGACCCTGAACAGCCTGGCGGCCTACGTCACCGAGATCGTTCGGAAGGGGGCGGAGGGCTGATGGCCGGAAAGGTGTTCTTCAGCGTGTCGATGTCGCTGGACGGCTTCATCGCGCCCGAGTCCGTGCCCGATGAGGACTTCCTGTTCGCTCCAGACAAGCAGGACGACCCGGACGTCCAGCGCTGGATGGCGCAGTGGATGGAGCTGCAGCAGTGGGCCTTCCCGCTGCGGTTCTTCCGGGAGAACCTGAAGCTGGGCGAGGGCGGCGAGGAGGGCCTCGACAACGACATTGCCCGGGAGACGTTCGAGCGCACCGGCGCGAGCGTCATGGGCAAGCGCATGTTCGACCTCGGCGAGCAGTCATGGCCGGAGGGGGCGCCGTTCCACACCCCGGTCTTCGTCGTGACGCACACCAAGCGTGACCCGTGGGAGCGGCCCGGCGGCACCACGTTCCACTTCGTCAACGACGGCATCGAGCACGCCCTCGACCAGGCCCGCGAGGCCGCCGGCGACCGCGACGTCCGCATCGCCGGCGGCGGTGCGACGATCCTGGAGCACCTCAACGCCGGCCTGGTCGACGAGTTCTCGATCACGCTGTCACCGGTGTTCTTCGGCGCCGGCACCCGCCTGTTCGACGGCGTGGACGCGTCCAAGGTCGCGCTGGAGCCGGTCCGTTCGGAGCCGTCGTCGCGGGTGACGCACCTGACCTACGCGGTGCGCCCACGGTAGCCGCGCCACCACTCCCCCAAGCGACCCGAGCGCCCACGGCGCACGCGTGAACGACGTCACTCCGACCTCCGCCGCGAGGGCCTGAGTGTGGCGACCTCAGACCTCGCGGCAGCGTCAAGGACCATGCCACTCCATGGGCCACCCCTACTGAGGACACGCGGATGCCGGCCGTTCGGGCCTTCGATCGGCGTACAGCGGCCCGAGCGGCTCAGCCGACCCACCTCACGCACGCGCAGGACGTGGCAGGCAAGGTCTAGTGCCAGTTGCTGATCTTGACGTCGTGCGGTGCGGGCTCGCCCTTGCCGGTTTCGACCAGCCTCTTGAGGCTCATCAGGAAGGTCGCCCACTTGGTGCTGCAGTGATGCATGAACTCCACCGGCTCCTTCCAGCCTTCGTGCTGGAACAGCACGATCGTGAAGCCGTCCTCCTGCTTGAGCTCGAAGCGGATGTGCGTGCCGATCCACTCCGCGGGACCGTCGACGACCTCCCAGAGCACGCGCTCGGCGGGCCGGGCCTCCAGTACCTTCATGTCGAACCCGCCGGGCTCGAAGCGGAACCGGATCACTCCCCCGACGTCGGAGTCGCCGTCCGTGTCCTCCGTCCACCAGCCCGCCAGACCGTCGACCGTGGTCAAGGCGGCGTAGACGTCGTCGGGAGACGACTCGACTCCGATCCTGTGCAGGATGTCCACCATCTCGATGCCTCGTTCCTCGGGTAGGCGCCCGCATGTGGGCGCGGTTCATCAGCGCCACCCCGGATGAGGCGGCGCTCGTTCGTGCGGGGTCAGCCCTTCTGGCCGCGCTGGATTGCTTCAGCGATCCGCTTGATGCGTTGCAGCCGGGCATCCCAGGCGGCCCCGACCGACGACAACTGCGCGACCGCGCGGGCGAGTTGGGCCTCATCGACCTGGTAGACGCGCTCGCGTCCGGACGGCGTGACGTGCACCAGCCCGACCCGGTCGAGTACGCCGAGATGCTTGGCGACCGCCTGCCGCGTGACCGGCAGCTGCTCACTCAGCGTGGTTGCCGTCCCGCCGCCGTCGGTCAACAGCAGGTCGAGCATCCGCCGCCGGGTCGGGTCCCCCACCGCCGACCAGAGCTCGTCGTCGATGGTGACGCTCATGGCGTCGACACCAGCCGGGCGACGTACGAGACGAGGCGGGGCAGGAAGTGGTCCCAGCCGGTGACGTGTTCGCGGTACTGCTCCTCGAGCACGGCCGCCTCCCAGCCCTTCTCCCTGAACCCCTCCTCGGTGAAGCGCAGGAGTGTCCCCGCACCCGACGGGACCAGCTCGAACGTCACCAGGAGCGAGTCGTCCGACGTCGCGGCCTCACCCTCGTCGTACACCCACCGGAAGGAGAACCGCCGGGGCGGGTCGGCCTCCACCACGGTGATCGGTACGACCTTCGCCTCCGGCGTGGACCTGTCGCCGAACGAGATGACCCCGGTGGCGCCGGGCACCGGCTCGAGCTCTGCCTCGTCCGGCCACCACTCCCGCAGATGTTCGGGCTTGCTGATGACCTCGTAGACCACCTCGGGCGTGGCTTCGATGTGGATCGCCCGCTCGATGCTGCCGTACTCCATCGCATTCTCCCACCATCTCGCAACCTTTGGTTGCACATAACTGTAGGCCTTTCTCCCGGCATGCGCAACCTCTGGTTGCTCTTAAGGTTCGCGGATGCCTGTCGCGCCGAGCACCAGAGCCGCAACGACAGCTCGCTGGGCGCAGCTTGGCTGCCCGCCCGTATCCGGTCGAGAGCGCGCCACCCACCTGCTGCGCATGCACCGCGCTCGCTCGTCCCGGCGGCGTCCGGGCCTGCGTGTTCTCAGCTGATGTTGGTCGCCTCGGTGCCCTCACAGAACGCCAGGACCTGGTCCAGGTCGGCGTTGACCTCGATGCGACGGCCGATCGCGAGTGGGTGGACTGAGTGGTCGTTGGTGTCGATGCGGACGTAGTAATCACGCGGCAGCCGCAGGCTGGTCCGCCACCAGCCCGGCGGATCGACCGGCGGCAGGGCCGGCATGCGGGCCTTGTCCGCCTCGATCCGGTCGGCAGGGCGGGCCTGCAGGGTGCCGTGGTGCGGCCGGTCGCCGGCCACCGCCCGTCGCACCGTGGTCCGAGAGATCCCCACCTTCCGTGCGATCGCCGGGATCGGCATCCGCTCGGCCCGATGCAACCGGCGGATCTCCGCCCAGCCCTCCACGCCGACCGCCCATCCTCCCGGCCTGACCCAACGAGTCAGGCCGCCCAGGAGGGCCACACTTCATCCGGTGGAAGTGGTCTCACATTTCCCGTCGAGGTCGCGCTGGCCGCGCTGGTTCCCACGCTGCCGACCACGCCCGGATGATGGTACGAGATCAATTTATGGACAGGGTTCGTCGTCGTGCGAGCGGCGATGGGGCGGCTCGGGCCGATGAGTTCCGGGGCCTGGTGGGGTCTACCTCTGCACGAGCGAAAGCTGCACACGAGTTCTGTGAGGGGACCATGACCACCCACGCACTACCACCCGTCGTCGACGCCGCAACGTGGGAGCGCCAACTCGAGGCGCTGCGTGCCCGGGAGAAGGCTGCGACGCGTGAGCTTGACGCCATCGCCGCCGAGCGTCGTCGCCTGCCGATGGTCGAGATGCCCGACTACACCCTGGAGGGCGAGGACGGCCCCGTTCGGCTGGCGGACGTCTTCGAAGGCAAGAGGCAACTGATCGTCTACAACCACATGTGGTTCGCCGGCAAGGAATGGCAGTGCCCGGGCTGCACGGGGTTCACCTCGCAGTACACCCGCCTGGAGTTCCTGGACAACTACGATGCGCGATTCGTCATCGTCACCCAGGGCCCGATCAAAGAGGCACTCGCCTACCGGCAGCGGGTCGGCAACCAGATGACGTGGTACTCGACTGCCAACAGCTCCTTCGGGGCCGACGTCGGTGCACCGCCCGACGCGGGATTCGCGGTCAACGTGTTCCTGCGCGACGGCGACACCGTCTATCGCACCTGGCACACCAACGGCCGGGGCACGGAACAGCTCAGTCACACCTTCCCGCTGATCGACGTCCTGCCGTACGGCCGGCAGGAGGAATGGCAGGACTCGCCCGAGGGCTGGCCTCAGTCGCCCACCTACAGCCGGTGGGCGACGTCCAAAGACATCGCTGCGCTCTATGGCCCGGGCTCCGGCGGCTGAACGACCTGCATCACGGCCGGTGAGCGGGTGAACTCGGTGATGCTGCTGGTGCGCGACGGGTTGACCATCGCTCGGCGTCCCCGCAACTGCCGGGACACGTTGCTTACGCGCTGCTCGGCCGGGCCTCCTCGGGGTCTGTTCACGTAGCCACGCGAGCTCCCGGCGGGTGTAGCGCACCCGCCACCCTGTAATCGAGGCCGACGGTGTGCGGCTTCAGGCGCGTTCGGGTCGGGATGTGACCGTGGACTGGATGGACATCGCGCTTCCTCGGATGGAGTTGCTGCCCGGCGTGATCCTGGACGGTGTTATGTGACCTGCATGGGTGTCTCAGTCCCAGGGTGTCTCAGGCGGCGCACTTCCTTAGGACGAGACGCCTTCGCCGCCGATGGTTCGGAGAGCCGAAGAAGGAATAGAGCCGCGGGGCCGCCGGCGCGGCACAGATAACCTGCGCGAATGAAGCGGATTCAGCGCGCCGCTGGCACGGTCGTCGGCTCAGCGGTGGGTGACGCCCTGGGCGGCCCCTTCGAGTTCGGTCCCCCGGGAGCGTTCTCCGCGCGGTTTCCCGCGCCTGGTGCCGGCGGGGAAATGTGCGGAGGCGGTGGCTGGGACCCCGGCGAAGCCACTGACGACACGCAGATGGCCGTCCTGGTCGCGGAGTCGCTGCTGGAACGGGGCGGACTGGATCTGCCGGACATCTTCGCCCGCTTCCAGCGGTGGGCAGCATCAGAACCGAAGGACATCGGCTTGCAGACCGAAGACGTCCTGACCAACGGCATGCCCTGGGACCTCGCCGCGGCGATTCATTTCCAGGTCAACCAGCGAGCAGCGGGAAACGGCTCCTTGATGCGGGCATCGACCTCCGCGGTCCACTTCGCGGCCGCCGGCCAAGAGGCAACCATGGACGCGGCCCGCCGCATCGCTGCTCTCACCCATGGTGACCGCGCGGCCTGGGAAGGCACCGCGATCTTCCACGAGCTCATCCGCGTCACGCTCGAGGACACCGACCCCCTCACCGCACTTCCGGACATCCTGGCTCTTGTCCACCCCGACCACCGCGGCCGCTACGCCACAGTCCTCGCGCCCGACTGGCACCCCGATCAGGCGACCGAGTTCAACGGTGCCGTCTGGCCCTGCCTGGGCTCCGCCGTCTGGGCCCTACGCACCACCACCAGCTTCGAAGACGCGATACGCGCGGCGATCGACCTCGGCGGTGACACGGACACCGTCGCCGCGGTGACCGGAGGCCTCGCGGGGGCGTACTACGGGCTGGATGCAATCCCCGCCCACTGGCCCCAGCCGCTCCATGTCCCCCTCCCAGGATTCGATGGACGGGTGCTGCACCTGGCAGATCTGCTCCACCTTGCACACCGCCTCGAAACCACTCACGCCGGTGATCTGCCGACGGATAAGGGCTGTTGATGAGACAGGCGTGATAGCCCGCACAAACGGTGAGGCCGTGGTCGTCGTCGACGGGTGGATCAGCTTCGAAGCGGCACAGTCCCGAGCCTTGCCGACGCCGACGACGGCACGGCAACCGGCGGAGGTGCACCCCGCCCTGTTCGTAGCTGGAGTACGCACGGGTTCCTGAGTCGGGACCAGAGGCACGATCGGGCGAAGTCATGTCCCCAGATCCTCCGTCACGGGCAGGCACTCGGCGAGCAGGGCGACGACGTTGCGCCAGGCTCGCTGCGCGTGCTGTGGGTGGTAGCCGACGCCGGGGACCGTGGGGTGGTCGACCGGCGGATGGTGGAAGGCGTGCAAGGCGCCGCCGTAGACCGCGAGGCGCCAGTCGACGCCCGCGGCCTGCATCTCGGCGGTGAACGCGTTCCGTTGCGCGGGCGGCATGATCGGGTCTTCCGACCCGACCCCGGCCCACACCGGGCAGCGAATGCGCGCCGCCTCGCCCGGTCGGCCCGTGGTCAGTGCGTTGACTGTGCCGATCGCGCGCAGGTTGACGCCGTCGCGCCCGAGTTCCAGCCCGATGGCGCCCCCGGTGCCGTAGCCGACGGCGGCGATCCGGTCGGGGTCGGTCCGCGGTTCGGTGCGCAACACGTCGAGCGCTGCATGGCCGATGCTCCGCATCCGGTCCGGATCAGCGAGCAGTGGCATGCAACGGTCCAGCATCTCCTCGGGGTCGCTCAAATAGCGCCCGCCGTGAAGGTCGAAGGCCAGCGCTATGTATCCCAGCTCGGCGAGAGCATCGGCCCGGCGGCGCTCGACGTCGCTGAGCCCCGTGCCCTCTGGTCCGAGCAGCACCGCGGGCCGGCGGTCGACACCGGCCGGGAGCGCGAGGTGCCCGATCATCGTCAGACCGTCGGCCGGGTACTCGACCGTACGCGTCGTAATCGTCGTCATGAGGCTGGACTGTAGTGATCGTCGAGCCCGGTCCGGCGGCTGTTCTGCCGCTGGCAGAGCAGCGCGGACATCCCCCTGAAATACGGCGAGGGCTCACAAGAACCGTCACAAACCTCGTCCCTACGGCAGCCATCCATCCCGTTGCCCCTTTGACCCGTATCTCTGTCAGGCCTCTCACCGGTTTGAAGATGGGTTCTCAGGCAGTTGAGCAGGGCAGTGCTCCGAGTCCGCGCTATTGGGGGATGGTGACCAGGATTCGGCCGTGGCCACCGCCGGCGTCGACGTGGTCGTGGGCCTTGGCGATGTCGTCCAGCGGGTAACGGTCGCCGACGGCGACGGTAAGGGCGCCGACGGCGGCGGCGGAGGTGAGGTCGCGGGCGGCCTGGCGCTTGGCCTCGGCGGGGAAGTCGTCGCTGCCGAGCAGCCGCAGGGTGACGTTGTTGAATAGCAGGGGCCAGAAGGGGATCTCGGTGCGGTCCGTGCGGGTGGCGTAGGCGGCGATGACGGCGTTGTTGGCGGCGACGGCGTTGTCGAGGTCGGCGTTGTCGGACAGCGCGACCTCGATGATCCGGTCGACGCCCCGCGGCGCGTACGAGCGGATGGCCGCGGCGGGGTCGCCGGTGTCGAGGGCGAAGGCGTGGGAGACGACGGCCGGGTCGACGCGGTCGAGGTCCGCGGTTCGGCGGACGGTGGCGATCACAGTGGCGCCGGCCCAGTGGGCGAGTTGGGCGGCCAGGGAGCCGACGCCGCCGAGAACTCCGTGGACCAGGACCAGTTGGCCGTCGACCGGGCCGTCGGCGAAGACGGTGCGGTGGGCGGTGATGCCGGGGATACCGAGGCTCGCGCCCAGCTCGTCACTGAGGTGGTCGGGCAGGGGTGCGGCCTGGTGGTCGGGTACGACGGTGTACTGGGCGGCGGTGCCGAAGGGGCGGTAGGACTGGGCGCCGTATACCCAGACCCGTTGTCCGACGCGGTGGGCGTCGACTTGGGCGCCCACGGCGTCGATGACTCCGGCGGCGTCGCTGTGCGGGATCACTCGCGGGTAGGGCATGGACGAGCCGAGCCAGCCGCGCCGCTTCTTGGTGTCGCCGGGGTTGACGCCCGAGACGGTGACGCGGACGCGGACCTCGCCGGGGCCGGGGACGGGATCAGGGAGTTCGCCGACGTGCAGGACATCGGCGGCGGGGCCCTGGTCGTCGTACCAGGAAGCAAGCATGGGGGTACCTCCGTGGGCCGTCAGCTCGCGGGAGCGGCGGACGCATGTGGATCGCTGTCGGTGCATGCGGTGTCGAATGCGGGCGGCTTCTCCCCGAGGGTCTCGCGCAGCCAGGTCCGTTCGGCGCGGCTGGTGGCGCGGGCGGTGAGCAGCATGCCCCGCCGGTAGGGGTCGGCGATCTCCTCGGCACGCAGGGGCCGCTCGTTGTCGTAGAAGAAGCTCGCCGGTTCTTCCAGGAACTCCAGCCGTCTGCGCAGCACCGCGTGCCGTTCGGCCACGTCGGGCAGGTGGGAGAGGAATGCCAGGACGACGTAGAACCGGGTGAAGTCGGTGATCTCGTGGTCGGCGGGCTTGCGCAGGCGCTGAAGCATGTCGGCCCGTCCGGCCGCGGTCAGGCTGAGCACGTACCGGGCCGCCCCCGCGGCTGGGTCGGCGCGCCGCTCGATCAAGCCCGCCCTGGTCAGACGGTTGATCGCCGGATACAGGCTGCCGTCACTGACCGGCCGCGTGTAGCCGGTCAGCTGTGAGACGCGGCGGCGCAGCTCGTGTCCAGGCAGGGGTCCCTCGGCGAGGAAGCCGAGAATCGCGAGTTCCAGCATGAGTCCATCTTCGCACGCGAACATCGAATCGATGTGAACATCGTTTCGATGTTACGCTCGCAGGTACCCGCCCAAACGTCTCTGGAGAGGCACAGCAAGATGCCGTCGCAGTCCACCGAGTCAGTGATGAACCGCTTCGTCGAGTTCATCAACACGGGCAACGAGGATCTCGCCCGCGAGGTCATTTCTCCGGACGCGGTGTTCCACGCACCCAGTCACCCGGAACCACTGCGGGGGCCCGATGGGTACATGGAAGTCCTCGGGATGATGCGCGGCGGCTTCTCGGATGTGGAGTGGACGCTGGAGGAGACGGTCACCGAAGGCGACACCGTGGCCGCGCGGTTCACCATGCGGGGAACCCACGACGGTGAATTCTTCGGGATCCCGGCGAGCGGCAACAGGATCTCGGTGCAGGCCATGAACTTCTACTACCTGGCCGACGGCCGGATCGTCGGCGAACGGGGCCAGCCCGACCTCCTCGGGGTGATGCAGCAGATCGGTGCCCTGCCGGCGTCGTGAACCTCGTAGCGCCGCATGAGGTCGGTCTTCTCCTTGATCCGGCGTCTTCGCGCAGACAGCGCCCGTTGCGGTGATAGCTGCATGGGGTGTCTTGTCATCGCTGACGTGACCGGGCCGGGTGTGGGAGTGCTCGCCGCCCTGCGGGCGAATACTGCAACCCTCGAACACCGACACTCCACCAGTGCTCCCGGCACAGCACCGAGGCCGTGATCGGCGCGGTCACCGGCACACACCCGGTCCGGCTCATGCGCGTGCGCAACGACCTGATGCCCGCCGAGATCCCCCGGTTCGGCGAGCGCGGCCAGGACCGAACCGGGACGACCGCACCGCTCGGCCCATCTCGATGATCCTGGCCCTCATCGAGGGTTCCCGGCCTGCTGAACGCCGACCACCCGCCCGCTGATTCGCCGCGTCACACGGGTACGGCACTATGCGTGTCTTCGGCCGGCAGGAGCCCGGGAACGAGCCGGACGTAGGTGACCATGCCAATGACCTCGACCAGGGTCTAAGTGACCACGACCACCGCGGCGACGGCAAGTTCATCGGGCAGCGCCAGGGCGAGCGGCAGCACGACGAGGGACTTGCGGGTCGCGTCGGTGAAGACGATCGCCCGGCCTGCGGGCGCGTCCATGCGGAAGAGACGCGCAACGGCCTTCCCTGCGAATGCCATGACGAGCAGGAAGGCGACGTAGAACGGGACGACGGCGGCGACGTCGGCGAGGCTGTCGCCGAGCTTGGGGACCTGGGAGGCGACCACCACCAGCAAGGTGGCGACCATCAGCGGCACCATCGTGGTGGTCGCCGCGCCGGAGACCTTCTGCCCGGCCGGGCGGCGCGCGGCGCACGCCTGCAGGGCCCAGGCCAGGGCCAGCGGGATGGCGGTCAGGAAGGCGAACGCCTCAAGGAAGGGCCCGACCTCGACGATGTCGGCCAGCTCCGAGCCCACGAACAGATACAGGAAGACCGGCAGCAGCACGAGCAGCACCCCGAGCCGTGCGGCCTGGTCTGCGGGCAGGAACGCGAACAGCACGGCGACCACCAGCGGCACCACCACGAGGTTCACCACCAGCGCGGCGGACAGGAACCGGCCGTCACGCAGTGAGTGGACCAGCTCCGCGGCCGGGACCTGGAGGAAGGTGACGAACGGCAGCGCGCCGAGCACCGGGGTGATCGCGTGCTCCAGCCCCGGCCCTACGCCGGGCGCCGCCCAGCCGAGGAGCGCGCCGGCCGCCATCGCCGCAAGGTAGATCGCGACCTGGTGGTCTTCCATCCGCTCGACCAGGCCCTTCGGTCCCTGCTGCGGCACCTTCGCTCCTCTTTGCTCGCGCGGGCCACCGCGCAGCGGCCGTGCGTCCATCCCTCACAGGCCGCCGCACTCGGCCTGACCACGGCTGCGACTCAGCGCTGGGCCTTCGTCTCCTGGCGGGGACCGACGGTGGGCATGCCGAGGTCTGCCACCGCCGGGACGATGCGGCAGGCCGCCGTCCGGCGTCGCCGTCGCAGCAGAAGGACGCCGAGCCCGGCGGCTACGGCCAGCACCGCGAGGACGGGCACCCACAGCGCCCCGATCGCAGAGGTGACACCGATGCCGCCGAGGACAGCCAGGAGCGGGCCCGCGCAACACACGGCGCAGGCTGCGACCGCGAACGCTCCGGCGCCGAAGGCGCCCCACGGACGGGACGGACGAGGAGAAGAGGCGGTCACGCGGCCGCTCCAAACAGGTCGGCCAGCATGCCGGCGGCGCGCTCGGGCGCGCGGACATCCAGGAAAAGGGCGTCGGAGGTCAGGTGCAGGGTGAAGTCGAAGAACGCGCAGCAGCCCTGTTCCGCCGCCGCAAGGGCCGCGACCTCAGCCGCGAGACCGGCACCGGCTGGGAAGACGAGGCGGAGTCCGTCCGGGACGTCTTCGCGCCGCTCCGCCTTGCCGACCAGCGTGCGCCACTGCTCGGTCCGCTCGCCGAGCTCGGCACCGCCCAGCGTGCACGCCACCGGGGCCTGTCGCCATGCTTCAGAATCCTGCTCGGGCGCCATGCGGGTGGGTGACAGCGCCACCTGGACCGGCCCGGGAGCCGTAGTCGTCGTCGTGGTGGTGCAGCCGCAGTCCGGCCCGCAGGAACCGACCGGGGCGGGGCCAGACAGGTCGGCGTGGACGCTGGCGAGACGGTCGGAGAACGCCCGCAGCTCAGCGATCCGGCCATCGGTGTCCGTGATCCGGTCGGCGACGAGGGGCAGCATCCGGGCCCGCACCGAGGCGCACACGCCTTCCTCGCGCACCTCCGGGAGCTCGCGGATCTCCTCCAGCGCCAGACCCAACAGCTTGGCCGAGGAGATGAACGCGAGCCGCTCCACCGCTTCCTCGCCGTAAAGCCGGTACCCGGACGGCGTGCGCTCGGCGGGCAGCAGACCAGCGTCCTCGTAGAAGCGCAGCGTCGTGGCCGGTACGCCGGAGCGCTCGGCCAGCTGCGAGATGCGGTAGGTCGTCACACCACCGACGCTAAACCTTCGATCCGACTCGAAGGTCAAGCGTCCCGTGTTGGTTCCAGCGGGGGATCCGGTGTGCGGGGCCCTGCGCGGGCCGGGCGGGTGTCCGCGCTCAGTTGTGACGGGCGAGCTTGACCGCGGAGGCGAGCAGGATCACAGCCAGTACGGGGATCAGGACCACGTCTGGGAAGACGTCGAGGAGCAGGCCGCCCAGCACGGCGCCGCCCACGGAGCCCGCAGCCATGATCACGGTGAAACGAACGCTCGCGCCGAGGACGGCGAAGCTGCCGTCACGGCTGTAGCGGGCGAAGGCAACGAGCATGGTCGGCAGCGACACCAGCAGGGAAAGACTTCCGGCGGTCTTGATGCCCTCTCCGAAGAGCAGCACGATCGTCGGGATCAGAAGCTCGCCGCCGGCCACGCCCATGATCGCCGCGACCACCCCGATGCCGAAGCCGGCCACGACCCCGCAGGGCACCTGTGCCCACAGTGGCAGGTCGAGGGTGCCCAGGGTCGTGGTGTGCGTGACCAGCAGCGCGGCCGCCATCAGCACCATCAAGGCAGCCAGCACCTTGTACAGGGACGCCGAGCGCATGCGCACCGCCCAGGATGCTCCGGCCCAGGCGCCGAGCAGGCTGCCAGCCAGCAGGTTAATCGCGACCGGCCAGCGCGCGGCCACCTCGGCGGCCGGGACCGCCGCCAGCCGGGCCGGTAGCGCGACCAAGACGACGACCAGGCTCATCGCCTTGTTCAGGATGACGGCCGACAGCGCGGCGAACCCGAACAGCCCCATCAGCAGCGGGAGGCGGAACTCCGCACCGCCCAGCCCGATCATCCCGCCCAGAACCCCGATCGCGGCCCCGGCGCCGAACACCACGAGAGGTGAATGGCTTGAGCGGAGGGGAGCGAGGTTCTGGTCCGTAGTCACGCCGGGCATCTTCGCTGGTTACACCCCGAGCCTGCTACAGCCCAGCCCCACCTTCAGGCGAGGGACCCAGGCTCTCCCTCAAGATTCGTTCGGACCCCCGACTATCCCGCGCCCGATCCGGCGCACACGGCCTGCCCGGCCCGAACCCACTCACCCAACACCGGAAACGCCAGCCAGGTGGACGGGTTCCCCGCCAGGCCGCTCCCAGATTCCGCGAACCGGCGCGCTTCCGTGTGGGACGTGCTTGCCCTGCCGTCGGGGGATGTTCGCGGGCGGCCGTACGTCGAGCAGCGCGCGATGATGCTCGGTGTGCTCGCCGGGCTGCCGCTGCCGTCGCGGATTCAGGCAGTGTCGGCGACGGACGAGCCGTCGGTGGCGCAGGCTTGGTACGACTCGCTTCAGGACACGGGCGTCGAGGGCGTTGTCGCGAAGCTCGGCGGATCGCCGTAACGGCCGGAGCGCTCCTCGTCGTAGAAGAAGGTCCGGCACGCGGAGACGGATGACGCGAAGGTCGTCGGCTTCACAGGGTCGGTGGCGCGGCCGCCGAGCGGACTCAAGAACAGTCGACCGACGTCGCCTGGGGGGAAATTGCGCGACTTTCCAGACCGGGAGCCTCCGCGCAATCCCCGAGGGTTGACCCCACTGGCCTGCGGGACACTCGGTACGCCTCAGGGTACGAGCAAGAGGCCAGCAGAGCATTCAGGCGACGGTTTGGGGCTGGTCGGCGCTGGCAAGCGGTGCTACCGCGAGCACAGCCGCCAGCGCCACGAACAAGTGGGCGTTCTGGCGCGGTTGTCGGAGCCCGCTGGAGTGCTCCAGGAAATGACCGTCCAGCGGTCGCTCTCTGCGCGGCATCGCTGTAGTCCTCCTCGTTTCCCCGATGTCGCAGCCTGCCGGGCATCGCCATTTTTTCGGGAGTTGTTCGCCGAGCGGTGATCACGTCAACCCGGTCAGCTTGCTGCGGACCTGCGCGGCGTCGGGGTGGCCGAGATCGTCGAGGATGGCCAGGGCGCGCTGCCAGGTGTCGCGGGCGGTAGCAGTTTCGCCGGCGGCGTGGTGGGTGTCGCCGAGGTGGGTGAGGGTTTCGGCTTCGCCGAAGCGTTCGCCGAGGTCCTGGTAGAGCTCCAGGGCCTGGTGGTAGCAGTCGGCGGCCTGGTGATGCTGGCCGAGTTGGTGGTGGGCGTAGCCGTAGGTGTCCCAGGTGGCGGCCTTGACCATGCCGTCGGTGGTGGTCTTGAGCAGGTCCAGGGCCTGTTGGCAGTAGGCGAGGGCCATGCGGTCGCGGAGTGTGGCGTGGTACCAGCCGAGGTTGTTGAGGACCTTGGCCTGCCCGGCCGGGTGGCCGGCGGCCCTGAAGTCCTCAAGTGCCTGGATGAGGTGGTGTTCGGTGTCGTAGCGGTTCTCCTGGCCGTACGCCATGGCGATTGTGGTGCGCGTGTGGCCCTGTCCGACCCGATCGTCGATGCGGCCGAAGAGATCGAGAGCCTGGTCGAGGTGGCGGTGGGCGTCGTCGAAGTGGAGCAGCCGGATGTGCGCGAGGGCGAGGCCGAGGTGGGTGTGGGCCTGCCCGCCCTTGTCGGGCAGCCGTCGTGCAGCGTGCAGGCCGGTGCGCTGGCTGGTTCGGAGGTCGTGCCAGTGGCCTCGCCGCTGGAGGTAGGTGGCCAGGGCCCGGGCCAACTGCCAGGCGTGGGTGTCCCGTTCGGCGTCGGCGGCCTGGCGCAGGACTGCGAGCAGGACGGGGTGCTCGGCGCTGAACCAGGCGAGTGCTTGTGCGTGGTCGATGATCTGCTCGGGGCGCACCCCGGGGCCGGGCCGGGCCAGGGTGATGAGGGCGCGGTACGGGTCGAGCAGGTGGTCGGCGGCGTGGGCGGTGGACAGGTAGTGGTCGAGCATGCGGTGCACGGCCGGCCGTTGCTCGGTCGCCGGGTCGAGGGTGTGGGCCTGTTCGGTGGCGTAGGCACGCAGCAGGTCGTGGAGGGTGTAGCGGCGGGGGACGTGTTCGGTGATCAGGTGCGCGCGGGCCAGTTCGGCCAGCTGGGTCTGGACCTGGTGAGGGGTGAGGCCGGTGAGGCTGGCGGCGGCCGGGGCGGAGATGTCGGGGCCGGGGTGCAGGCCCAGCAGGGCGAACAGCCGGGCCGCACCGGGAGTGAGAGCGTGGTGGGACCAGGAGAACACCGTGCGCGCATCCGTCATCGGGTCGTCGCCGTCGCCGGTGAATGCCGTCAGGCTGCCGTGGGCGGCGCGCAGGTCGTCGGCCAGCCGGCCGAGGGGCTGGGAGGGGCGCATGGCGGCGCGGGCGGTGGCGATGGCCAGGGCCAGCGGGAGCCGGGCGCACCGGGTGATGATCTCCTGCACCGCGTCCGGTTCGGCCGCCACCCGTTCTTCCCCGAGGCGGTGGGCCAGCAGGTCGCGGGCCTCGGCCGGGGAGAGCAGGTCCAGGGCGAGGGGGTGGGCGCCCTCGGCAGCGACCAGGCCCGCGAGCCGGTTGCGGCTGGTCACCACGGCCAGACAGCCCGGGGAGCCGGGCAGCAGCGGGCGGACCTGGTCGGCATCGCGGGCGTTGTCCAGCACCACCAGCACCCGCCGCCCGGCCAGCAGGCTCCGGTACAAGCCCACCCGCGCCTGAAGATCCACCGGGACCTGCTGGGCCGGCACGCCCAGCGCGTCCAGGAAGCCCCGCACCGCCTGATCGTGCGTCACCACAGTCCCGGACGGGTCGAAGCCGCGCAGGTTCACATACAGCTGGCCGTCCGGGAAACGGTCTGCCACCCGGTGGGCCCAGTGCACCGCCAGCGCCGTCTTGCCCACCCCCGCCGTCCCCGACACCGCCGAGACCACCACCGCAGCCGGCCGCTCCACCACGGTGGCCAGAATCCCGTCCAGCCGGGCCCGCTCCTCCACCCGGCCGGTGAACCCTCGTGCCTCCAACGGCAACTGCGCCGGAACTGCCCGACCGGGACCGGTCTCCCCGGGAGGCGGCAGCGGGCCGCGGGCCACGGGCCGGGCCGACTCTCCGCGCAGCAACGCCTGATGCACGTGCTGCACCTCGACGCCCGGTTCCGTGCCCAGTTCCTCGGCCAGCCGCTTGTACAAAGCGGTGTAGCAGGCCAGTGCCTCGGCCTGCCGTCCGCACCCGAACAGGGCCAGCATCAGTTGCCCCGCCACCCGCTCATCCAGCGGATACGTCTCCGCCCGCGATGAGCATTCGGCCAGCACCCGCGCGTGCTGCCCCAGCCGCAGCCGCACGTCCACCAGATCGATCTGGGCAGCCAGCCGTTCTGTCTCCACAACGTCGCGCTGAGTGTTGAACCATGGGGTATCCGCCCCGGCGAACGCCTCCCCCCGCCACAGCCCCAGCGCCTCCTCCCACAACGCCACCGCACGCTCATCCGCACCTACCGACCGGGCCCGAGCCACCAGGTCACGGAACCGGTGCAGGTCCACCGCCTCCATTCCCACCGCGAGCCGGTAACCGCCCTGCTCCCGCACGAGGTCCGGTCCCCAGGGCGTCAGCGCCTGCCGGAGCCGCGACACATACGCATACAGCGTCTCTCGGCCCCGCCGCGGAACACGTTCCCCCCACACCCGCTCCTCGAGCGCACTCGCCGACACCACGTGGCCTGCGTCGACGAGCAGGGCCGCCAACACCCGCCGCTGCCGGGCGTGCCCCACATCGACTACGGCATCACCCCGCCACGCTTCAACGATGCCCAGAACCCCGAACTGCACCGTCATCCGCCCCCGTGGTCGTGATCACATCACTCCGGTCTATCGCCGCAGACCAGGGGTTCCAAGCCCGATTCAAGACTTTCCCCAGGTTTCCCCATGGCCGCCGCAGCACAGTGGCACACACCACGGCCCGTCCGCCCCGGCCAACAAACCGCCGCCACGGGCTTCCAGCACGAGCCGAGCCGACCCGCGCGGATCAGCGGGTACGACCACGAAGGGAAAACATCCATGGAAAACCCCGTACGGCGCTGCCTGGCGGCCGGCCTCCGCCCCATCACGCGGCGCACTCTCGCCACGGCCGCCGCGTCCGTCGGCATTGTCCTCGCCGGCCTCATCGCTTCACCGACAGCGTCTGCCACCCCTCAAACCGCGGCTAGCGGCAGCGGTGATGTGGGAGTGCAGGCCTATTGCACTTCGTCCCGCCCTGTATCCGGTTCCGTGCCATGGGGTTCATTCGGCGGTAGCCAGGCAACCGCATGTGCCAAATGCGACGATTCGGCAAGGGTCCAGCGCGCGAACGGCAGGATTTCCGCGTACTCCTGTTACTACAACACTTCGACAGGTGCGGCGTTCGCGTACGTCTACTGGACATGCCCGTGGTGGCTCACAGCTCCATGCCCGGTGTAATCAAGGGGCCACTACGCCGCAAAGTGGCGTAGTGGCCGTAGGCACTGCCTCGGCGCTGACCGCAAGATCTTGAACCGGCTGCTTACCCGGAAAGGCCCGTCGCGCCGATGCCTCGCCATGTGTACGGCAACGCTGCGAGCCGGCCGCGTGTGCGGCAGGCGCCCTCGGAGGCGAGCCGGTACATCGCCTGCCGCAGGGTGACCTTGAGCGGGGCGTATCCCTGGACGATCTCTCTCGCCCGGTCCACCACGGTCGAAGGTGGCCACACTTCCGGCCGGACCAGGGCCGCCGCGATCAGCTCCATCAGCACGCGGCGGCCATCCTCCGGAAGCCGAGCCAGCGCCTCTTCCACCTGGGGAATGAGCTCCACCCAGTACGGCACCACGCATCCCCGTGATCGTGATCAACCGGGGCAGCACCGTACGGGCTGTGGTTCACCAGGCCGCCTCGGCGGATACCCAGGCAGTACGCCCTACTTCGGCGCCTGGAAGCCGCCGATCTTGTGCTCGAGCAGTTCGGCTAGCCGAAGTGGGGTGCGGTCCTCGGACATCGGGCCGATGAGCTGCACTCCCACCGGCAGACCCTCGGGGGTCCGGCCCGCAGGTATGGCGGTGGCGGGTAGGCCGGGCATGGTGGCCACACCGGCCCAGACGAGCTGGTCGAAGTACGGGTACTCGACGCCGTCGATGTCGATCCGGCGTTCTCTTGGATCAGGGTTGTGGTCGTGCGGGAACGCCGGAGTGGGCGTGATCGGACACACCACGGCGTCGAACTCCGCGAAGAACTGCCGCCAGCCATGGCGGTGGAGCTCGCGACGGTGGTTCGCCTCGATCCAGTCACGGTGGCTGAACACCATGCCGCGCAGCCGCGCCGCATCGAGACTCTGGTCGTCTGCGCTCAGTCCGGCGGCTCGCGTCCGCAACTGCTCGTACGCTTCGACGGGAAAACGCGCAACGGAGCTCGAAAACAGCAACTGCGTGTAGAGCGTCGCGGCTTCGGTCAGATCGGGCAGCAGCGGACTGTGCCGTTCGACGCGGGCGCCGCCGTCGACAAGGGCGTCGGCCACCCGGTTCACGCCCGCCCGCACAGCGGACCCGGTCGGAATGAACGGATGCTCGTCGACGACCAAGACCCGGAAGTCGCCGAGCCGCACGTGGCGCGCGGGCGGCAGCGTCAAGTCGTGCGCCACACCGAGCGTCAGCGGGTCCGGTCCGGCCATGACGTCGAGCAGGAGCGTGAGATCGCGGGCACTGCGCGCCATCGGACCGACGACGGCGAGGTCGAGGTCGACCGGCAATGGCGGTGCCGGCGGCGCGACCATGCCGCGGGTTGCCGCCAGTCCGAGTGTCGGCTTGTGCGCATAGATGCCGCAGAAATGCGCGGGGGTGCGCAGCGAACCGGCGAGGTCGGAGCCGATGGACAGCGCGCAGAATCCGGACGCCAGGGCCGCCGCTGATCCGCCGGAGGATCCGCCCGGCGTGCGATCGTGATCCCACGGATTGTTAGTGGTGCCGTAGATCTCGTTGAAGCTCTGGATATCTTGCAGCCCCAAGGGCACGTTGGTCTTGCCGAGCACCACCGCGCCCGCGGCCTTGAGCCGCGACACCTGTACCGCGTCCTCAGCCGGCACATAGTCCCGGTGTTGCGGCATGCCCCAAGTCGTGGTCATGCCAGCGATGTTGTAGGACTCTTTGACCGTTACCGGAATGCCGAGCAGCGGCCTGTCCTCACCGTGGGCACGCGCCTGGTCGGCGCGGCGCGCGGCGACCCGTGCACGGTCGAAGTCCGGCACACAGATAGCGTTGATCGTCTTGTCGTCCCGCTCGATATGGGCGATCGCCTCGTCGGTCAGTTCTGCCGAGGTCACTTCACCGGCACGCAAGGCAGCCGTCATTTTCTCGGCCGTCAGAAAAATCTGCTCCATGAATCGGACCGTATCGACCCCTGGACGAGGGCAGAAAATGCCGCTTCGTACAACGGGTTGGGTGTCCCCACACTCATGATGCGGCTTTCCGGTCACAGAGAATTTTCCCGAGCGTTGGCAATGGCACCGCGCGGCGGCTTCGCCTCCGCGCTGACGGAGACGCACTGTCCCGGAGGGAGTTGGCCACGCGAACCTTCCCGCTCCACGTCATGGCCATCTTGCCTCAGTGCTGTGACCTGGTTGTTCTTTCGCAGTCTCGCGCCGCTTCATACGGCTGCTGTCTCAGCGCTCTGTCATTTCCTCGGCGATGCCTGACGGCCGCAGCTTGAGGCCCCGGGACAGTAGCCATCGATATCCGGTTGCCGCGTTTGGGCTCGCGTGCCAGGGGGCCGGGCGCCACATGGTGGCCGCCTGAGCCCCGTGCTGCCCTTCGCCCTCGTGTTCTCGCCCTGCGCCGCCTGACCGTCTCCGCCTTCGGCACCCTGATGAGCCTGGAACCGACGGCTGGGTCCGTACCCTTCGTGGCGCACGGCCCACGATGACCATCACACCGGCGGTCAGAAGTCGTTTCGACGGGAGCGCGATCGCCTCATGAGCGACGAACTCTGGCCCGCCCGCTCCTGGTTGCCGACGACGTGGTTCTGCTCCCGATCGACATCGCCGCGCCTCGCACGGCTCCACGACCGCGAGCCCGGCGTCCTACGTGATGGGGAAATCGAAATAGGTGTCCGGATAAGGCTCGCCGTCGAGCGTGTAATGCCACCACTCGCACTCGTACGCACTGAAACCGCAAGTCTCCATGAGGGAACGCAGGTGCTGCCGGTTCCGTGCTTCGGTAGGTGTGATCCCTTGTGCGCCATGATGCGAGATGGAATCCATCAGGTCATGATCGCCGCCCATGGGAACGAGCTCACCGGTGGCCAAGTCATAGAGGGTGAGGTCGACGGTGCTGCCCCGGCTGTGGCCCGACCTGGCGGCCACATATCCCTTCTCGAACATCTCGGCCCTGCCGATATGGGGATAGTGCCGCGACTTGGTCCGGCCGTCGTCCGGCTGCTGCGACCAGCGCAGAAAGCAGTCGACGGCGCGCTGCGGGCGATAGCCGTCCCAGAGCAGCAGGCCGAATCCCAACGTTTCGGCCTTCTCTCTGGCCCGTTCCAGGGCCGCGCACAGAGCCCTCGTACCGACGACTCGATTGGCCAGATATCCGTCCACCGGCTTTCCGGTGAAGTTGTCCCACGTGGCGTACTTGGCATCCCAGCGTATTCCGGAAGCCAGCTCGTCCACAAAGACAAAGTCGCCCTTCGCCGACTCCGCCGGCTTCATCGGATTTTTCCCGTCAGGGCGAGGGACACCGTCCGGTCGATCACTTCGGGAAGCAGCAGCCCCGCTGCGGCCATCATCCTCGGATAACGGCTGTACGAGGTCATGCCGGGGAAGGTGTTGACCTCGTTGAGGACTACTTTTCCGTCCTCCTTGAGGAACATGTCCACTCGCGAAAGACCGCTACATCCCAAGGCGCGGTACACGGCCTTGGCCGTCTCCTGCACGAGTAGCCGTGACTCTTCCGGAATGTCGGCGGGAACGATTGCCATGGAGTTCTCGGAACCGGTCTCGGGGGCGTCTTCCTGGTGGATCCTGAAGAATCCGTGCGAGAGCGCGATCCGGTCCACCTCGCCCGCGATCAGATCCGACTCGTTCCCCAGGATGGCGCAGCCGATCTCGCTGCCGACGACCGCCTCTTCGATCAGCACCTTCGCGTCGTACTGTCGTGCCGTTTCCACCGCACTCGGAAGTTCCTCTTCCCGGGACACCTTGGTGACGCCGAAGGACGATCCGGATCGAGCCGGCTTCACGAAGACCGGAAAGGTGAGCCGGGCGGGATCGATGGTTTCGTCCGCCGTTACGGTCCAGAAGTTCGGCGTGGCGATTCCCGCGCTTCGGGCGACGACGTGGGCAAGGGATTTGTCCATGCACAGGGCGGAACTCTGGATGTCGCAGCCGATGTAGGGGATGCCGGAGAGTTCCAGCAGACCCTGCATCGCGCCGTCCTCGCCGAGGGTGCCGTGCAGTACCGGAAGTACGACGTCCAGACGTATCGTTTCGTAGCTCCCCTGCCCCAGGATGAGCAGCCCGTGCACGTCGCTGTCCGGCGACAGCACGACGGGACGGCAGTTGCCGTTCTCCCACTCCGCGTCGGGCCCGTCACAGAGCTTCCAGGCACCGCTCTTCGTGATCCCGATGTAGAAAGGTTCGTACTTCTCGAGATCGAGGTTCCGGGCCACCTCACGCGCCGACTTGACGGAGACGGAGTGTTCCTCGGAACGGCCCCCGAATACGATGCCGACCTTCAGCCTAGCCATGCTGATTCCTGCTTTCGAATGTCAGACAGTTGGTGAGGGAGTTCTCCACGGTGTCGCGCAGGGCGTGGTCCGTGTAGTAGGCGGTGTGCGGACTGATGAGCGCATTCGGCAGCTCCTGCAGTCGCAACAGCCCTTTGTTTTCTATGGGTTTGTCCCGGCAGTCGGCGTAGAAGGTGCCTTCCTCGCCTTCGACGACATCCAGTGCCGCGCCACTCAGCCTGCCGCTTTCCAATTGCTGCACCAGCGCCTCGGTGTCGATGAGCGCACCACGTGCGGTGTTGACGATCAGTGCGCCGTTCTTCAGCTGTGCCAGGCGCTGACGATTCAGCAGATGGTGCGTCCGCGCGGTGAGCGGCACATGCAGCGTGACCAGGTCGCTCCGCCGCAGCAATTCATCGAGCGGAATGAGCTCGACAGCGGCACCGGGGCGGTCCACGGGACGGTTGTCGTGGGCCAGGATGCGGCAGCCGAAACCCAGCAGCCGGTCGATGACCGCCGCGCCGATACGGCCCGTCCCGATCACCCCGACAGTCAGATCGCGCAATTCCTTCCCGCGCGCATCGCTCAGTCGGTAATCGTGCATGTCGGTGCGCCGGATGGTGGATTTCGCATCCCGTACCGCCATCAACATGAGCATCAGCGTGTAGTCGGCCACGCTGTCCGGCGAGTAGGAGACGTTTTCGACAAAGATGCCGATGCTGTCCGCGTATTCCACATCGATGTGGTTGCAGCCGATGCTCCGCGTGGAGACATAGCCCACGCCGGCCCGGCCGAGCGCACGCAGAGTGGCGTGGGTGATGGGCGTCTTGTGGCCGACGCTGATGCATCGGCTGCCGACGGCCAGTTCAGTATTGGCTTCGGACACTGGTGCGTCGGTGATAGCCGGCTGCACACCGAGGCCGGGCGCCAGCTCGCGGAACAGAACGGCTTCGTCCGGGCCGCACCCGTACATGGTGATGCGGGTCGTTTCGCTGTGGGTCATGCCTCCAGTCAAGGCGGCGTGCTGTTGCCGGAACGTATGTGGTTTTTGATATGCCCGCGATACGTCCAACTGCCTTGACTGGCGGCATGACTTACCAAACACCGGGCATGACGTCCAGGGAATCGACATGATTCCGCTCAGCCTCGGCGAGATCGCCGAAATCGTCGGCGGAAAGGCCGAGGGCGACAGCTCCGTGACCGTGACCGCGCCGGCCGTGCTCGACAGCCGGCAGGCTGAGCCGGGCGGCCTCTTCGTCGCCATCGCCGGTGAGCACGCCGACGGCCATGACTACGCGGAACAGGCCGGGCGGGCCGGTGCGGTGGCCGTGCTCGGCTCGCGGCACACGCCGCTGCCCACCGTCGTCGTCGAGGACGCCCAGACCGCGCTGCAGATGCTCGCCGCCCATGTCGTGGCCCGGCTGCGCGACGGGCTGACCGTCGTCGGGGTGACCGGCTCGCAGGGCAAGACCGGCACCAAGGACCTGCTGGCGGCGGTGCTTTCGGGCGCCGCGCCGACGGTCGCCACGGTCGGCTCGCTCAACAACGAGCTCGGCGTGCCGCTCACCATGCTGCGCGCCCAGGCGGCCACCCGGTTCCTCGTCCTGGAGATGGGAGCCCGCCATGTCGGCGACATCGCCGAACTCACCGGGCTGGTCACACCCGACATCGCCGTCGTACTCAATGTCGGCCAGGCCCACCTCGGCGAGTTCGGCTCACGCGCGGCCATTGCGACGGGCAAAGGCGAGTTGGTGCAGGGGCTGGCGCCCGGCGGCACCGCCGTCCTCAACGCCGACGACCCCCGGGTGGTCGCGATGCGCGCGCTCACCGACGGCCCGGTGCTGACCTTCGGCGAGGCGGTCCACGCCGACGTACGGGCGCTCGACCTGGAGCTGGACCGGCTCGGCCGGCCTTCCTTCACGCTACGTACCGCCGGCGCCTCGGCCCCCGTAGCGCTGCCGCTCGTGGGCGCCCACCAGGCGCTCAACGCCTCGGCCGCGGCGGCGGCTGGGCTGGCGGCCGGCGTATGCCTCGACCTGGCCGCGGCGGCGCTGGCCACCACCTCGCTGTCGAAATGGCGCATGGAGCTGCGCACCCTCGCAGGCGGCGCGACCCTGCTCAACGACTCCTACAACGCCAACCTCGACTCGACCCGCGCCGCCCTGGATGCGCTGGCGGCGATCGAGGGCGGCCGCCGTATCGCCGTCCTCGGCGAGATGCTCGAGCTCGGCGAGGAGAGCGAGGCCGAGCACCGCGCCGTCGGGGAGTACGCCGCCTCCCGGGCCGACGTGGTGGTCGCGGTCGGCGAGGCCGCCCGGCTGATCGCCGACGGCGCGGGAGAGCGGGCGGTGGCACTGGCCGACAACGACGCGGCCGTCGACTGGCTGCGCGTCCGCCTCGCCGCCGGCGATGTGGTGCTCGTCAAGGCCTCCCGCGGGGCGCGCCTCGACGAGGTCGCCGCCGCGCTCGGGTAGTTCTGCGGGGCGGGAGCGGACGCTCGACGACGTGGTCAGGATCCGCCTGTTGGCAGGTCTCGCAGGAACCGCGACGCCTTCCCCGCTTGGTCGATGTATCCGCAGCGCCGGTAGAACTCATGCGCATCCTGCCGACGATCCCCACTCGTGACCTCCATGCGGACGCATCCGCGGATGGCGGCGAAGGATTCCGCGGCCGCGACGAGTTGAGAGCGGACGCCGCGGCCGCGTGCTCGACCGGAGACCACCAGGGCTACGATCCGGCCCCAGGAGCCGTCACGTTCGAAGAACGGGCAGACGTGGACGGCGATGACCCCGAGGATGTCGTCGCCGGCCTCAGCCACATAGGCCGCGCTGGACGGATCGTCGGCCCAGGTCTGGATTCGGTTCGCCGTCGCTGCCCGGCCGTCTTGTGGATGGCCCAGTTGGTCCAGCAGCTCGTTGACGGCTGAGGCGTCGGCGCGGTGTGCCGGTCGGATCGTCATGCTCATTGCGCGCGCCGCCTCATGTAGAGGTCGAAGGCCCGGTAGATCATCGGCCGCAGCGGCAGGTCCCACTCGCCGACGTACCGCACCGCCCGACCGCCGGTGCCGACCTTGAACTGGACCAGCCCGACATGCGGGTCGTCCACATCGAGGGTAGGGGTGATGCCGCGCAGGTCATAGACGTCGCAGCCGGCCGCGAGCGAGTCGCGGATCATCGCCCACTGGCAGGCGTTGGATCCGCGCACCTCGCGCTTCTCGGTGGCGGAGGCGCCGTAGGAGTACCACGCGTGGACGCCGACGCGGATCAGGACGGCAGCGGCCACCAAATCGCCCTGGTGGCGGGCCAGGTAGAGCCTGATCCGCTCGGGATCCTCGGCCCGCATCTCCGCGAACATGGTCTCGAAGTAGCGCAGCGGCCGGGGCGTGAAGCGGTCGCGCTCGGCGGTGTGGACGTAAAGGTCGTGGAACGCCTTCAGGTCCTCGCCGAGCGTCACCTCGCCGACCGTGACCTCGACCCCCGCCTTGGCCGCCTTCTTGATGTTGCGGCGCCACTGCTGGTTCATGCCCCTGAGTACGTCGTCCTCGGTCCTGCCTGTCAGCGGAATCTCGTACTTGAACTGCGGATGCCCGACCCCGAAGCCGTCCTCGGGACTCTGCGGAAGCCAGCCGGCGCCGCTGAGCCGACCGGTCACCTGGGCGCCGACCGGGTCGCCCCACTGTCCTGGCAGGTCGGTCAGCCGCCGGATGTCCGGGCCGGCGATGCCCTCCTTGACCTGGGCGGCGCTCCAGGTGTCCGTTACCACCGGCGGGCCGAGCCGGATCGCGAACGCCCCGTGCTCCTTGAGATACGCCGCCAGCGGGTCGAGCCACGCACCGATCTCGCCGGTCCAGTCGATGACCGGGCCCTCGGGCAGATACGCCAGCGTGAAGCGGTCGAGCCGCGGCACCGGGCGGTGCAGGACGAGCCCGGCACCGACCAGCCGTCGGCCGTCGAACCAGCCGAGGGACTCGCTGCGCCACTCGGTCTTGACGCGGCCCCACGCCGGGGTCTGCAGAAAGCTGACCGACCGCTGGGCCCGCACGAACGCCACATGCTCGGCGGCGCTGATCGGCCTGACGACCGGATTCCCGGCTGCTGCTCGTACTGATTCGCTGTAGGACATGCCACCAGTCAAGGCGGCGGAGTGTTGCCCGGGCGTATGCACATCTCGATACGCCGACGATATGTCCCCACCCTGCGGCTCACGCGGCGTTCACCGGCTGATCCCGGCCGCCACCGGCCGGTGGTCATTTCGAACCGACCTTCATGTACGGCGACCGCTCCACCGCCCCCGTGCTCAACCCGCCCCACATCGACCAGGTCCACCCACACATCACCCGCCGGCCGCACCCCGAGATCGGCACCGTGCCCCTCCCCCAGCCGGCCTTGGTCGACCAGATGCGGACGTTAACTTCCCCGCTGTGACGTGCCTGTCTGGACCGCCTGGTGGCAGGCTGCCTCGGCGATTCGCGCCGCGAGCAGCCGCCACAGGGCAGGACAGGACTCGTGGATACAGACGCAGCCGCGGACGGGGTGAGAACCCATCCTTGAACCGGCCCTCCGGGCCCTCCGAAGCAGTGCCGCTCCGCCGACCTGATCGGCTGCAGCGTCATGTGTTCTCTCGTTACTCCACAGCGCGGCCGATGAGTTTGTGACTCCCGGCCGGTCCAAGCTCATGACACCTAGGAAAGGACACCGCCATGTCGGAGCTTCTCGTCGACTTCATCACCTCCCTCGACGGCTACGCATCGGGAGAGGGATGGCCCGGGTTCTGGGGCCTCGAGGGCCCGGAGTACCTCGCATGGCTGGGCGAGCAGCCCGAGGTCACCTACCTGATGGGGGCGAACACCTACCGCCTGATGTCGGGCTTCGCCGCAGGCGAGGTCCCGACCGGCCAAGACGAGTTCAGGCCCGAAGAAGAGGCGTCCGTCGACGAACTCACGCAAGCGTCCAAGGTGGTGTTCTCCTCCTCACTCAAGGAGCCACTGACGTGGGCCAACTCCACGCTCGTCCGCGACGACGCCGTCGAGGCGGTCCGCGCCATGAAGTCGAGCGGCTCGGGGCTCCTCAGCACGATCGGCAGCCTCAGCCTGAGCCGGTCCCTGCTGCGAGCCGGACTCGTCGACCGCTTCCGGGTCGTGATGTTCCCGGTGATCACCGGGGCCACGGGCGAAGAACGCATCTACGACGGCTATCCGGACGTTGCCCTCGAGATGATCGAGCACCGCACTTTCGACGGCCGCATCCAGCTGGTCGAGTACAAGCCCCGCGTGCTCAAGCACCCGCCGCTCGGCGTCCCTGCGTGACGTCGCCCCGTCCGCCGGTCTGGACGGCCGCCAGGCCGACGCCGGCGGCTTTCACCGCGGTCATCAAGGACAGTGCTCGGGCCGTATGACGAGGTTGTCAAGCGCCCCGCTTCGTCCTCCGCTGCGGCGCTGACTTGGTCGACTTCTTCGCGGCCGTCTTCTTCGCTGTCTTCTTGGCGGTGGCCTTCTTCTTCGGCAGCTCGTGCACGTCGGCTTCGCCCTCACCGCGGGAGGCCTTGGCCACGGACTCCTGCGACGCGGCCATGAGGTCGACGACCTTGTCCGGTTTGGCCTCCGGCTCGGGCATCGCGGGCGGCTCCCTGTCCTCCCGCTTGGCCTCGATGACCTGCGCGAGGGCGTCTGTGTACTCGTCGTGGAACTCCGGACCTTCGAGGGCGTCTCGGGTGAGGCTGTCGATGAGCCGCTCGGCCTCGGCGATCTCCTCCTCGGTCAGCTCCACCGGCTCGGGCGTGAGCGAGGACGGGTCGCGGATCTCGTCTGGCCAGCGCATCGCGTGGAGCACGATCGCTTGTTCGCGGACCCGGAGCAGGCCCAGCCTCTCCCTGCCGCTCCACGCGTACTTGGCGATGGCCACCTTCGCCGACCGCTCCAGGGCCTGCCGAAGCAGTTTGTAGGGCTTCGCCGCGACCCGCCCGTCCGGTTTACCGAGCCTCGAGGTGTCCGTATTGGTTCTGGCCTGGAGTTATGTGTTGCGTAGGCGTCCGTGACGAAGCGATTTCGGGGGATTGAATACGCAGAACTCGTTGCCCTCCGGGTCGGCAACGACGATCCAGCGGAAGCCGTGTTCGTTGAGTTCTTCAGAGAGCCTCGCAGCGCCTAGCTGTTCGAGGCGGTTGACCTCGGACGTCAGGTCTGCGGTGCCAAAGTCGAGGTCAAGATGCATGCGGTTCTTGCCTTGCTTTGGTTCGGGGACGTGCTGCAGGAGAAGGGTTGGTGCAGGAGCGGGCCCGACCAGGCTCAGGTAGGGAGGTCCGTGGAAACCGCGGCAGTAGTCCAGCGGGGCGAGCGCGCCGAGCCAGAAGTTCGCTTGGGGTTCGATATCGACACAGTCCAGCGTCACAACGATCTGCATGGCGGAACGGTAGGAGGCTGGGCTCGCCTTGACGATCCATTTTCTGCAGGACCTGACGAGAACTCAGGCTCAGGCATCCTCCGAAACCCCTGGTTCGAAGGTAACCGGGAGCCTGCGGCGGCCTTGCCGGGAGTCGACCATGCGGTTTGAAATGATGGTGTTGCCTAACTCGGAGGGCAGGTGCACTCGTGCGCAAGAACGCGAAAGTGAAGGTTTACTTCGCGTGGGTTGGTGCCCTGGTGCCGGTGGAGATGGAATCCCTCGCCATCGAAGTCGCCAGGGTCCGCGGACTCCCTTGTGCCGTTGACCGCCAGACGGCCGATCGGTACAACAAGGACCGCCCCAACTTCGTCCTCGCGCCCGCAGCCGACTCCCGCCGCTGGCATGCCGCCACCAAGGCCCTGATACGCGCGATCAAGACCGTGCAGCGCCGGTCAGGCCGCCGGCTGCTACGCCCGAGCGAAGACACTCTGCGCGACTACGCCCACAACGCCTGCCGGGACTACCGTGAGAAGGCCGACGACCTGAGCTGGCTTGTTAAGGCCGCACAAGAGAGCCGGATGCTTCAGATGCGCGCCAGTCGCGAGTATCAACAGCGCGACCGGGAGATCCGGGACTGCTGGGATCGCGCGACTGAGGAGCTCAAACAAAAGAAGCGTGCAGCGATGGCCAGTGCCCCCGGCGAGCCTGTGTGGAGTTACATGCTGTACTCGTCCCGCGCCGGACATCGCTGTTTCAGAATCCGGCTGCCAGCCGTCGATCAGGAGATACTCCCCCACGACGGCTTCCAAATGGCAATTCTCACCAGGACCGGACTTACTCCAGAGCAGGTCCAGTCCGCGCTCGCCGAGGAGCGTTCACGCCACGGCTCTACCACCGTCGAGTGGGCGCCCGACACCAAGAGCGCGCTGGAGGAGTGGCACGGGAGCGGGACAGTGGAGAAGGCCTGGCAGGCGCTCACCGGGGAACTGGTCGCCACAGATCCCCGGCCACCCGAGGAGCGGCGCGAATCTCAGCGCTTCTATGGGCCCTCCAGCAACTATTTCAGTCCAGGAGGCTTCGGCCCACACATCTAGGGTCCGTTGCGAAAGTGGATCTTGGTCGTGGATGATCACGCCCTGTGGGGCGTGGTGATCTGACGAATGGACAGTGGGCCCGGCTTGAGCCGTTGTTGCCGCAGGGCATAAAGCCGGGCCGTCCGCCGGTGTGGACGCGACGGCAGCTGATAGACGGCATCCGGTGGCGGACCCGTACCGGTGCTCCCTGGCGTGATGTGCCGGAACGCTACGGGCCCTGGGAACGGGTCTACGACCTGTTCCGGCGCTGGCAGCGCGATGGCACCTGGGCCAGGTTCGTCACTCAGCTCCAAGCTCAGGCGGACGCGAAGGGCCTGATCACCTGGGACGTGAATATCGACTCCACCATCTGCCGGGCCCACCAGCACGCCGCCGGGGCCTCGAAAAAGGGGATCTGCAAAAGGAACCGCCCGGCGGCATTGCCGTTGAGCCGGCCGACCATGGTCTCGGACGTTCCCGAGACGGCCTGACCACCAAGATCCACCTTGCCGTCGAGCAGGGGCAGAAGCCGCTGAGCGTCGTGATCACAGCCGGCCAGCGGGGTGACTCGCCGCAATTCGAGCCGGTCCTGGAAGCCATCCGGGTACCTCGCCTTGGTCCGGGCAGGCCCCGCAGGCGGCCGGACCGGGTGCGGGCCGACAAAGCGTACGACTCGCGCCGCAACCGGGCCTACCTGCGCAGACGCGGGATCAAGGCGACCATCCCGGTCCCCGCCGACCGCGTCCGCAACCGCCAGAAGCTCGGTGCCCGAGGCGGTCGGCCGCCGAAGTTCGACAAAACCGACTACCGCGAGCGGCATGCCGTCGAGTGCGGGATCAACCGCCTCAAGCGCCACCGGGCCGTGGCCACGAGATACGACGAGCTCGCCGTCCGCTACGGGGCGACCGTGTTGGTCGCAGTCCTCAACGAGTGGCTGTGACCAGCACGTTCCCAACAAACCCTAGTCGACCCTGACCACGTACTTGCCCCGCACCCCGCCCGCCTCCAGCGCCCGGTGTGCGGCCGCTGTCTCTTCCAGCGGGAAGACCGTGTCCACCGCCGGCCGCAGCTTCCCCTCTGTCACCTGGCGGGCGAGGTCGTCGAAGAGCGCACGTTCGGGGTTGCCGCTGAAGAAGCGCACCCGGCCGCGTCCGTGGACGGCGCTGGCCGCGATGTAGCCCAGCGAGGCGGCGGGCCGCGTCAGGTCGAAGGCGATGGTGACCATGCGTCCGCCCGGCTTCAGCATCCGCCGTACGGTACGCAGGTCGGTGCCCGCCGTGTCGAGGACCACGTCGAACAGTCCCAGTTCCGCAGGGGACACGGTCCGGTGGTCGACGGCGTGGTGGGCACCGAGCGTACGGACGAAGTCGAGGTTGGCAGCGCGGGCCAGGGCCGTGACCTCGGCACCGTACGCCTGTCCCAGCTGGACGGCGGCGTTGCCGACGCCGCCCGCCGCGCCCCGTACAAGCAGCCGTTCGCCGGGGCGCAGTGCGGCCTTGTCGCGGAGGGCCGTGACGGCCGTGGTGGCCACCGGCAGCGCGGGAGCGGCCACGAGGTCCAGTCCGTCCGGGACCCGGCCGAGCCGCTCGGGCCGTACCGTCACGTATTCGGCGGCGCTGCCGAATCCGGAGCTGCGGCCCAGGACGCCCCACACCTTGTCGCCGACCGCTACGCCGGTCGAGCCGGTGCCGACTGCGGCGATCTCGCCAGTGAAGTCCAGCCCGATGCGCTGCGGGAACTTCCGGCCGGTGATGAGGCGGGCCCGACCGGAACGGGCCGCCAGTTCGCCGCCGTTCACGCTGAACGCGCGCACGCGCACGAGGACCTCGCCGGGTGCCGGTCCGGGACGTGGCACCCGACCCACATACAGCACCTCGGGGCCGCCGAAGCGGTCGAACAGTACGGCTTTCATCGTGCGGTCGTCCATCGTTGCGTTCTCACCTTCACCACCAGTGGCCCTGCGGGGGATCGTGGCGCCGAGCGTAGGCTGGCAAGCGGACGAGATCGTCCACTTGACCGGAGGTGAGAGACAGCGGTGGGGGAATCCTCTCGGATCGCGGGGCAGGACAGTCTGCGGGCGGACGCCCGGCGCAACCGGCGGCGCATCCTTTCGGCTGCCCGCGTGGTCTTCGCCGAGCACGGCATCGACGCGCCCATGGCGACCGTGGCCCGGCGGGCGGGGGTCGGCGTGGCGACGCTGTACCGGCGTTTCCCGACGCGGGACGCCCTGGTGCGGGCCGCGTTCGCGCAGCAGATGGACACCTGTGCTCGGGCGCTCACCGAGGCGCTGGCCGACCCCGATCCGTGGCAGGGCTTCCAGCGACTGGTCGAGACGGTCTGCGAACTACAACGGGAGGAACGGGGCTTCCCGGCCGCGTTCGTCGCGGCCTTTCCGGACAGCACGCGAGAACACGCGCGGGTACGGGAACAGGCCGAGCGGGACTTCCTGACCCTGGTCCGCAGGGCTCAGGCGGCGGGCGCGCTGCGGGCCGACTTCCACCCCTCCGACTTTGCCGTGGCCCTGTTGTCCCACTGCGGTCTGGTCACCGCGTTGCCGGGTGACCGTGCGGCGTCCCGGCGTCTGGTGGCGTACTTGCTCCAGGCGTTCCGCGCCGAGGCGGCCCACGGAGCGCTGCCGGCGCCGAGCGCACTGTCGCTGCGCAGTCTTCCGCTCGCGGCCCACGGCTCCCAGGGACAACGGTCCTCCGGAGCCTGATACGAAGCGGCGCCTGCCGCGTGGCCGCCCTTCGGGCGACCACGCCACTTTCGCAACAGGCCCTAAGCGCTGGCCCGCAACAAGATCCACGTGAAGAAGGTGCTCACCGCCTGGCCGGACATGCTGCGGGTGGCCGGCTCCCTGGTCACCAACCAGGTCCGCGCCTACGACCTGCTGCGGATGTTCGGCCGCGAGGGCCATCCCACACCGCTCGGGCAGGCGTTCACCGAGTACGGGCGTATCACCAAGACCCTGCACCTGCTCGCCGTCGTCGACCCGGTCGACGACACCTACCGGCGCCAGATGCACAAGCAGCTCACCGTCCAGGAATCCCGCCACAAACTCGCCCGCGACATCTGCCACGGCAAGAAGGGCACCATCCACCAGGCATACCGCGACGGCATGGAGGACCAGCTCGGCGCGCTCGGCCTGGTCCTCAACGCCGTAGTGCTCTGGACAACCAGGTACATCGACGCCGCCGTCGCCCAGCTCCACACCGAGGGCCACGAGATCCGCGACGAGGACGACGACGGCACCGACGAATGACCCACAGGCCGCCGCGCCGGGCGCGGCGGGCGGCCGACACCTGGGCGGCGACGGGCCGTTGAGCACAGCATGGCGAAGTGCGGTTCGAGGAAGTCCACCGGCAACGTGGCGCATGAGATGGTCCACGAGCTGGCGATGGCGACGCTCCACCTGCTCGCCGCGAGGAGGCAGCTGCATGGGGCAGAGTCCTGCCCTTCGACGCCCGCCCTGATCGAGATGTGCGGGACCTGCTCCAGGGACACGTCAGCGAGATTCGCGCACTCCTGGTGGCCTTGGGAATGACGGACGAGGACCTTCAGACGCTACTGAGCGGCGCCACCGAGTAGGGGGTCAGGGTAGGAACGGATCAGGGAACCGGTGTTGCTGACAGAAGTTGATAGGCGCTGATCCGGCCCCAGAGACGACATCGCCCGGGAACGCTGAAGCGCTCCGGGCAATGTGCGTGAGCGGCAGCGACAACGTTACCGGGAGAGCCGCAGGTCCCAGCCGTCGCCGGTGCGGTTCAGGGTGGGGGTGTGGGCGGCGGGGCGGGCCAGTCGGCTTCCCGTGGGTGAGATTGCCAGCCGACCTGACCATAAGCGGCAGCGTGGGAGTGGAGTGAACCTGCTGGTCATGGGCAGATCTATCACCCGCGGGCGAGGCCGTTCAGGAAGCGAGGACCAAGGTGGCGTTATGGCCGCCGAAGCCGAAAGAGTTGCTCAGGGCCGCCAGTGGTCCTTGAGGAAGTTGGCGCGGTGATCCGGTCACTATGTCCAAGCCGATTGAGTCGTCGGTCTCTTCTGCGTTGAGGGTCGGGGGCACGACGCGGTGGTAGAGGGCCAGCAGGGTGGTGATCGCCTCGACGGGGCCGGAGCCGCTCTGCAGGTGTCCGATCATGGACTTGGGAGCCGAGACGGCGATCTGGTCGGTGTGGGCGCCGCACACACGATGTAGGGCGCGGGCTTCGGCGAGGTCTCCGGCCGGTGTGGAGGTGGCGTGGGCGTTGACATGGGCGATGTCGGTGAACGACAGGCCGGCGTCGGCGAGCGCCCGGGTGATGGCTTTGGCCGCACCGAGTCCCTCGGGCTGCGGCTGGGCGATGCGGTGCCCGTCGACAGACATTCCGATACCGAGGATCCGGCCGTAGACCCGGGCACCGCGGGCGCGGGCATGGGCCTGCGACTCAAGGATCACGATGCCCGCGCCCTCGCCTAGCAGGAAACCGTCCCGGCTCTTGGCGAAAGGGCGGGAGGCACCCTGCGGGTCGTCGTTACGTCGGGAAAGGGCACGCATGGCGGCGAACCCGCCCAGGCCGAACGGGTGGATCGGCGCCTCGGCGCCGCCGGCGATCACGACGTCGGCCCGGCCCAAGCGAATCATGTCCGCCGCCAGCCCGATGGCCTCGGTCCCCGAGGCACAGGCGCTCACCGGCGCATGGGCACTGCCCTGGGCGCCGTACTGGATGGCTATCTGCGCCGCCGAGCTGTTGGGCAGCAGGGAGGGCACCGCGTAGGGCGACATGTGCTTCCAGCCCTTGGTCTGGAGCGTCTGATGCGCAGCGAGCATGGTCTCTACGCCGATGGTGGAGGAGACCGCGACCGAGAGCCGCTCGGTGTCCAGCTCCGTAGCGGTATCGAGGCCGGCGTCCGCCCAGGCTTCGTGTACGGCCATCAGCGCCAGCTGCGTGACGCGGTCCATCCGGCGCGCCTGCGCGGGCGGGAGGGCTGCCGCCGGGTCCACGGCCGCGGGTGCGGCGATCCGCACCGGCAACTCATGGGCCCACGGTTCGTTCAAAACCCGGGCTCCTGACCGGCCTTCCAGCATGCCCTGCCAGCTGGAGGGGACGTTGGCGCCCAGGGGCGTGACCGCTCCGAGTCCGGTGACCACGACATCCGACGCTCCGGCGGAAGCTTTCTCTACCACGATCTTCCTCATTCAGTTATCTGTTGGACCAAAAGAGTGTAAAGCTACCTGAACGTCGCAAAATGGGGGCTGTCAGGTGGAGTTGGGTCGCAGTCGTCTTCCGCGTCGTAGAGGTGCGGGCCCAGCAGGGTAGCCAGAGTGTGCAACGTGGCCTCCAGCTCCAGTTGTTCGATGGCTCCCGGGCGGTAAAACCGTCACCGCCCGCCTTGCGCTGGCTATGGCGACGCGTTTTGGGACCACCGAGGCGCCTCGAATCGGCCCCAATCTGTGAAGATCGCCGCCAGCGAAGACGGCTTGAAAACAGTCCTACTTGGCCCTCCGAGCCGGTCACGGGCGGGGCCGGTGCAGGTCGCCTCGGAGCGGGCTTCACATTTCGGGGCCTGCTGGAATCGCCTCGGTGGGGTCGGAAGAAGTCGCCCTAGCCAACCCCTCCACCAGCGAGGAGTCCAAGACCACATCGGGTGACCCAGGCCAGATCGCCACCGACGTTCCGGCCTGCGTCACCCAACGCTGACGAATTCCGTACAGCTCCTACATGCAGGCGCCGGAGAACCCATTGTCGACGATCCGATACAACGGAAACCTCATGGCGGAGTAGGTATCGGGGGCCGTACTCGCCGTCTACCTTGATTCGGTGCTGCGTCTGAACAGCGCGTACCGCTGCCCGGGTGTCGTTCCCGTAGATGCGATCGACCTCAAGATCAGGGATGCTGTTGTAGCAAAGGTTGATCGCCCCTTGAAGCGCTGCGACTCCGGCGTTTGCGGTTCCGTAGGCCATCCAGCAGAGGTAGTTGTAGCCGCTACTGCTGTACGTAGGCAGGTAGAGATACCGCCCGCTGGGGGTGTTCGGGGCGGCCGTCGTGATCCTGGCCCAGTTGCACTCGGGGGTGGCGGCTGGCGCCGACCTTGAAACGGTTTCTGTTCACGGTTCTCCAGTTCGTAGGTAACTGACAGAGGCGAGTGCATTTGTCGTGATACATGACCTCACGTGGAAGATTCGAAGCCGAGTGCACCGACACACCCGCCCACACCTGCGTTCCGCTGTCAGCCCCGTACGGCAGGCACAGTAGCCCGGCTCGGCCGCTGAGTGTGCCGGTCGTTTGACCCACAAGGGAACGGCCGCCGCGAACACCGGAGTACGGGCAAGGCGGCGAACTAGACCGCCTCTTCGCCACACTGCCGGGTCCTGTTCACGGTCTACGAGATGAAAAGGCTGGGACGCGATGCCGCAGAGCTCACGGCCCTCGCCGATCACCTGACCGAGCACGGCCTGGTGCTGGAGATGCTCGCAGGCCCCCTGCCCGGCATCTACGACCGCACCGGGTCGGGCAAGCTCTTGTTCGGCTTCTTCGCCGCGATGGCGGAGACAGAGCGGGAGAACATCCGCGAGTCGACGTTGGAAGGGCTCGACACCGCGGCCCGCAAGGGCAAGCACGGCGGCCGGCCGCCCGTCATCACCGATGACATGCTCCACACCGTGCTGCGGCGCCGCGCGGGCGGCGAGTCCGTCGAGCAGATCCAGCCCGACCTGATCATCCCCACCGGCAAGCGCAAGGGGCAGAACCCTTCGGTAGCCAGCGTCTACCGAGCGCTCGCCGAGCACGCCAAGCGCGAGGCGTACCCCGAGGCCATCGAGCAGGCCCGCGCCGACTTCAACACACTCCAGAACGCGGACGTCCCCCGGCCACGCGCGGACGCCGTGGCGCCCAGCACACGACCATGATCGTTCTCACCGATACTGGCTGTTCCACTGGTCCCCAAGGCCGGGCCACGCCGAACTCAGCGCCTTCTGAACAGTCCCCCAGCCCACCCGGTACTTGCGCTCCAGCGCCCGGTTCGACATGCCCTCGCGAGCGTCACGCCGCAGCGCGGCATACAACTCGACCTTCGACTGACCAGGCGGCATCGGCGGTGCTCCTTCACTGAGCACATTCGCCTTGCCACCGCAACCCCGCGAGTGACACTACTTCTCACGAACAACTTCCCAGCTAACCAGCCGGTGACATCCACTCAGACGGACAACTGACAACCCACAAACACCGTCAGAGCCATCCTTGCGAAAACCATTGGTGCCCGGCTTGCTCCGCTGATGGACTGACGTCCTACCGTGAGTCTGCCGCGTGACGGAGGCAGTGGTTGTGACAGGCTATGACGTGCTTGCCGAGGTGTACGAATGGCTCATCTCGGATGCAAAGTTGCCTCCAGCCGAGTTCGCTGCGTCGTTCGACGACGTCCTCCATCTCCTGCCGTCGAACGCTCACGTCCTCGACTGTTCGTGCGGAACCGGACAGTTGGCGGTTGGCCTCGCCGGTCGTGGCATGCAGGTTGTCGCAACTGACGCCAGCGAGGCGATGGTTCGTCGGACTGCAGAGTTGTCTGAGGAGTTCGGGGCATCCGTCCGGGCCGTACGGGCGAACTGGGAAGAGTTGCCCGACCATTTCCAGAACAACACGTTCGACATGGTGTTCTGCGTTGGCAACTCACTTCACCATGCCGCGGGCGCGACAGGCAGGGGTGCTGCTCTGGAGTCGATGTCACGGCTTCTGCGCCCCGGCGGGCGCTTGGTACTCACATCCCGCACTTGGGAACTCGTGAGGGCCAGAGGTTCCCGGCTGGAGATCAGTGACCGACTCGTCCGCCGGAACGGTCGCGATGCCGTCGTGGTCTATCGCTGGGAGATTGCGCCGCATTGGGAGGAGGAGCACCACATCGAGATTGCGATCGCGCAAGTTGATGCGACCGGGTTGGTTCTTGTCCGCTCGGAACTGCTGTCCTGCTGGCCCTACCGGTACGAGGAACTCGAAGTCGAGCTGCACCGGGTCGGACTCCAAACGGAACTGAGCACGTTCGATCTTGAGGCCGAGAACTACATGGTGGTCGCGAGCAAGGTATAAACACCGGACTCTCAGTCCCTGGCCGGACCGCGCGGTTGCTCGCAGGACGCTTGCGCCCTCTCATCGGTGCGGGTTCAAGTGGTCAACGCAACGCCTCGGACGAGGAGTGCTCGTCGATCAGCAGCGTGAACGGATCCAGCTTCGACGGCCGCGCCGAAGCGGTTGTCGTGCGTGGCTGCGGCCAAGCCGAGGTCAGGGCCTTGTTGACCGTGCTCCAGGTGACGCCGTACTTGCACTGCAACGCCCGGTTCGACATGCCATCGCGGGAGTCGCGCCGCAGCGCGGCGTACAACTCGACCTTCGACTGGCCAGGCGGCATCGGGGGCTCCTTTACTGAGCACATCCAGCTTGGCACCGCGACCCCGATGGTGACGTCAGAGTTCGCGAACATCTTTCTGGGTCATCACCTGGTGCCGTCAGCTTTCACGAACAACTGACGTCACCAACTACCGACAGAGCCATCCCGGCCTCTGCTGCGGCGCAGCACTTCCCGCACCGGGTCCTCCCCGGCGAAGATCATGCCGTCGGGTTCGGCTTGAGACAGCGGGAGCGCTCCTGGTCGGCCGCCATGCCACATGCAACGGGCGGTGAGATCCCACAGCTTGTTCTGCCAGCCTACGAGCGGTTCGGCGAGCGCGCGAGCAGGGCGAGATCAGCCGTGCCGGCTTCCCGCGCCACGCGCTCCAGCCGACTCCGGTGCTCCTCCCACCACGCGTGATCGCCTGGTGGCATGTTGTCATTGCCCTTCAAATACCCGACGCTCTCGTCGATGAGCTCTCGCACAATGTCGGCGTGGCCGGCATGGCGCTGGGTATCGGTAATCACGCGCACCACGATGTGGTGCAGCGTCACCTCGCGGCGTTCCTCCGGCCACCACGGGACGTGCCCCATCGCGTCAAGCGGCAGCGTCGCGATTGTGCTGTTGGAGTGCTCCCACGCCTGGTGATACAGCCCAACGATCTCTTCGCGCGACTGATCTGCAGTGGCCCACATGTCCGAGTTGGGTTCTGCGTCCTCCGTATACCACCAGGACGGCACCTCCTCGTTGAAGAAGGGCCGCCCGAACGTGTCGCCGAGATACCCCAGCTCCACGCTGGCAATGTGTTTGACCAGCCCCAGCAGGTTCGTGCCCGTGTGAGTCAGCGGGCGGCGGATATCGTATTCCGAGAGCCCATCTAGCTTCCATAAGAGGGCGTCACGCCCTTCTTGCAGATATCGGAGAAGGTCCGCTTTCGGGTTCGGTTCGATCATGCCGGGCAGTCTTCCACGCCGCACTGACAACCGGGAGTGACATCAAGAGTCACTGACATTGATCTTGGCTGGCGCAGCGAAACGACTCCCAAGCCCATCCAAATGACTCCCCGCGAAAGTGACACAGCCAGCCATCCCGTCCAACTTCCCGAATCGACCGTCACACCACCAGATCGAACGAGACCCCCGAAGTGCTGCCTGCCGAACCAAGATTCTTTTGCGAGGCCTGCGGCGGACTCGGTCGGGTGAACCCGGATCGTCCTGAGAACCCCGCGAGGTCACGGGCGCGTTGCTGCCACATGGAACCCATCAGGGAAGCACATGTAGCCGAACCCGGCCTGCTCGTTGTCGAAGTAGCGGCCGCGGACGACGCCAGGGCGTTCGCCTTTCAGGACGCGATCGCCCAGGTCTGGGAGACGGCAACCGCCGTCAAGACCACCCGAGATCCGGGGGAACCTGGAGTACGGCTGCGTCTGAACACCGATCTGCGGCTGGTCCTCCCCCAGCCCGACGCCGCGAGCGGGAGGCCCGGCCCTCCACCACGGGGGAGTAACGGACCAGGCCATGCGGCCACACCTATCCCCAAGGCCCGCGGTCTCCGGGTGAACTCGCCGCTGAGCGAGGCGACTTCGTCCGGGCGGACGAGTTACACGCGGGCCCGCAGCAGCGCGAGGACGGCGGCCCCGTACGCGCGGGATCGGTCCCAGACGGCGAAGTAGTCGGTGTGCGGCTGGTCGAACTCTTCGTCCCGGCCGGGCTGGACGCGCATGCCGTCGCCGCGGCCGAGGAGCAGGTTGGCGCGGCGGCTGGCCTGCGGGCTCAGGCCGCGGATCGGTGGCAGCGATTGGCCCTCGAAGCGTGTGCCGTCGGGGATGTAGGCCTCGTAGAGGCTGTCGCGTTTGCGGTATCCCACCCGGCTGGCCTGCAGGAGTCGCGCTTGCTGGGCGACTTCGTGCGCCAGCGGGTCGTCCGGGGCGCCGAGCCTGAGTTCGGGACCGGGCGACGGGATCGCTCGCCAGATGCCGGCGTAGGTGGTGTTGATGGCGTTGATCCACCACTGGGGCACGTGACCGCCGGGCAGGATGCGCGGCTGTGGCAGGTGAAGGGGCGACCGCTTTCCGCCCCCGCGCCGGGCGAGCAGTCTGTGGGCCGTGCGGAGCAGGGCGGCGTCGTGTGCCTTGCTCAGGACCGCGGCGACTCGGAGCTCGCGGTCCGAAGCCTCGTACTCGGGTGTCTGCACGTAGGCATGGAGCTGGCGCTGGTACTCGGCGGGTTCGAGGTCATCCCTCTTTGGCCTTGTGGGGCTCTCAGCCCTCTTCGCCTCGTCCACGCGCCTGTCGGCCGCCTGGGCTTGGTCGAGCTGACGCGCGAGTCGTTCGATGGCTGTCGGGCCACGGGCCCCCACCACGCACGATCTCCCTTCCCGCTGCTACTCGGCTGCCTCTGGCCCAGGTTATCGGCCCACCATCCACGCATCCGACCTCTTCCGTCGGCGCACCTAGAGCAAGCGCAGGACACCGACGACCTTGCCGAGGATCCGCGCCTCGTCGCCCGGGATCGGCTGGTAGGACGGGTTGCGGGGCATGAGCCATACGCGGCCATCTTGCCTGCGCAGGACCTTGACGGTGGCCTCGTCCTCCAAGAGGGCCGCGACGATGTCGCCGTGGTCGGCGCTGTCCTGCCGCTTGACGGTCACGATGTCGCCGTCGCAGATCGCCGCGTCGATCATGGAGTCGCCGGAGACCGTGAGGGCGAACAGGTCGCCGTCGCCCACGACTTGGCGGGGCAGGGTGTAGACGTCCTCGACCATCTCGTCGGCGAGCAGGGGTGCGCCGGCGGCGATCCGGCCGACGAGCGGCACCTCGACCGGCGCCTCGCTCCTTCCCACAAGGTCGGGCGACCACGAGGGGCGCACCCGGTAGGCCCGCGGGGTGTGAGGGTCGCGGTAGAGGACGCCCTTGCGCTCGAGGGCCATCAGCTGGTGGGCGACCGAGGATGTGCTGGCGAGCTCCACGGCCTGGCCGATCTCCCGCATCGACGGGGGGTAGCCCTGCCGGTGGACCGTATCCGTGATGAAGTGGACGATGGCCGATTGGCGGCTCGTCAGCTCTCCCTCGGCGGTTCCGGGGCCCGGCGGGCGGCCCCGACGTGCGGGCGCGGCGTTCTCCATCCGGGGCACCTCCGTACAAGATCGTTCGGAACGACCCTATCCCGCCAGCCTTCATAAATGGAACACCCTGTCGAATACGTGAAGCCTGGGAGTCAGTGACAGCGGTGCCGCTTGTGACTGGTCGAGATAGATGTCACCTGGTCGCGATACCTGTCACCGGCGCCAGTAGGCGGGCTGCCATTATGCCGAGATGGCCCACGACACAGTGTTCTTCCTCGCTCCCGACGACGAGACTGCCGCTGCGACGCGCCTGCGGGGACCTGGTGAGGCCTTTGAGTCTGTGACTTGCCGTTTCATTGAGCCAGACAGTGCCATCGCCGAGTGGGACATGTACTTCGAGGAGCCGTCGGCAGAGGCCCCGCCGCTTGAGCAGCTCCTTGGGTGGTCGTGGCCGGAGTGGGTCACTGCCCCCTTGAACGATGGCGTTGAGGTGTTCGCTCTGCCGCAGCGGTTGACCCGGGCGTTGGCCAACGCCAGCTCCACCGAGTTGGAGGAGCTTGCAGGTCGCTGGACCACCAGGCTCAGATCTGCCGACGGGGACGATATGACCGACGATGATCTACTGGCGGTCCTGCAGGGAGTTGCCCGGCTCGCGGCGTCGGCGGTGAGCACGGGTGGTGGCCTCCACAGCTGGAGCTTCTGACCGTCCGGTGGAACCTCTTCGAGCAGTGGAACAGCCGTCCGCTTGGGTGACAACCGGGCTGCCATGTCGGAGCAGGTGACAACCAGGCCGACCATCTGGTGACAAGTAGCGTGACCACCGAGCTACTGAAGCCCAGGTCGGCCGATGAATCGGTGACATCTATTTCGACCAGTCACACCGCTCCAGGGTGAGGACGGCTGCGGCGATGGACGTCATTCGATTCGGGCTGCACCGCGCCTTGCGGAGGATCCGCCATCTCTTGAGCCGGGCCACGCTCGCGCCGATGCAGGCGCAATCGGCCAGGATCGGGAGGCCCTGGCGTTCGCAGATCCGGATGATCCTGTGGGTGCGGGCCGCGGTCAGGTCGTGGGTGCGTCCGGGCAGCGTGGGGGAGATCCACAGCAACTGGCCGACAGGGTCGGTGACCAGTTACAGGTTCACCCCGTGCCGGCGGTGCTTGGCGGAGTAGTCGGCCCGGCTGTCGCCGACCCGGTCGCACTCCGCGAGGGTTCCGTCGAGCAGGACGTACTCAGGTCGGTCTCACGCAGGACCTTCAACAATCCCGGAGCGCGCTCGGTGAGCAGGCTGATGACCGCGGTGGTGCAGGCATGTGCGGCACCGACCGAGATCCCGAAGGCGACGGCGATCTGCGTCAGGGGCTCGTGCTCACTGAGCGCCGTGTCAGCCGCGCCTGGCGGTCAGGAACTCCAGTGCGGTATCGCGGTAGGGCTCGGCCTTGTGCGGGGCGAGCACACCGACGGCGTAGTTGGTGTACGGCACCTCCGAGTATCCGGGGATACGGGTGAGCGAGCCGTAGGGGGCGCCGAAGTCGCCGAGCGGGTTGTCGGCCCATACGACGTTGGTGTGCACCGGGTGGTCCCCGTCGTAGAAGACTGGTGGGAGGGGCTCGAAGCCGGCCTGTATGCAGGGGCGGGCGTTGAGCGAGTTGGCCTCGCCGATGACCAGGGTGTCGGGTCCATGACGGTCGACGACCAGGGCGTTGGCCAGGAGCATCAGCACGGAGGCCACGCTCAGGTCGACGATGGGCTCCAACTGCGTCCGGTCGATGATGGTGTAGGTGGGTTCCAGCCCCCACGGCCATACGGCCATCACGAACACGCACATCATCCGTCCGTCGGGGCCGTTCATCCCGAAGACGTAGTTTCCGCCGGTCGAATACCCGTGCCCGTGCGCCATACGGTGCGCGGTTGCCGGGTCCACAAAGAAGAAGTGGGTCAGCAGCCGGACGAACATCTCGACGTCGACGGCGCCGAACCCCCAGTCTCCGAACGGGTCGTTGCACACCAGGCTCAGGCCGTGATCCCGCGCCCGGTCCAACATCGCTGACGCCTGCTCGTGGAAGAGGGACTCCAGTTCGCGCTGGTAGGCCCGTACGCGCTGGATCTCGTGGAAGACCTCGTCACGGATGTGGCGCGCAGGCAGGCGGTCGGGGGAGTTCCGGGCGATCCACAGGCAGGTGAGGAGCCGGCCGTCGACGACCGCTGGAGCCTGGCTGACTTCGATCGCCGTGTCGAAGGCGAGCATGTCGGCCACGTCCCGCGGTGCGACCGGGCTGTCGACGAGACCGCGGAGCGACCACCTGCTGCCGCCGGCGCGCTGCGTGTACGCGTCCAGGGCTCGACAGGTCCTCAGGTGTACCTCGAGGGAGGCGGGTTGGGTCAGGTAGGCACGTGTACGTCCCATGCCGTCGACGGCATGGTGGCGGACATGAGGGGCAAACAGTCCTGATTCTCTGTCCGGTTGTGTCGGCACAGCTCTTCCTCCAGTGCTCGGCGTCGTGGTCTGCGCGCTCCCAGCCGGTCGCGGCAACTTGCCGGCTGCTGCAGACAACGAAAGCACCTGGGTCGCCGGCACCACCGCGACGTCGATACCCGGCTCGTGGTTGTCGTCGGCCGACCGATTCCAGGGAACCGCAATGTCTGCAAGGCGTGGGAGGAGTCCGCCGCAAGGGACGCAGCGGGCAACGCCACCGTGATCGCCGACAGCTGCTAGCTGAGCACCGGCCTGGTCATGAGGTAACCACATTCCCCCAGGCCGCCCACCGGTTTACTCTTCGGTCCCACTCTTCGCCCCGAGACGGTCTGCTATCCGGTGATTCCGGTTCCTCAGGTGGCTCTGTAGTCGGCGCATCGGGCGGACGGCTTTCCGTGTCGCGCTCGTCAAGGTCGTCCTCGGGCCGACGCGGCGCGGGCGTCTGTGGGAGGGACGAGCGCCTCGTCATCGGTGCTCATGGTGCCCAGCATCGTGTGGGCGTAGTTGGGGCGCTTGGCTACGAACGTCGGGCCACCGCTTCGAGTCAACGGTTCAAGGCAGTACCCACCCTTGCTATTCGCCGTGGTCGGCGTCCGAGGGTTCCGTGTACTCGGTGTACTCGGGCGGCTAAAGGAGCCTGACCGGAGGGTGGTCGTTCTCCCGCTCCCACCACAGTCCCTGTGCGTCGAGGACCTGCATCGTCACCGTGATGGTCTCACCGGTCTTGAGAGGGCTGGCGATGAGGGTGCTGCCTGGTTGGTCCATCCGATGCGACACGGGTAGGTCCACGCTGGCCCCGCCAGCGAGCACTGGACCGTGCCACCACTGGTGCCGGCGCGAGTGGATGGCCAAGTGCCGTACGGCCCCGTCAGCCTCGTGGACTTCCGCCCGTACGTTGAGCCGCATGATGGGCAGGGCGCTGTGGTTGGTGATGCGCAGCCTGTCGTTGGGACCCCTGGACCGAGTGACCAGGCGCGCCTGTGCGGCTTCCTGGTCCCTGCGTTCGGCGTCCCGCAGTCGGCCATCGCGGACAGCGACCCAGAGTGCCAGGCCTGTGGCGCTGATAGTCGCGGCCGCGCTCGCGATGCCGGTGCCGGCGGCCCACCAATCCGTCATCCTCGCCCCCTAGGACCTGTCCGGCCGATCATGTACGCCCCTGCGGCGTCTGCCTTGAGCCTGGTGCGCCATGATCCCGGTGTGACAGATGATTCCGTCTCGGTGCCTTTCAGCTCTTTATGGCATTTGAAGGCCCTGCATCGCATGGTGATGAACCGGAAGTTCGACGGTCCCGACGACGTCTTCTTCGGCAGCCCTCATCTCGCGGCCGCGCAGCACGCAATTCTTGAAGCGTTGATGCGGGCTGAACCGCAGCAGGCCGCGAGGTGGGAGTCCTGGCGGGACGCGCGAGGGCACGAGGAGGTCCTGGAGAGGGTTCGACGGCACCTGCGGGACCACGCTGAAGCTGTCACAGCCCTGGAACCGGCGACCCGCCGTAGCTATGTGGAGAACCTGCTTGCGCCGCTGGTGGGCGACCCCGATCTGCTGGCGGAGTTGCTGAGTGAGTAGGTCTTCTTGAGTCAACACGTGCGTAACCAGACGATGATGGCGGCGACTGTGGCGGTGCCGAGGAAGACGTAGCCGCGCTTGTCATAGCGAGTGGCCACCGCCCGGGACTGTTTCACGCGGTTGATCGCCCGCTCGATGGTGTTCCGCTTCTTGTAGCGGTCCTCGTCGAACCCGGGTGGCCGTCCACCGCGTGAGCCTTTGTGCAGGCGGGCGGCCTGGCTGTCGGTCTTTACCGGGATCGTGTGCGGGATGCCCCGGCGCCGCAGGTACTCGCGGACGGGGCCGTTGCTGTACGCCTTGTCGGCCGCGAGGCTGTCCGGTTTCACGCGTGGCCTTCCCGGGCCGCGTCTTGGGACGCGGATCTTCTCCAGCATGGCGATGAACTGGGTGCAGTCCGCCCGCTGACCAGAGGTGACGATCAAAGACAGCGGGCGGCAGCGTCCGTCCGCACTCAGGTGGATCTTGCTGGTGAAACCGCCACGCGAGCGGCCGAGGCCCTCACCTCCAGCACCACCTCCGCCAGGCGGGCGGCGAGGCTCTGCCATGGCGTCTCGTCCTGGTGTTCTGCCGCTTCGGCCCCCTTCGAGGCGGGTGCCGGCGGCGGATCGGTGCGGGCGCCGGCCGCGTGCTGATGCGCGCGCTCGATGGTGGAGTCCACCGAGATGTCCAGTCGATCTCACCCGCCGCGTCAGCCGCGCCCTGGACCTGTTGGAGCAGACGTTCCCAGGTTCCGTCGCCCGACCACAGACGGTGTCGCTCGTAGACCGTCTTCCACGGCCCGAATTGTTCGGCAGATCACGCCACTGCACCCCGGTCCGCACACGGTGCATGATCCCGTTGATCACCTGTCGGTGATTCCGCCACCGGCCACAACGCCCGTTACTGACCGGCAGGAACGGCCGCAGCCGTTCCCACTCGGCATCCGTCAGATCACCCCGCCCCATGGGCGTATCAACGAGTCGGACAATCCGAAGTCACATGATCGGCCGGACAGGCCCTAGTTGTGCTGTTCGGGCACGTTGGTGACGGCACGCGGGTCTTGCATGGGTGAGGGCCTTCTGGATTCGGTGGGGATTGCGACATCGTCCGCCGACCGCAGGAGGCCCTCATGTGCCACCGTAATGCCCCGCTGACGCCTACCGGCAGACTGCGTCTGGCGTGGTGCGTGGTCGAGGACGGCTGGCCGTTACGGCAGGCAGCCGAACGGTTCCAGGTCAGCGACACCACCGCGAAAAGGTGGGCCGACCGCTACCGGCTGCGGGGATGGGCCGGCATGTACGACCGCTCCAGCCGCCCCCCATCACTCCCCGCGCAAGACTGCGGCCGCGGTCGAAGAGCGGGTGGTGCACCTGCGGCAAGAGCACCGGATCGGACCGCTCAGGCTGGCAGTGCGCACCGTTGTGGCCGCTTCCACCGCCCACCGCATCCTGCGTGATCACTGTTTGCCCCCGCTGGCAAGTCTGGACCGGGCAACCGGCCGACCGGTGCGCCGCTACGAGCGCACACGCCCCGGCGAACTGGTCCACATCGACGTCAAGAAGCTCGGCCGCATCCCTGACGGCGGCGGCCACAAGGTACTCGGCCGGGCCACCGGCCGGAGCAACCAGGCCCGCGCAGGCCACGGTTACCTGTACCTGCATACCGCCCTCGACGACCGCTCCCGCCTTGCCTACACCGAGCATCTGCCCGATGAAACGGCCCCGACCTGCGCGGCCTTCCTGAGTCGGGCCACCGCATGGTTCGCCAAATACGGCGTCGTCATCGAGCGGGCGCTGACCGACAACGCCTGGGCCTACACGAAGAACACCTGGCGGCCCCAGACCAACGGCAAGGTCGAACGCTTCCAGTGCGCCACGAGGCGCCCGGTCGTATCCCCGGTATAGCCGGGAGGAATTCGGAGGGATATTCCTGGGTCTGATGGCTTACCTGGATCCGAAAGGTGAAGGGGACCGTAGCATGCCAGCCAACCAGAGGCCGGGTCCAGACGTCAGGGACGGTGCTCTGGGGGACCCGCGTGATATGGCGAAAGCTGAATTGCCTGAATCCCAATCTCCAGGAGATGGAAGTTCGCATCCACCGGAAAGACGTCTCAAACCGGTGCCGGTCCTGCGGTCGCTGTGAAAGAAGGCCAAGCAACCTCCGGGACAAGGAGCGATGCCCAGTGAGGGCATTCAAGGAGATGAGTGGGGCGCCTACGTCACGCTATTACGTACGACAGGGACGAACGTGGGATCGCCTAACGGGCGCGAGCCCCATGGCGACGGAGGGGCCGTAGTAGTCGCCGGAGTAACGACCGGCCGGGGAGGACGGGAAATCCGTCTGCATTCGGGCGAAGGGCCCCAGGTGATCGGACGCCCAAAGTCGGGAGGTATGCGAAATGCAGAGCGCCGAGACGGTGCTGGGTGTCCTGCGTGAGCGCGGCAGACGCGGTCTGCCGTGTGAGGAACTGTATCGACAGCTGTTCAACCCGCAGTTGTATCTGCTGGCCTACGGGCGCATCTACGCCAACAAGGGTGCGATGACGCCTGGGGTCACGCAGGAAACCGTGGACGGCATGTCCGTGCGGAAGATCGACCGCATCATCGATGCGATGCGCCATGAGCGTTATCGATTCCGCCCAGTGAGGCGAGTTCATATCCCGAAGAAACAGAGCGGAAAGACTCGGCCTCTTGGTCTGCCAACTTGGACGGACAAGTTAGTAGGTGAAGTGATACGTCTCCTCTTGGAGGCTTACTATGAGCCTGCCTTCTCCGACCGCTCCCACGGATTCCGGCCAGGAAAAGGCTGCCACACCGCACTGCGGGAGGTGGCCAACACCTGGACCGGAACAACCTGGTTTATTGAGGGCGACATCGCCGACTGCTTCGGGAGCCTCGACCATGAGGTCACGCTCCGGCTGCTGGGTGAGAAGGTCCATGACCAGCGGTTCCTGCGGCTGGTGCGCAACATGCTCAAGGCCGGATACCTGGAGGACTGGGTCTGGAACGCGACACTCAGCGGGGCTCCGCAGGGAGGCGTCGTTTCCCCCGTGATCTCCAATATTTACCTGCACAAGCTGGACGAGTTCGTCGAGAAAACCCTGATCCCCGAATACACCCGAGCGAAGCTCCGGGCGCGCAATCCGGAGTACCGAAAGGTGGAGCAAGCGATCGTACGTGCCCGCCGGCGAGGCGACCGTGCTGAAATGCGGTCCCTCTATCGGAGGCTGCACAGTCTCCCGAGCCAGGATCCGAATGATCCGAACTACCGAAGACTGCGCTACGTGCGGTATTGCGACGACACCTTGCTCGGGTTTGTCGGGCCGAAGGCCGAAGCCGAGGAAGTGAAACAGCGGATCGCGAAGTTCCTGCGTGACGATCTCAAGCTGGAACTGTCGCAGGAGAAGACGCTGATCACTCATGCCCGCACCAAGAGGGCGAAGTTCCTCGGCTACGAGATCTCAGTAGCAAGCACGAATCAGAAAACTAAGGGCTGTCCCGTAAGTGATCTCCAGGCCGGTTCAGCCGCCTATCGCTGCTGGGACGATCACCTATCCGGCGAGGGCGAGGTTGTGCAGGCGGGCAATGCCAAGCATCGCGTAGTGGACGCCTTCGCCTCTGAGACGGCAGTCGCGGAGGATCTTCCAGGTCTTCATGCGGGCGAAGACGTGCTCGACGCGGGCCCGGACCTTGCGGTGGGAGGCGTTGTGCTCCTCCTTCCAGGCCGGAAGTTCGGCCTGGCCGTGTCCGCGGCGGTGAGGGATGACCAGGCCGGTGCCCCGGTAGCCACCGTCCGCGATCACCATCGTGTTGCCGACGGTGGCTTTCGCGCCGGACAGCTCCCACGCCTTGCAGTCGTTGCGGTTACCAGGCACGGGCCGGCCGACGGCCACGACGAGACGAGTGTCGGCGTCAATGACGACCTGGTGGTTGGTGGAGTACCGGTAGTTCTTCGACTGCTCGGCGACCTCGTGGTCTCGGGTGGGGACCAGGGTGCCGTCCACGATCAGCACGGTGCCCCTGCGAAACCGCCTGCGAGCCTGCAGCGCAAATGACGGCCCGAGGTGGCGGAGGATGCGGTCGGCCGCGGACTTCGAGATGCCGAACAGCGGGGCGAGCTGCCGCAGGGTCAGATTCGTACGCCAGTAAGCGGCGACCAGTAGGACTCGGTCCTCCAGCGGTAGTCCCCAGGGCCGGCCCTTGCGGGCCGGGTCGGCACCCTCACGCCGCAACGCGGTGATCAGCCAGGTGAACTTCCGCGGGCTCAGCCCTGTGAAGGGGGTTATCCAGGACGGCTCTGACGCCGTGATCACACCAGCCACGCGAAGATCTTCGCAGGATGGTTAAGGTGCCTTCGCCGAGCCGACGAAGTGGAGACGAATGATGGAGCAGGACGAAGCCCTGCAGCTCGCGGTGGCATTTCTCGCGGAGAGCCAAAGCGAGTACGAGCCGCCTCTTGCCATCGACACAGAGCGAGTCAGCCAGAGCAACGGGCTCCTGATCGTGCCCTACAACACTGACGAGGCCCAACCACCCGCGCACGGGCCGGGCAGCCAGAGACTGGTGTGAACGATCGCGATATTCCCCAGGGAGAAGTTCACGAGCTTCCCCATGGGGATTCCGGACGCGGCTCCGTCGGGCCCAGGCCCCTGCCGGAGCCGCGCCGCACTTCCAAGGCGTTCGGTCAGTTGTCCAGTGTCGCCTGGGTCTCCAGCGTCTGCTTGATCACGCGTGCCCCCTGGTCGACCATTTCGGCGATGGGGCCCGCGAGGTCATCTGGCGTCACATCGGTGATCCAGACGAACCGACTGTGTTCCGTGCCGTCGGCGAAGACCTGCATTGACGCATGGTGGTGCTTGGGGGCCAGTGACCCGCCGACCACCGCATAAGCGACCCGGCGGGCTTCGTCGTCGATGTCGACGAGGAGCTCGTGCACCACGACGCCGTTGGCGAAAGTTACGACCCTGGTATCCGCCTCCAGGTGTGTGTCCGTGACCACGCCGGGTACCAGGCGCTGGTGCACGGCTCCGACCTCACGCAGGGCCTCCCAGACCTTCTCCGGGGTGTTGTCGATCAGGAATTCCTTGTGGATGTGAGCCATGTGATCTTCTCCTGTCGGGTGACGTGTCAGGCGCCGGTCGTGAGGCAGAACGGGTGCCCCTCGGGATCAGTGAGGACGACCCACTCGTCCTTGCCGGGCTGGAACTCGGGCCTCGACGCTCCAAGGGCGAGGATCCGGCCGGCCGCCTCCTCCAGGTCGGTGACCGTGAAGTCGAGGTGGGCGTGCTTGCCGTCGTCGGGCCAGCCGGGGGCCCGATAGCCCTCGATGCGTACGAAAGCCAAGCCGGGGTGCTCCCCGCTGCCCACGGAGGCGTAATCCTCGCCGCTGTGGGTGATCTCCCAACCGGTGACCTTGCTGTAGAACTCGGCGAGCCGGACCGGGTCACCACAATCGATGACGACGGTGCTGATCTTCGCGAGAGCGGACATGACGGCGACTCCTTGAGCGCGGTACGGGGTTGAGTACGACGCCGCTGAGCTTGCCTGCCACGCCCCACACCGGTCTTGAAGATCCTTGCGCGGAGCCGATGTCCGACCCCCGGCGTAGCGTTCAAGAGTGCTCACCTCCACCGCTCTCGCTACCCGCCCCGACTTCAGCATCACCGCTGTGACGTGCCAGGACGACCACACCCGCTGGTCGGAGGCCGAAGTACGCGACGACTACCGGGTGGTGCTCGTGCGCCGTGGCCGGTTCCGTAGGCGCGCAGCCGGCACCCACGCCGATATCGACCCGACGATGGCCTACGTCGGCGTGCCGGGCGAGGAAGAGCACTTCGCCCATCCCGCCGGAGGCGACGACTGCACATCGATCAGCCTGACGCCGGCGCTGTGGCAGGACATGGCCGGCGATGCCACGCGCCTGGCCACGCAGAGCGTGTACGTCGATGCCCGCCTCGACCTCACCCATCGCCGGCTCCTCGCGACCGCCAGGACGGAGGACATCGACTACGCACTGACGGAAGAGTTGCTCAACCTGCTCGCCACCGCCGTCGGCCAAGTCGTCTCCGGTCCCAGACCGCTCGGCGCACAAGCCCCCAGAACCGAAGCGGCTCTCGTCGCGGCAGCCCGCCAGGCGATCAACGATGGCCACCCAGCCTCGGAGGGACTGCTTCCCCTCGCGGAGCTGCTCGGGGTCTCGCCGTACCGCTTGAGCCGGTCCTTCACCCGCGAACTGGGGGTGTCCGTGACCCGCTACCGCAATCGCATCCGCATCGGCCGGGCCCTGGACCGCTTGGAGGAGGGCGAGACCAGCCTCGGCGTCCTCGCCGCAGATCTCGGCTTCGCCGACCAGGCACACCTGAGCAGGACCATGCGCCAGTACCTGGGCCGTACCCCGACGGCACTCCGGCGCCTGCTCGCCCCTCGGACACCTTGACGATCTCCGTTGCTCAACAACGCCTTCGACCGGGGAATTACGTGACGCGCGAGCCATCGAACGTGGGGAATTACTTGACCGTCGACAACTGGATTATTTTCGGAGAGGCACTCAGTGGCCCGTTGCCCGCACGGGCGACGGGCCAGATCGGCTCATCGAGGGTCGGCGTTCTGAGACCAGACCCGCTGGATCGTCCGGTAGTCGATCACAGAAATGTCCTCCTGCTGCAGAACTTCGCGGGCCTGCGGCGATGTCAGGAACTCGTAGTCCGTCCGGCGCACGCACCAGCCGCCGTCGACGGCCTGGGCCTCCGCGTTTCCCAGACCGGGATGCACCGCCCATTCGTTGAGCCCGGCAGGCAGGTCGCGCAGCATCTGAACGTATCGGGCCGCCTTTCCCTCGATGTTGAGGGAGAAGCTGTCCAGGAAGTCGTTGTCGGTGACCGGCAGTCCGCGTTGCCGCATCATCCGGCGCCCGGGTTCGAGCCAGACCCGGACCGCAAGGCCGTACTCGGCTGCCAGTGCTACGGCCAGGTCGAGGATGTCATCGCGGCCGCCGTCGGCCAGGCAATGGAAGTCCAGGTGGGTTGGTGTGAGTTCAGCATCGGCGACGGCGCTGATCTGGGCGCGGAACTCAAGTTCGATCTCATCGAGCCGAGCCTGCCCAAGGAGGGCCGCCCGTCCGGCGGGTGTCGGAGGGAACAGCTCACCTGCAGAGTCCAGCAGCGAGGGGACTCGGTCCTTGGCGGTCATCGGCCCCCATCGGATGTCGGGCATCTCGCACACCAGGGTGAGGTGGATTCCGAACGGGATCTGCGGCCGTCGGCTGAGCAGTTGCATGGCCTGCGGCGCCGCGGGACACGGGACCATCAGGCTGCACGAGGTGGCGATGCCGTCTTCGATCGACTCGATCACCGCGGCGTTGATCGCTGGATACATCCCGAAGTCATCACAGTTGACGATCAGCAGCCGGGCATCGGACGGATGCCCCAGTAACTCACTCGACTGCTCTGCAGGTGTGACGGCCGCGGGGCGGGTGGTTTCATCCATGCCCGCAGTGTGAGACCCGGCCAGACATCGCGCACGGGAATATGGCCCCTCCGGGGTTCGGTGCCGTCTCGGGCGCGGCGGTGAACGTTCCGGCGCCCTGCTGAACGTGAACGAGGCCGACACGCCGAACGCCACGTCGATACAAGATTCTTTATGGTCACCGTCAGTGGACCTACGAGGCCCATAGGCCCGAGAGAGACAGTTCAAGATCAGTTCGGTTAAGCCTGTGTCAGATGTTCACTCCTGCGCCCGGACTGAAGGTCAGTCTTGCCGGCGCGGAGCAAAAACTCGCGCAGCTCGACGCCGAGCAGACTCAGCGTGCCACGGTCACCAACCTCGAGATGCCCACCTTCCGCCAGATCACCGGCCGTGATAGTGACGGCCTGGCCTGAGGCATACGGCACTGCGGAAGATTCTGCGGAGCACAGGCCGACCTGCGAGTCCTTCACGTTCAGGTGCAGTGGCCAGGCACCGGACACTCTGAGAGGTTGGATAGTCATGACATGGAGAGAGCTGTCCAGCGAGGTGCTCCACCAGGGGTCTCATCTCTCCCTGTTGCGCGACTCTGTCCTGCGGCCCGACCGGAGTCCCGGCACATACGAGCACGTCGCAGTCGATGACGGAGTCCGCATCGTCGCCCTCGACAATCAAGAACGCGTGGTTCTGGTAGAGGACGACTTCTACCTTCAGCGACGCCGCGTCCTGCACGTGCCCGGCGGCGGCTGCGGCGGCCAACACCCGCCTGACGCCGCGGTCCGGGAGCTGGAGGAGGAAACGGGGCTGGTCGCAGGCAACGTTCATTCGCTCGGGGTTATCGACCCGCTGCCAGCGGTCACCGCGGCGCGCACGCACCTGTTCCTCGCTACTGACCTGCGTACCGGTACTCGGCGCCGGGACGACACAGAAGTCGGGATGACTGTGCAGCAGCGGACGCTTGGGGAGGCTATCGAGGCGGTGCGCACGGGCCTGATCACGGAAGCCGGAAGCGTTGCTGCACTGCTCCTTGCAGCACAGGCCCGTACGTAGGGTGGGTGCATGGAGGAGGAGACTTCGCACGCGACCTGGTCCGTGTACGTCTCGCTGCACAACCTAGTACTGCAACGGTGGTTGTCGTGACTGCTGGCCAGGTCGTTCGTTGGTGTGGTTATGGGTGGGGACCTTGCTGATGTCAGGCTGTGGGCGGGTGAACTGGCCGCTCTGCATGAGCGGTTCGTG
>NZ_JBQQBS010000006.1:0-271041 GCF_052245395.1 Streptomyces sp. 4N124
CCCCCGGACCCCGCCGCTTCCCCCGGCACCCCGCCCAGATCACCCACGGCCCCCGCGACCACCCCCGCGTCGCCCTCACCTTCCACGGCGCCGGCGACCCCGCCACCGCCCGCTCCCTGCTCGGCGCGGCCGAACGGCACGGCGCCCGGGTCACCGTGCTCGCCGTCGGCACCTGGCTCGACGAGCACCCGGAGCTTTCCCGCCGCATCCTCGACGGCGGCCACGACCTCGGCAACCACACCCAGCGGCACCTGGACATCAACGCCATGTCCGAGGCCGAGGCCCACGCCGAGATCACCGAATGCGCCGAGCGGCTGCGGCGGCTGACCGGATCGCTCGGCACCTGGTTCCGCCCGTCCCGCGCCGCGCGCGCCTCCCCGCTCGTCGAACGACTGGCCCGCACCGCGGGCTACCCCCACGTCCTCTCCTACGACGTGGACTCCCTCGACTTCACCTCGCCCGGCCCCGACGCCGTCACCGGCAACGTCATGGGCGGAATCCGGGCCGGATCGATCGTGAGCCTGCACTTCGGCTACGCGGACACGGTCGCCGCGCTCCCCGCCGTACTGGAAGAACTCGACCACCGCGGACTGCGCGCGGTCACCACCACGGAGCTGCTGAGCTGATGCACCGGAACCTCGTCACACGCACCCTGATCGCGGGCGCCGCCCTCATCGCGCTCGCCGCCTGCGGCACCCAGTCCCCGGACCCGGCACCCCAGGCCCTCAACACCAAGGCGGCCGTACCCGCACCGCCGAAGAAGACCGTCCAGGGCCTGCCCGGCATGCCGCCGGTCCTCGACCCGAAGGACGTCTACGCGGCGGACAGACCGAACCAACTCTCGCCCGTGGTCAAGGACTTCCCGTCCCGGGTCTACGTCCCCAACACCGAGTCCGACACGGTCTCGGTCATCGACCCGAAGACGTACGAGATCATCGAGACGATCCCCGTCGGCCGCCAGCCCCAGCACGTCGTGCCGTCCTGGGACATGAAGACCCTCTGGGTCAACAACAACCGCGGCCACACCCTCACCCCCATCGACCCGAAGACCGGCAAGGCGGGCAAGGAGGTCGAGGTCCACGACCCGTACAACCTCTACTTCACGCCCAACGGCAAGTACGCCGTCGTCATGGCCTCCCTCGACCGCGAACTCGTCTTCCGCGACCCGCACACCATGGAGCGGATCAAGACCGAACCGGTCACCTGCTACGGCGTCAACCACGCCGACTTCTCCGCCGACGGCAAGTACTTCATCGTCTCCTGCGAGTTCAGCGGCGAACTGCTGAAGGTCGACACGGAGAAGATGGAGGTCGTCGGACAGCAGAAGCTCCCCTTCGACGGCGCCATGCCGCAGGACGTGAAGATCTCCCCGGACGGCAAGAAGTTCTACATCGCCGACATGATGGCCGACGGCATGTGGGTGCTGGACGGCGAGAAGTTCACCGAGCCCACCCTCCTGCCCACCGGCAAGGGCTGCCACGGCCTGTACGTCAGCCGGGACTCCCGCGAGATGTACGTCTCCAACCGCGGCGAGGGCTCCATCTCCGTCTTCGACTTCGTCAAGAACAAGCTCACCAAGAAGTGGCACCTCCCCGACGGCGGCAGCCCCGACATGGGCGGCGTCTCCGCCGACGGCAAGGTCCTGTGGCTGTCCGGCCGGTACGACGCCGAGGTCTACGCCATCGACACCCGCAACGGCACCCAGCTCGCCCGCATCCCGGTCGGCGACGGCCCACACGGCCTCGCGGTCTACCCACAGCCGGGCCGCTACTCGCTCGGGCACACCGGAATCTTCCGGTGACGCAGAGGCACTTGAGCGGGCGCCCCTTGAGTCTCCACCCACTGGAAGCCCCAGACTCGCGGACATGAGCGAAGACGGCACCGCACTGTTCACCATCGGCGAGCTGGCCAGGGCCACCGGGCTGACCGTGCGCACCATCCGCTACTGGTCGGACGAGGGCGCCCTGCCCCCGGTGACCCGGTCGACGGGCGGCTACCGCCTGTACGACGCCGGGTCCGTCGCCCGCCTGGAGCTGATCCGCACCCTGCGTGAACTGGGCCTCGGCCTGGACGACGTACGCAAGGTGGTCGGCGGCGAGCAGGACATCGCGTCCGTCGCGGCCACGCATGTGGCGGCGCTGGACGCGCAGATCCGCTCGCTGAAGGTGACCCGTGCGGTGCTGTCGACCGTGGCGCGACGCGGCTCGACCGCGGAGGAGATGACCCTGATGAACAAACTGGCGCGGCTGTCGGCCGCGGAGCGGCGGCGGATCATGGAGGAGTTCGTGGCGGAGGTGTTCGACGGACTCGACACGGTCGACCCGGACATCAAGCGCCGGATGAGGCACGTCACCGTAGACCTGCCGGACGAGCCGACCCCACAGCAGGTCGATGCCTGGGTGGAGCTGGCGGAAATGGTCCAGGACCCGGACTTCAGGGCGCAGATGCGCGAGATGGTGGAATTCAACGCCCGGGACCGCGGCGCAGACACCCCCGAAGGCGCCTCGATGTGGTTCTTCAAACGGCTGGTGGAGCTGGCCGAGCAGGCCCGCGAGCAGGGCATCGTGCCCGACGCGCCGGAGGCCGAGCCGGTCCTGGACGAGCTGATCGGACCCGACACCGACAAGGCCGCCGTCCTGGCGCGACTGGAGGCCGGCTTCCACGCCCGGGCCAACCGCTACCGCGAGCTGATCGCGCTGGTGAACGGTCGTGACCCCAAGCCGCGGCATGCCGAGGAGTTCGCCTGGGTGGTCGCCGCACTGCGTCATCGGGTGGCCCGATAATCTGACCCTCGCACACACGGAACATGCATGACGAAGGGGCGGATCGGTGGCGGACATCGACGAAGCACGCAAGCAGTTCGAGCGGATCGATACGGACGGTGACGGCTTCATCACCGCAGCCGAGTTCAAGACCGCCCTCGCCCAGCAGGGCGACTGGAACGTCACCGAGGCGGTCGCCGAGGTGATCATCGGCAGCCGTGACCTCAACGGCGACAAGCTCCTGTCATTCGACGAGTTCTGGTCGTACCTGAACAAGTGACGTGAGTCGGCGAAGGGGCGCCCGTCCGCAGCGGACGAGCGCCCCTTCGCCATGCCCGGCGGAATAGCACGCCCGGTCCCGGAGTTGTTGCCCCCTGTCACACGCACTGTCAGGAGCAGCAACCCCGGAAGGGCCTGTCATGAAGATCGGCATCATCGGCGCGGGCAACATCGGCGGCAACCTCACCCGGCGGCTCACCGCCCTCGGTCACGACGTCTCCGTGGCCAACTCCCGCGGACCGCACACGCTCACCGCGCTCGCGGAGGAAACCGGCGCCACGCCCGTCAAGGTCGAAGAGGCGGCACGGGGTGCGGAGATCGTCGTGATCACGGTCCCCACGAGGGCGGTGCCCGACCTGCCGGCCGGGCTGCTGGACGGGGCGGCGGACGGGTTCGCCGTCATCGACACCAACAACTACTACCCCAAGCAGCGGGACGGCAGGATCGCCGCCATCGAGGACGAGGGCCTCACCGAAAGCCGCTGGACGGAACGGAACATCGGCCACCCCGTGATCAAGGCCTTCAACGGCACCTACGCCCAGGACATCCTGGAGCGCCCGCGTCCCGCCGGTGACCCCGACCGCATGGCCCTCCCCGTCGCGGGCGACGACGAGGCGGCCAAGCGCAAGGTGCGCGCCCTGATCGACGACCTCGGCTTCGACACCGTGGACTCCGGCGGCATCGACGACTCCTGGCGCCAGCAGCCCGACACCCCGGTGTACGGCCTGCGGGCGGGCGTCGAGGCGGTGACGAAGGCACTGGCGGAGGCATCACGCGAACGCCCGGCAGCCTTCCGCGCCTGACCACCTCACCCCTCAGACTCAGACGATCTCCAGGGCCCGGTGCGGCCCGTCCGGCAGTACGACATCGACCGGGTCCCCGGGCCGCACCACACCGCCACTGACGACCACGCTCATGATCCCGGCCTTGAACCGCACGGCCCCCTCGTCGTCCCGCCCGACGACCTGCTTCAACAGCCCCTTCCGGAAGCCGTCGATCTGCGCACACGGATTCCGCAGCCCGGTCACCTCCACGACGGCCTCGTCCCCGAGCCGCAGCAGCGTCCCGACGGGCAGCCCCAGCAGATCGATCCCGCGCGTGGTGACGTTCTCCCCGAGCTGCCCGGCCACCACCTCGAACCCGGCCGCCCGCACCTCCTCGAACAACTCCTCGTGAATGAGGTGCACCTGACGAAGATTCGGCTGCGAGGGATCCCGCTCCACCCGAGACCGATGCCTCACCGTCACCCCCGCATGAACGTCCCCCTCCACTCCGAGCCCTTGGAGCAACGTGATGCTCTCCCGATTCGGCTTACTGAACGAGTACGTCCCGTTGCTACTGACCGCACTGATGGCCCCACCCATGCCCGAAGCTCCCCACGTCCGTGTGATTGCCGTTGAACCGCAGGTCAGAGCCTAGACGTTTGTGCGCGTTACGTATGCAGCACCGGAGAGGCCGAGGTTTGGCGCCAATCAATCGTGACCGGTGCGAACTGGCTACCTCAGCAGGCGGTTGGACAAATCAGGCCTTGTCGGCCCATGCCCGCAGCGCCGCCTTGCTCGCGAAGTCCGCCACGTTCTTGTCGATCGGGTTGCTCGTGTACTGGTGGAAGCGCCACTTCGCCTGAATGCGGGGTTTGCCGGCGTCGACGTAGTCGGCGATCCAGAGGCCGTCACCGGCGTATGAGGTGTCGTCGACGGTCAACCAGAAGTGGCGGTTGCAGTAGAGGATCACCCGATGGTTCGGCCGAAGCTCCTTCACCTTCCGGATGAACCGGTCCTTCTCCGCGTTGCTCGCGTGCGTGCCGTCGCCGGTCGTCTCCCAGTCGACGGCGAGGATGTCGCTGCCCTTTTCCGGGGCGTGCTTGACGAAGTACTCGGCCTGGGCGGTGAGGTTGCCGGGCCAGAGGAAGTGGTAGAAGCCGACGACCAGGCCGGCGTCGCGGCCTCTCTTCGTCTGGGCGGCGAGCTTCGGGTTGACGTACGAACGGCCTTCCGTCGCCTTGATGAAGACGAAGGAGAGGCCGTCGGTGTCGTAGGCGGAGGACTGGTAGGAACTCACGTCGATGCCGCGCAGCATGGGCACTCCCGGAAGTGCTCGTGGGGGAACAGGAGTTGTTGGATGTATGCCCCACCATGGCACGTGTGATCCGTCCGCGCGGGCGGATTCTCACCTCAAGGGAGGGCCCGCTCGTAGATGGTCCCGCCGGGGATGAACCAACCCGCCTTCTTCCGCACCGCTGGGCTCGGGTCGTCGGTGTGAGACGCCTTCAAGGCCGCGACGGCGCGTGCCTCGGAGTGGGCGAACTTGCCGACGAGTTCGGCAGCCATTGCTCGGACGTGCGGGTCGGGGTCTGAGATCAGGTGGTGCAGTGCGGGTTCGAGGACCCGGTCCGGGCCGGGTGCGCAGACGTCGCCCTTGCACCGGTCACAGGCCAGAGCGTGGAATGCGGCGATCCTGACGCGGGCGTCGGGGTCGTCGGCCATGCGGATGAGTTCGCCCATCGACTCGGTGTCGACCAGGTGATCGAGTAGGCGGCAGCAGCCCTCACGGACACCCGGATTCGTGTCGCGCAGGCCGGCGCGGATGGCGCTCAGCGCGTTCTCCCCGCGTCGCAGCAGTTCGCGGTATGCCGCAACAGTGCGCTGAGGATCGCCCAAGCAGGAAACGAGGGCTTCGTCGTCGGTTCTGATGAACCCGAGCATGTCCTCAGTCTGGAGTCACACGGCGAATCCCGGCAAAGGGATTTCCACGCTCATGAGGCCCGCAGACGGCCTCGCCCTTGGGTCAGTTCGGCAAGCTGATCAACGCGCTGCGGCGCGAGGCGTTTGTCGGCGGCCTGGGCAGGGGTGAGGGCCACGACTCGCTGCACGAAGATGCCGGGGACGTGAATCGCGTCGGGCGCCAGGCGCGGACGAGGGCCCAGTCGGTGGTGATGCTTGTGTTCGAGGATGTGGTCGCGACCGCCGAAGGTGCGGGACTCTTTCGGAGACCTGTGTGCCCACGCCTGCCGGGGTGTAGAAACCGATGAGGGTGGCCGGTATGCCGGACAGGCCGAAGCCGCCGACTGCCGACGAGGCCCCGTCGGGGATGTCGGCGACCGCTGCGGCGGCGCTCGCGCTGACCTTGTTCACGTAGGGGTCCTTTCAGCCGGAGGTCAGTCGGGGGTCAGTCGGAAGCCGACCGCAGGGCGTCGGAGATGGATTTGGCGCCGCCGTGTGCGGTGAAGCCGCCGTCGACGGGAATCTCGGCCCCGGTGATGAAGGAGGCGTCGTCGGAGAGGAGGAAGACCACCAGTGGGGTGATCTCGTCGACGGTGCCGGTGCGGGCCAGCGGCGTCTCGCGGATGTTCGCCTCGCGGAAGGCGGGCGCGGCGGAGGCGGTCATCTCGGTCTCGATGAAGCCGGGATGGACGGTGTTCACGCGGATGCCCCGCGGGCCCAGCTCGACACAGGCCGCCTTCGACAGGCCGCGCAGCGCCCACTTGCTGGCCGTGTACGCGACCGGGTAGTGCCCGGTGAGCCCGGCGGAGGAGCCGACGTTGACGATCGACGAGCCCGGCGGCATCAACGGCGCAAGGTGCTGGATGCCAAGGAGAGGGCCGGTGACGTTGACCGCATGGACGCGGGCGAAGTCCTCGGGCGTGACCTCGTGGAGCCGCGCGCGCCAGGTGATGCCGGCGTTGTTGACCAGGCCGTGGACCTCTCCGTACCGGCAGCGCAGCTCTTCGGCGAGCGCCGCCCACTCCTTCGCGTCGGTGACGTCCAGGCGCAGACAGCCCGGAGCCTGAGTCACATCGGTGGCGACGACCACCGCCCCCGCCCGGGTCAGCGCCTCGGCCTCGGCCGCGCCCTGCCCACGCGCGGCTCCGGTGACGACCACGACCTTGCCGTCCAGCCTGTTCACGGCCACGCCGTTCACGGGCGCAGCCGCGGGCGCTTGCGGGCCCGGGGGACCGGTACCGGTCCGGCGCCGGGCACGACGGTGTTGGAGACGGTGCCGATGCCCTCGACGGTGAGGGTGACGGTGTCGCCGGGCTTCAGCGGTGGCGGGTCCTGCCGGCCGCGTACGCCCCACAGCTCGGCCAGGCAGCCGCCGTTGCCGCAGGTGCCGGAGCCGAGCACATCGCCGGGACGGACGTATGTGCCGCGCGAGGCGTAGGCGACCATCTCCTCGAAGGTCCAGCTCATGTTGGACAGCAGGTCCTTGCCGACCACCACGCCGTTCACCGAGGCGGTCAGCGCCAGCCGCAGGAAACCGTCCGTGTCCCGGTACGGCTCCAGCTCGTCGGCGGTGACCAGGTACGGGCCGAGGGTGGCGGCGGTGTCCTTGCCCTTGCAGGGGCCCAACCCCACCTTTATCTCGGCGGACTGAAGGTCACGGGCGGACCAGTCGTTGAAGATCGTGTAGCCGACGATGTGGTCGCGGGCCCGCTCGGGTGTCAGGTCGCGGCCCTCGCGGCCGATGACGGCGGCGACTTCGAGTTCGAAGTCCAGGACCGAGGAGCCGGGCGGCACGGGCACGTCGTCGTGGGCGCCGATGACGGCGTACGGATTGGTGAAGTAGAAGGTCGGCGCGTCGTACCAGGCGTCGGGGACCCCGGCCGTGTTGTCGATGCTGCGTCGTACGCCCTCGACGTGTTCCTCGAAGGTGACGAAGTCCCGTACGGACGGCGGCTGGAGCGGCGGCAGCAGCCGCACGTGCGAGACATGCGGGCCGCCCGGCTCGGCCGGCGTGGCGTTGCCCGCCTCGCGCAGGGCTGCGGGGCCCGCCTGGAGCAGGTCCAGCAGCGAGGCGCGGCCGGGGATGGGGTGGAGGGTGCCGTCGTCATCGACGGTGGCGACGCTGCGGCGGCCGTGGTGTTCGTACGTGGCGAAGCGCATGGCAGTCCTGGGGATCAGACCGGCGGGGCGACGAAGACGCCGGGGTCGACGTCGTTGAAGGACTCCTTGGCGACCAGTTCGTTCATCGGGTTCGCCGTGCCCCACTGGTCGGTGACTTCGGGCCGGGAGAAGTCGTAGACGTGCGGATGCCAGGTGTCCTCGTCGAGCTCCTCCAACTCCGTTGTGTACTCGACGGTGTTGCCGTGCGGGTCGAGGAAGTACGTGAAGGTGTTGTCGCCCGCCATGTGGCGGCCCGGCCCCCAGATCTTGCGGGCACCGGAACGCATCACGCGCCCCGAGCCGCGCATGTACTCGTCCAGGCCGCGCATCTCGAACGAGACGTGGTGCAGGGAGGTGTGCGGCCCCTTGGCGAGAGCCATCGAGTGGTGCTGACTGCTGATCCGCATGAAGTGCATGACCTCGCCCATGTGCGGGGAGCTGAGTGTGTCGGACAGGCGGAAGCCGAGGTGGCGCTCGTACCAGGCGCGGGTGCCGTCCAGGTCGGGGGAGTTGAGGACGACGTGCGAGAGGCGGACCGGGATGGCTTCCTTCTCCTCGATACGCCGGTGCTGCCGGGCCTCGACCTCCGCCGAGATCTCGATGGTGCGGCCGTCGCCGTCGAAGAAGCGGAAGCCGTAGCCCCCGCCGGGGGTGCCGACCGTGCCCGGCTGCGAGATCAACCGCACGCCGTCCGCGAGGAGTTGCTCCGCGAGCGTGTCCACGTCGGCGGCCGACGCGGCGCCGTAGGACACGAGGTCGAGCCGCTTCTCCTCGGCCTTGCGGAGCCGTACGACGTACTGCTCGGGGCTGCCCTCGGCGGCCAGGAAGGAGATGCCCGAGTCCTCGGCGACCTTGGTCAGACCCCAGACTCCGGCGTAGAAGTCGAGCTGCTTGTCGTAGTCGGGCACGGCGAGGTCGACGTGCCGCAGGTGGGTGAGCAGACGATTGGGCATGAGGTTGGGCAGGTCGTTGGTCATGTCGGGGCTCCTCAGGAGAGGCGCAGCAGCGCTGCCGCGTTGCCGCCGCGTACGGCGTGGAAATGGGGGTCGGGCAGGTCCGTGACGGAGCGCAGCGCGCCGACCGGGTCCTCGGTGCCCATGTCGAAGGGGAAGTCCGAGCCGAGCAGGACCCGGTCGGGGCCGGCCACCCGGATCAGTTCGCACAGGACGTGCGGGTCGTGGACGAGCGAGTCGAAGTACAGCCGCTTGAGGTAGCTGCTCGGCTCGGACGCGCAGCCCCGCGTGTCCGGTCTGGTCCGCCAGGCGTGGTCGGAGCGGCCGATGTGGGTGGGCAGATAGCCGCCGCCGTGCGCGGCGATCACCTTCAGTCCGGGGTGGCGGTCGAGCACACCGGAGAAGATGAGGTGGGAGAGCGCGACGGCGTTCTCGGTGGGCTGGCCGACCGTGTTGGACAGGTACCAGCGGTTCAGGCGCTCGTCGAGCGTGCAGCCGAAGGGGTGCAGGAAGAGCACCGCCCCGGTCGTCTCGGCGAGCGCCCAGAACGGCTCGTACGCCGGATCCGAAAGCTCACGCCCGGGCGCGTGGCTGGAGATCTCCACTCCGCGCAGGCCCAGACCGAGGGCGTGGTCGAGGGCCTTGACGGCGAGGTCCGGGTGCTGGAGCGGGACGAGGCCCAGTCCGTGAAGCCGGTCGGGGGCCTGGGCGACGTGTGCGGCGGTGCCGGAGTTGGCCAGTTCCCACACCGTGCGGGCCAGGTCCTCGTCGGCCCAATAGTGGTAGTGCGACGGGGACGGCGAGACCAGTTGGACGTCGACGCCGGAGGCGTCCATAGCGGTGAGCCGGGCCTTGACGTCGGTCAGTCGAGGGATGCGGTCGCGGACCATCGGGCCGCTGACGGCGAGCGCCTCGGGGCCGTTGCGGCAAGCGTCGAGACTGCGGGCGGCGGCCAGCCCGGGGTGTCCGGCGACGGCCTCCTCGACCTGCGGAAGCAGGACGTGCGCGTGGACGTCGATGGTGGGGGTGGCCAGGGTGTCCGGGGTCGTCACGGGGTCTCCTTCAGGGCGGACATCGTGCGGCCGATCAGGCCGGGCACGTCGGCGTCACGGACGCCGTCCAGTTGCCACTGGCCGAGCTGCATCGAGGCCTCGACGACCATGCGGACACGGTCGATGCGGCGCTCGTGGTAGCGGGTCAGCAGGTCGTCGAGGGAGTCGAGGGAATCCCACGACTCCCCCGCGCTCAGCAGTTCGGCCAGCACGGAGGCGTCCTCCAGCGACATGGCCGCGCCCTGCGCGAGAGTGGGCGGGCAGGCATGGGCGGCATCACCGACCAGCACGACCCGGCCGCGGTGCCAGGAACCCTCGACGAGCAGCCGGTCGAACCAGGTGTAGTTGACCTTGGCCGGGTCGGTGATGCTCGCGGCGATCTCGGGCCAGGCACCGCCGTACGGGGCTGCAAGCCGCCGCATCTCGTCCGCGTACGAGGCGGGATCGATGGAGGCGCGGTCGCGGTTGGCCTCGACGAGATAGGCGTAGATGGTGTTCTCGCTGGTGGGGCAGTAGCCGGCGATGTAGCAGGGCCCGCCGAAGGCCAGGTCCGTGCGCTCCACGCCTGCCGGGCGGGGTGCCGCGACGCGCCAGATGGCCATGCCGGTCGGCTCGGGCTTCTCACTGATGCCGATCACCGCGCGGGTCAGGGAGTTGAGACCGTCGGCCGCGATGACGAGGTCGTAGCGGCCCTCGGTGCCGTCGCTGAAGCGGGCGGTGACGCCCGTCTCGTCCTGGACCAGCTCGTCGGCGGTGGTGCCGAGGCGGACCGTCGCACCGCTCGCCCGGACCGCCGCGCACAGGATCTCCTGGAGCCGGGGCCGCTGCATGCCGATGGTCGCGGGCAGGTCCTCGCCGCCGGTACGGATGTCCTGCTGGACGTGGAACACGTGGCCGTCGGGCGTGGCCAGGCCCACGGAGTCGAAGGCGTAGCCGCTCTCCTGGACCTCGTCCCACACGCCCAGCTCGCGCAGCACGCGCAGCGCGTTGCCCTGGAGGGTGATGCCGGAGCCGAGGACGTTCCAGTCGGACTTGGCCTCGATCAGGTCCACGGTGATGCCCGCTCGCCGCAGCAGCACGGTCACGGCGTTGCCGGAGGCACCGCCGCCGATGACGAGGACGGTGCGGGGGCGGGGGTCGGTCATGGGGTCTCCCTGCGGTGTGGCCGCGCGACTTCGAGCGGCAGGGGTGGTGGTGCGAGCCGGACGGCAGTGGCTGTCGGGGCGCGGCCCACGCGGCCGGTCCGGGGGCCCACTCGGCCGGTCCGGGGGCCCACTCGGCCGGTCCGGGGCGCTACTTGACGGCGATCGGGTTCACGGGGGAGCCCACTGCTCCGGTGATGGGCAGCGGAGCGGCGGTGAGCCAGAACTCGTACCGCCCGTCGGCCGCGCAGTGCTCGGCCAGGGCGTCGAGGTCCCACATCTCGCCTATGAGCAGGCCCATGTTGGGAATGGCGACCTGGTGCAGCGGCTGGAAGGCGTGGTCGAACTCGTTGGGCCGGACCTCGAAACCCCAGGTGTCGGTGGCGATCCCGGCGATCTCGCTGCCGTGCAGCCAGCCGGCGGTGGTGAAACTCAGCCCGGGCGAGGGACCGCCCGCGTACTCGCCCCAGCCGTCGCGCTTCGCTCGGGCCAGCCGTCCGGTGCGGACGAGGACGAGGTCGCCGCGGCCGACGGTGACGCCGTGCGCCGCGGCGCTTGCGGTCAGGTGCTCCTCGGTGATGGCGAAGCCGTCGGGCAGTTCGCCGTTCTGGCCGACGACCAGGCCCACATCGAGGAGGACGCCCCGCCCGGCCACGTACGGCGCCATGTGCTCGATGCCGGTGACGAGGTCGCCGTCGGAGGTGACGACCTTCTCGGCGGCCCGCCCGTTCCATGCCTTGCCATGGTCGAAGATGTGGCCGAGACCGTCCCACTGGGTGGAGCACTGCAGCGGCATCGCGATCACGTCGTCGGCGCCGCCGAGGCCGTGCGGGAAGCCCTGGTTGCCCAGGGCGGCGTCGGTGCCGGTGTCGAGCATGGTGTGCACCGGATTCGTACGCCGCCGCCAGCCCTTCTGCGGGCCGTTCATGTCGAAACGCTGGGCGAGCGAGAAGCTGACGCCGTCGCGGACGAGGGCCGCGCCCTCGCGGCGCTTTCCGGCGTCCAGGAAGTTGAGCGTGCCGAGGACGTCGTCCTCGCCCCAACGGCCCCAGTTCGAGTACGTCTTGGCGGCCTCGGCGATCGCGCCCTCGGGGTCGTGTCGGTTCACGAGGCCTCCCCGACGCATCGGGTGCGCTGCACACCCAGACCGGTGATGGACCCCTCCATGACGTCGCCGTCGCGCAGCAGCCGCCCCCAGTGCATGCCGTTGCCGGCCGGGCTGCCCGTCAGCACCAGGTCGCCGGGCAGGAGTTGGGCGGTCTGGGAGATGTACGACACCAGCCGCGCGATGCCGAAGAGCATGTCCTTGGTGGACTCGTCCTGCATGGTGTCGCCGTTCAGCTTCAGCGTGACCCGCAGGTCGCCGGGGTCGGCGATCGACTCGGCCGGGACCAGCCATGGGCCGAGCGGGGTGAAGCCGGGCGCGTTCTTGCAGCGCAGCCAGTCGGTGCCGATGGCCTTCATGTCCCGCCGGAAGACGGTCGCGCGGTCGGTGAGGTCGTTGGCGATCGTGTACCCGGCGACGTACTCCAGCGCCTCCTCGACGGGCACCCTGTAGGCGGGCTTGGCGATCACAGCCGCCAACTCCAGCTCCCAGTCGGGCTGCCCGGCCCACGCGGGCAGTACGACATCGTCGTAGGGGCCGGTGATCGTGGTCGGCAGGCCGATGAAGACGTACGGGAGGTCCTCGGCGGCCCGCTTGTCCATGATCGCCGCGATCTCGGCGCGGGCTTCCTCGACGGTGCGCGGGTCGTCCGGGGATCGGTGCGCGACCTCCAGGTCGATCACGTGCTGCCGGTAGTTGGCACCGGACTGGAAGATCTGCCGGGGCTCGACGGGCGCGTGCACGGACAGGTCGTCCAGCGGCAGCCAGTCACCGGCCGGCTCGTCCGCGAGGCCGCGCAGGCGAGGCAGTTCCTCGTCCCAGCGCTCCAGGAGAGCGAGGGTGGTCAGCGCGGGTTCGTCCAGGGCCGTACGCAGGTCGAGCACGCGGCCGTCCGGCACCGCGAGGCCGGGGAACACGCCCCTGCCCGGAGCGGAGAGAGTGCCGATGGCCAAGGGGCCGGCGAAGAGAGGCGCCGACGTGGCTGCGGATTTCACGGAGATGTCCTCCCGATTGCGGTGCCACCAATCTGGCCCGTAGATTGCGATCGGGGAAATCGATTCTCTGGATGCCGGGCATCCAGGCCGCGAATACCCAGGCACAGTCTCCTACTCCGTACAGGGATTTCGCGTGAACCTGGCCAGCCTGGACCTCAACCTCGTCGTCGCCCTGCGGGCCCTTCTGGAGGAGCGCAACGTCACCAACGCGGGCCGACGCATCGGGCTCAGTCAGCCCGCCATGAGCGCCGCCCTGGCCCGGCTGCGCCGCCACTTCGACGACGACCTGCTCTCCAGGATCGGCGGACGCTACGAACTGACCGCCCTCGGCCTGGCCCTCCTCGACCGCACCGCCACCGCCTGCGACCTGCTCGAACGCGTCTTCACCAGCCAGGCGGTGTTCGACCCCGCCCATGAGGAGCACGAGTTCACCCTGATCGCCTCCGACTACGCGGTGGCCGTCTTCGGTGCCGAACTCGCCCGCATCGTCCACACCGAGGCGCCGGGGATCAGGCTGCGCTTCAAGCAGCCTCCGACGGACATCACCGAGAACACCGGGGCGCTGCTGAGCACCGCCGACGGGCTGCTGCTGCCGCACGGCATCATCGGCGACTTTCCCGCCGTGGAGCTCTACCGGGACCGCTGGGTCTACCTCGTCGCCGAGGACAACCCCGAGGTCGGCGAGGAGCTCACCCTCGACGACCTGGCCCGGCTGCCGTGGGTGACGTACCAGCGCACGTACGACGCACCTGCCGCCCGTCAGATCGCCATGCTCGGTATCGAGCCGCGCGTCGAAGTCTCCGTCGACAGCTTCCAGCTGATGCCCCTCCTGGTCGCGGGCACCCGCCGGGTCGCCCTGATCCAGGGGCATCTCGCCGACCGGCTCGACGGGCTCGTCCCCGTACGGGTCATGGAACCGCCCTACGACGCCGTGCCGCTCCGGGAAGCCCTGTGGTGGCACCCGGTGCACACGCACGACGCGGCGCACATCTGGCTGCGGGAGACGGCGGCCCGGGTCACCGAGACCATCCACGGCAAGGATGATCGCGATCCGGGAGATCGATCGGACAGAGGCTAGGCAGGGCTGGGCCGCTCACTCATAGTCGACCCCAGTTCCCCGGACGCTCCTCTTCTCGGGGTGTCTGTTCCCCGGTGGCGTGCCCACCCCTCCCCTCGCCACGTGGAGTTCCCGCATGCCCGCTTCCGTGCCACCGTCCCCGCCCGCTTACGCGGAACCAGTGCCGCCGTCCGGTGCGGTCCTTCCGACGTCCGGTGCCGCGCACCGGCTGCGCGTCGCTCTCCTCATGGCCGGCAGCTGTCTGCCGATCCTCGGGGCCGTCCTGATCGCCCCCGTGCTGCCCAAGATGCAGGACCACTTCGCCGACACCCCCGGCGCGGGCGCCCTGGTCCCGATGGCTCTCACCGTCCCGGCCCTGGCGCTGGGCCTGCTGGCCCCCTTCGCGGGCGTCATCGTCGACCGGCTCGGCCGCAAGCGCCTGCTGATCGTCGCGACCGTGCTGTACGCGATCTTCGGCACCGCCCCGCTGTGGCTGGAGTCACTGGGCGCCATCGTGGCCAGCCGCGCCCTGGTAGGTGTCGCCGAGGCCGCCATCATGACCTGCTCCACCACGCTGATCGGCGACTACTACAGCGGTCGGGTACGGGACCGCTACCTCGCCCTCCAGACCATGTGCGCCTCCGCCTCCGCGACCGCGTTCTTCGTCATCGGCGGTGCCGCGGGGTCGGCCGGCTGGCGGACCCCGTTCTGGATCTACGCCGTCAGCCTGCTCATCGCCCCGCTCATGGCCATCGGACTGCCGAAGCCGACCGCGGCCACCGGTGCCGCCGAGGTCGGGGATGGAGACGGGGAGAGCACGGACACCACGGTCGCGCCGAAGCGCTCCTTCCCCTTCCGACAGCTGGCCGGGATCTGCGGACTCACCGTGTTCGGGGCCCTCGTCTTCTACACCGTCCCGGTGGAGATGTCCTATCTGCTGGACGACCTCGGCGTGACGGCGACCAGCGTGATCGGGCTGGCCACAGCGATCGCCAGCGCCGCCACCGTGGCCGGCGCGATCACCTTCGCCAAGCTGCGCGGGACCCCGGGGCCCCGGCTGCCACTCGTCTTCGCCCTGTGCGCGGCCGGCTTCGCGGTGATGTGGCTCGCCAACAGCGCGCCACTGCTGATCGTCGGCGCCGTACTCAACTGCCTGGGCACCGGTCTCCTGCTGCCCTCCCTGCTCACCATCGCCATGTCCAGGCTGGACTTCGCCGACCGCGGCCGCGGCACCGGCCTGTGGACCGCGTCCTTCTTCATCGGCCAGTTCATCTGCCCCCTGGTGCTGATCGCGGCCAAGTCCGCCCTCGGCACTCTGGCCGCCGCCGTCGGCCTGCTCGGCCTGGCCTCGGCCGTCGTTGCGGCAGGTCTGTTCCTGCCCGCCCGGCGCAGGGCCGCGGCCGTCGCAGCGTTGCCCCAGTAGCCCGCGGCGGGTCCATCGAGGGTGGCGCTGCCCAGCCAGGGGGGCATCTCGCCGACCGGCTCGACGGACTCGTCCTGCAGGAAAGGCCCCGACAGCGCTGAAAGACACGAACGCGCAGGTCAGGTCCCGTCCCCTCAGCACTCGATGATGTTCACCGCGAGCCCGCCCCGCGCCGTCTCCTTGTACTTCACGCTCATGTCGGCGCCCGTGTCCTTCATCGTCTTGATGACCTTGTCGAGGGAGACCTTGTGGGAGCCGTCGCCGCGCATGGCCATGCGGGCTGCCGTGACGGCCTTCACCGCGGCCATGCCGTTGCGTTCGATGCAGGGGATCTGGACGAGGCCGCCGACGGGGTCGCAGGTGAGGCCGAGGTTGTGTTCCATGCCGATCTCGGCGGCGTTCTCGACCTGTTCGGGGCTGCCGCCGAGGACCTCGGCGAGGGCGCCCGCCGCCATGGAGCAGGCCGAGCCGACCTCGCCCTGGCAGCCGACCTCGGCGCCGGAGATGGAGGCGTTCTCCTTGAAGAGCATGCCGATGGCGCCGGCGGCGAGCAGGAAGCGGACGACGCAATCCTCGTCGGCGCCGGGCACGAAGTTGATGTAGTAGTGCAGGACCGCCGGGATGATGCCGGCCGCGCCGTTCGTGGGGGCCGTCACGACCCTGCCGCCCGCCGCGTTCTCCTCGTTCACGGCCATCGCGTAGAGCGTGATCCACTCCATGGCGAGGGCTTTGGGGTCGCCCTCCGAGCGCAGCTTGCGGGCCGTGTTGGCGGCCCGCCGCCGTACCTTCAGGCCGCCCGGCAGGATGCCCTCGCGGGACATGCCGCGTGCCACGGACTCCCGCATCACCCGCCAGATCTCCAGCAGGCCCGCGCGGATCTCCTCCTCGGTCCGCCAGGCCCGCTCGTTCTCCAGCATCAGTGCGGAGATCGACAGGCCGGTCTCCTGCGTGAGGCGCAGCAACTCGTCGCCCGTGCGGAAGGGGTACTTCAGGACCGTGTCGTCGAGTTTGATGCGGTCGGCGCCGACCGCGTCCTCGTCGACGACGAAGCCGCCGCCCACGGAGTAGTAGGTCTTGGAGAGGAGTTCGGCGCCGGAGACGTCGTGCGCCCAGAGCGTCATGCCGTTCGCGTGGTACGGGAGTGCCTTACGGCGGTGCAGGACCAGGTCCTTGTCGAAGTCGAAGGCGATGTCCCGCTCGTCGAGCAGCCGGAGCCGGCCCGCCGCCTTGATGTCCTCCACCCGCTGGTCGGCGGTCTCGACGTCCACCGTGCGCGGTGACGCGCCCTCCAGTCCGAGCAGTACCGCCTTGGGCGTGCCATGGCCGTGTCCGGTCGCGCCCAGGGAGCCGTACAGCTCGGCCCGAACGGACGCGGTGGAGTCCAGGACGCCTTCGCCTCGCAGCCGGAGGGCGAACATGCGGGCCGCGCGCATCGGGCCCACGGTGTGGGAGCTGGACGGGCCGATGCCGATCGAGAACAGGTCGAAGACCGAGATGGCCACGGGGACTCCTCACAGCGGGGGTGGTGGGGCACCCGGCATCCGGCGATCAGGACCGGGTGGCCGGGTGTCCCACCAGGGGGACTTACTTGTTCAGACCGGGATACAGCGGGTGCTTGTCCGCGAGCACGGTGACCCTGGCCTTGAGCGCTTCGACGTCGTACGACGGCTTGAGCGCCTCGGCGATGACGTCCGCGACCTCGGCGAAGTCCTCGGTGGTGAAGCCGCGGGTGGCGAGGGCGGGGGTGCCGATGCGGAGGCCCGAGGTCACCATCGGCGGACGCGGGTCGTTTGGGATCGCGTTGCGGTTGACCGTGATACCGACCTCGTGGAGGCGGTCCTCGGCCTGTTGGCCGTCCAGCGCGGAGTTGCGCAGGTCGACCAGGACCAGGTGCACGTCCGTGCCGCCGGAGAGCACGTCGACGCCCTCCGCCTTCACGTCCTCCCGCACCAGACGCTCGGCGAGGATGCGGGCACCGTCCAGAGTACGGCGCTGCCGCTCCTTGAAGTCCTCCGAGGCGGCGACCTTGAAGGCGACCGCCTTGGCGGCGATCACATGCTCCAGGGGCCCGCCCTGCTGACCGGGGAACACCGCCGAGTTGATCTTCTTCGCCAACTCGGCGGTGGAAAGGATCACTCCGCCGCGCGGGCCGCCCAGCGTCTTGTGGGTGGTCGTGGTGACCACGTGCGCGTGCGGGACGGGGTTGGGGTGCAGCCCGGCTGCCACCAGACCGGCGAAGTGCGCCATGTCGACCATCAGATACGCGCCGACCTCGTCCGCGATCCGGCGGAACGCGGCGAAGTCCAGCTGCCGCGGGTAGGCCGACCAGCCCGCCACGATCAGCTTCGGCTTGGACTCCTTGGCCAGCCGCTCGACCTCGGCCATGTCGACGACACCGGAGTCGTCCACGTGGTAGGCGACCACGTCGTACAGCTTGCCGGAGAAGTTGATCTTCATGCCGTGGGTCAGGTGCCCGCCGTGCGCGAGGTTCAGGCCCATGATCGTGTCGCCGGGCTTGAGCAGCGCGAACATCGCCGCAGCGTTGGCCTGGGCGCCCGAGTGCGGTTGGACATTCGCATGTTCGGCGCCGAACAGGTCCTTGACGCGGTCGATCGCGATCTGCTCGACCACGTCGACGTGCTCGCAGCCGCCGTAGTAGCGGCGGCCCGGGTAGCCCTCGGCGTACTTGTTGGTCAGGACGGAGCCCTGCGCCTCCATGACCGCGACCGGCGCGAAGTTCTCCGAGGCGATCATCTCGAGCGTGGACTGCTGGCGGTGCAGTTCGGCGTCGACGGCGGCGGCGACGTCCGGGTCCAGTTCGTGCAGGGGGGTGTTGAGGACAGACATGCTGGTGCGACTCCTCAGCCGGCGGAAAAGGCGGTGTACTCGTCGGCGGAGAGCAGGTCGGACGGGTCCTGGGCGACACGTACCTTGAAGAGCCAACCGCCTTCGAAGGGGGCGGAGTTCACCAGCGACGGGTCGTTGACCACGTCCTCGTTGACCTCGGTGATCTCGCCGCTGACCGGGGAGTACAGGTCGCTGACCGACTTGGTCGACTCCAGCTCGCCGCAGGTCTCGCCCGCGGTCACGGTGTCGCCGACCGTGGGGAGGTCGACGAAGACGACATCGCCGAGCGCGTTGGCCGCGTGCTCCGTGATGCCGACTGTCGCGACGCCGTCCTCGGCGGCCGACAGCCACTCGTGCTCCTTGCTGTAGCGCAGCTGCTGGGGGTTGCTCATGGCCTGAATTCTCCTGTACGCGGGGGAGTGCTGGTGAATGGGGGACTACGGAAGACGGTTGTGAGCAGGGAGGATGTGCCCGGCATCACAGCCCAGTGTCTACTTCTGGCGCTTGTAGAACGGCAGCGCCACGACCTCGTACGGCTCGTGGCTGCCGCGGATGTCCACACCGACCCCGGCCGTGCCGGGTGCCGCGTGTGCGGCGTCGACGTAGGCCATCGCGATCGGCTTGCCCAGGGTGGGGGAGGGGGCGCCGGAGGTGACCTCGCCGATCACCTCGCCGCCGGCGACGACGGCGTACCCGGCGCGCGGCACCCGGCGGCCCTCGGCGACGAGCCCGACGAGGACGCGCGGAGGGTTCGACTGGGCCCGGGCGGCAGCCTCGGTCAGCGCCGCGTGCCCGACGAAGTCGCCCTCCTTCTCGAACTTCACCACCCGGCCGAGCCCGGCGTCGAAGGGCGTCAGCGCGGTCGACAGCTCATGCCCGTACAGCGGCATGCCCGCCTCCAGGCGCAGGGTGTCCCGGCAGGAGAGGCCGCACGGGACCAGGCCGGCGCCCTCGCCCGCCTTGGTCAGCGCCTGCCACAGCTCGACCGCGTGCTCCGGCTTCACGAACAGCTCGAAGCCGTCCTCGCCGGTGTAGCCGGTGCGTGTGATGAGAGCGGGGACGCCGGCGACGGTGCCGGGCAGGCCGGCGTAGTACTTCAGTCCGTCGAGGTCGGCGTCGGTGAGCGACTTCAGGATGCCGGGGGACTCGGGGCCCTGGACGGCGATGAGGGCGTAGGCGTCGCGGTCGTCGCGCACCTCGGCGTCGTACGACTCGGAGCGCTCGATCAGCGCGTCCAGAACAATCTGCGCATTACCGGCGTTCGCCACGACCAGGTACTCGGTCTCGGCCAGCCGGTAGACGATCAGGTCGTCGAGGATGCCGCCGTCCTCGCGGCAGATCATGGTGTAGCGGGCGCGGCCGGGTTTGACGGCACTGATGTTGCCGACGAGGGCGTAGTCCAGGAGTGCTGCGGCCTGGGGGCCGGTCACCGTGATCTCGCCCATGTGTGAGAGGTCGAAGAGCCCGGCCCGGGTGCGTACGGCGAGGTGCTCCTCGCGCTCGGAGCCATAGCGCAGGGGCATGTCCCAGCCGGCGAAGTCGGTCATCGTCGCGCCCAGCGAACGATGCAGGGCATCGAGCGCGGTGTGACGGAGAGGCGTACTGCTCATCGGATCTGCTCCCAAAGGCATGACAGGCGAGGAAAGTTCCTCCCCATCTGTCATCGGAACCTGAGAGGTTCGCCGTGACCGGTGAAGATCACGGTTTGCACCTTGGGTGGAGCCACTGCGGCAGCGGCCCGCTTTTCAGATGTGCCTCGCCCGCGCGGTAACGGGGCCTGAGAGATTCAAGGGAGGGACTTGCTCCTTCGGCGCCCCAGCGACAGCGGTGCTGGGAACTCTCCCGCGCGGATTCAAGCGGCCGGTATGCAGTTGGCGCGCACATCATTGCACGCATCCGCCGACCGCGGCAGGGGGACCTTTTCAAGGCGGCCGTCCGCAGGGGCCGCGCAGGGGTCACCGTCGGGCACAGTGGCCTGTAGCAGGCTTGTTGCGGGAAGCGGACGTAATCGGGAGGGCCGCGTATTACCTTCTCTTTACACTCGACGGGGATGGGAACTCCCGACCCCATGGGGAGGACGATCACGGTGAACAGGATCACGGCGTACGCCACCAGCTCGGCCCTCGCGCTGCCCGAGCAGCCCACGGCTCCGGCCAGGGAGGCCTGCGGCGCGCACCGGGCGCCCGTCGTCCGGGATCTGCGCGACCGGGCCGGCCGCAGCCCGCACGCACTGCTCTTCGGCCCCAAGGACCTCGTCGTGATCACCGGCCTGCCCGGAAGCGGAAAGTCCACGCTGATGGCGCGCACGGTGAAGGGCATCCGGATCGACTCCCAGGACACCCGCGACCGCTGGGACACCCACGCGCCCCGCTTCCTGCCGTACGCGGTCTACCGCCCCCTGGTCCGCCTCGCGCACTACACCGGACTGCGCCGCGCCCTGCGCACCGGCACCGGAGTCGTCGTCCACGACTGCGGTACGCAGTCCTGGGTGCGCCGCTGGCTGTCCCGCGAGGCCCGCCGCCGCGGCGGCACCCTGCACCTCCTGCTGCTCGACGTCGCGCCCGGCACCGCCCTGGAGGGCCAGCGCGAACGCGGCCGCGGTGTCTCCCGCTACGCCTTCCTGCGCCACCGCACGGCGGCCGCCCGGCTGATCCGCTCCGTGGAGCGCGGTGATCTGCCCGACGGCTGCGGCTCCGCGGTCCTGCTCGACCGCGACGCGGCGGACGTGCTGCGCCGGATCGGCTTCACGGGCTGAGGCTTCACGGGCTGAACCCGGTATTCCACCCGCTAGCCTTTGAGTCACAGCAGTGATCTCGGCAGGCGGTTGACAGCAGATGGACTTCCCAGGGGACTTCCCGGACTTCCCGGCACAGGCACACCCCCACCCCCACGGGGGCTGGCCCGGCAACGAGCTGGAGGAGGTGCTCTCGGCCTCCCTCAACGTCCCGGGGGCCGGCGGCAGGGTCATCGAAGTCCTCGGCCGCAGCTTCGTCTGGGTCCCGCTCCCGAATGGCGGCGGCCCGGACAGCGTCCCGCTCGACCTGCCCACACTCGAACTCGGCGGCCAGGCCTACGTCCCGGTGTTCAGCTCCGAGGAACAGTTCCGCCAGGTCGCCGGCTCCCACATGTCGTACACGATCGCCCCCGCGGTGGAGTTCGCCCGCGGCCTGCCCCCGCAGGTCGGCATCGCGGTCAACCCCGACGGCGTGGTCGGCATACCCCTCCCGCCGCCCGCCGTCGCCGAACTCTGCCGGGTGGGCCGCACCCCCCTGGACGGCCTCACCACCGGCGGCCGGGTCAAGCTCTACGAACCGGACTGGCAGGACGACCCCGTGGACTTCCTCTCCGCGGCAGCCACCGAGTTCGACCGGACCGGCGTGGTGACAACGGCCCGCCGCTGCCTGGCGGCGATCGAAACGGCCGACCCGGTCATGTTCGTCGGCGTCGAACTCAACCACTGGGAGGGCGACATCAGGGCCCTCCCCCTCGACGCCCTGGGCCGAGCCCTGGCCAAGGTCCCCGTGCAGTGGCCGGTAAACCTGGTTCTCCTGGACGTAACACAAGACCCGGTAGCCGAATGGATGCGCAACAGGGCCCGCCCCTTCTACCAACGGTGATTGCAACACCCCAGGGGCGCGGGGAACTGCGCCACAAGCCACGATGAACCCGCACTCGCCCACGACGAACAGGTCCCGAGCTCTAGGGCGCTTAAGCTGGTTTCATATCCGGGGCAACCTCCAGTGAAGGGGCGGTACAAGGTGAGCGCCAGCATCGCGACCGGCCAGGTCGAGCACATGCTGCGCCAGGTGACGCCCGGGCGCTACGACGCCTACGAGGCACTGCTGCGCGCCCTCGCGACCCCCTCCGCCGGCCAGGTCTGGATGCTCCTCTGGCACGGTCAGGCAGGCTCACCGGACGCGCAGTACGGAAACATGGAGGTCGACGGCCACGGGTACGCCCCCTGTGTCACCTCCGCCCAGGAGCTCTCGGCCAGCGGCTGGAACCGCTCCTACGAAGTCGTCGACGGAGTGGACGTCGCCCGCACCCTCTACCCCGACCACTACGGCCTCTGGCTGAACCCACACGCGCCCGGCGGCGGCGTCGGCATCCCCTGGCTCGACCTGCGCCGCATCGCCACCGGCCTGGAGCGGCAGCCCGCGGGGCCGCTGCGGCTGTCGGAGCCCGGCATCGAAATCCCGCAGTTCTACGCCCTGCTCGCGCAGAACGCCCACCGTACCCCGGCCGTCCGCACCCTGCGCCGCGCCTGGGTGCAGCCGGCGCTGGGGGCGCCGTACCTCGCCATCGGCCTCGATGTATACGACACCAGCCCGGCCGCCGTGGACTCGGTGCGGGCGATGATGCAGCAGTCCATCGGCGCCGTCCCGGACGGCCTGCCGGTGTCGACGGTCGCCATGTCCGACGAGTACGACCCGGTCGCGATGTGGATGCGAGCCCAGGCCCGCCCCTTCTACGACCGCGAGGCCCACGCGGCCCCCGCCCAAGCCCCCGCCGGCGGGTACGGCTACCCTCCGGCCCACGGCGGATACTGAACACATGACGCGTGGCCACCCTCCGCCACAGGGGCGGAGCCCTTCTTCGCGCGTAGACCGCGACGGAAAGACCTGACCCGCGTCGGATGCCCGACTTGTCCTCGTCCGGCCCCCGTTACCCGCTGTCCGGATAACGGAACCCCGGACGCCGCATCACGGTTACGCATCCTTTCACCGCCAAGTCTGGCAACGCGTCGCCAAAGCGTTGAAGACTCCCGCACCAGGGGTGTTCGAAACCCCAGTACGACGGACTGATCACGCCGCCACAGCGGCAAGTGCGGGCCGGTTACCACCGGTTGAGAGGGGTCCCTGCCAGATGACGGCACCATTGCACGAGCCGACCGCCGAGGCGGCCCCGAGCGCGGCCGAGGAAGCGGCGGTCGCAGGCACCGGCGCGAAGGCCGTACAGGGTCGCTCCCTGGGCCGGATCGCCTGGGAGCGCCTGAAGCGGGACAAGCTCGCTCTGACGGGCGGCGCCGTGGTGCTCCTCCTCGTGGTGGTCGCCCTGCTCGCGCCGGTCATCACCAACCTGCTCGGGCAGGATCCGGACGCGTATCACGAGGAGCTGATCGACCCGCTGTTCGGCACCCCCACGGGTTCGCTGGGCGGCATCAGCGGCGACCACCTGCTGGGCGTCGAGCCGGTCAACGGCCGCGACATCCTCGCCCGCATCCTCTACGGCGCCCGGATCTCGCTGCTGGTCGGCTTCCTGTCGGCCGTCGTCGCCGTCATCCTGGGCACCGTCCTCGGTATCCTCGCCGGCTTCTTCGGCGGCTGGGTCGACTCGGTCATCAGCCGGGTGATGGACGGTCTGCTGGCCTTCCCGCAGCTGCTCTTCATCATCGCGCTGGTCTCCGTCATGCCGAACGAGATGCTGGGCCTGACCGGGTCCAGCGTGCGTGTGTTCGTGATGATCCTGGTCATCGGCTTCTTCGGGTGGCCGTACATCGGACGCGTGGTGCGCGGCCAGACGCTGTCGCTGCGCGAGCGCGAGTACGTGGAAGCCGCCCGCTCCCTGGGCGCCGGGCGGCTGTACATCCTGTTCAAGGAGCTGTTGCCCAACCTCGTCGCACCGATCGTCGTGTACACGACGATGATGATCCCCACCAACATCCTCACCGAGGCGGCACTCAGCTTCCTGGGCGTGGGCGTCAAGCCGCCCACGGCGTCCTGGGGGCAGATGCTTTCGAGCGCGATCGACTACTACGAGTCGGATCCCATGTACATGGTGGTCCCTGGTGTGGCGATCTTCATCACTGTCCTCGCCTTCAACCTCTTCGGCGACGGCGTGCGTGACGCGCTGGACCCGAAGGGCTCCCGCTGAACTGCCGTACCTAAAGCGTCCCGTGGCACTGACACGGGGTCTCTCATCACAACCGGAGGATCCGAGATCGTGACTACCAAACGCACCTCAGGGCGGCGTAAGCAGGCATTTGCCGCTGTCGCCGCGGTCGCCGCGCTGCTGACCACGGCGGCGTGCGGCGGTGGCGACAGCGACGGCGAGGGCTCGAAGAACGGCGCGGCCGGCTTCGACGCCGCCAACAACAAGGTCGCCCAGGCCTCCCTGGCCAAGAAGGGCGGCACGCTGAAGTTCGGTGGCGCCCAGGACGCCGACTCGTGGGACACCACGCGCGGTTACTACGGCTTCATGTGGAACTTCGCGCGCTACTACAGCCGCCAGCTCGTCACGGGCAAGACGGAGCCCGGCAAGGCCGGCGCCGAGCTCACTCCGGACCTCGCCACCGGGCTCGCCAAGGTCAGCGACGACGGCAAGACCTACACGTACACCCTGCGTGACGGCATCACCTGGGAGGACGGCAAGCCGATCACCTCCAAGGACATCAAGTACGGCATCGAGCGTGTCTGGGCGCAGGACGTGCTGTCCGGCGGCCCGGTCTACCTGAAGGACATGCTCGACCCCAAGAGCGAGTACAAGGGCCCGTACAAGGACACGTCCAAGGACAAGCTGGGTCTGAAGGCGATCGAGACGCCGGACGACAAGACCATCACCTTCAAGCTGCCCGCGCCCAACTCGGACTTCGAGGAGGTGCTGGCCCTGATCTCGGCGTCCCCGGTCCGTCAGGACAAGGACACCAAGTCGAAGTACGGCCTGAAGCCGTTCTCCTCCGGCCCGTACAAGTTCGAGTCGTACAGCCCGGGCAAGGACCTCACGCTGGTCCGCAACACCAGCTGGAAGCAGGAGTCGGACCCGATCCGCAAGGCGTACCCGGACAAGATCACTGTCCAGTTCTTCTCGGACGCCAACCAGCTGGACGAGCGCCTGCTCAACGGTGACCTGGACCTCGACATCAACCAGACCGGCATGTCGCCGCAGGGCCGCACCACTGCCCTGAAGCAGCACAAGGCCAACCTGGACAACCCGGTCTCCGGCTACATCCGCTACGCGACCTTCCCGCAGAGCGTGAAGCCGTTCGACAACATCGAGTGCCGCAAGGCCGTGATCTACGGCGCCGACCACGTGTCGCTGCAGACCGCGCGCGGTGGCCCCGTCGCCGGTGGCGACATCGGCACCAACATGCTGCCGCCGTCCGTCCCGGGCTCCGAGGGCCAGAAGTACGACCCGTACGAGGTGGCGGGCGCCAACAAGAAGGGCAACGAGGCCAAGGCCAAGGAAGCCCTGAAGGCCTGCGGTCAGCCGAACGGCTTCAAGACCACCATCGCCGTCCGCAACAACAAGCCGGTCGAGGTGGCCACCGCCCAGTCCCTGCAGGCGTCGCTGAAGAAGATCGGCATCACCGCCGAGATCGACCAGTTCGACGGCTCGCAGACCTCCGGCATCATCGGCAGCCCCTCCAACGTGGCCAAGAAGGGCTACGGCATCATCATCATGGGCTGGGGCCCGGACTTCCCGACCGTCCAGGGCTACGGCATGCCGCTGTGGGACAGCAAGTACATCCTGGAGAGCGGTAACAACAACTTCGCGCTGATCAAGGACAAGACGATCGACGGCCTGTTCGACGACTACGTCAGCGAGCTGGACGACGCGAAGAAGACCGAGATCTCCACGGAGATCAACCACAAGGTGATGGAGGGCGGTTACTACCTGCCCTTCGTCTTCGAGAAGTTCGTCAACTGGCGCTCCGACCGACTGGCGAACGTCTACACCACTGACGGCTTCAGTGGTATGTACGACTTCGTCAACCTCGGTCTGAAGTCCGCAAGCTGACACCCGGCACACCCGCCATACGGCACGAAAGGCAGGTGAAGGCCGGCGCAGCGTGATCGCGGGCCACCGGAAGACCTCCGGTGGCCCGCGGTCCGCGGCGGGCCGAGAGCTGTGCTCGCTTACCTCATCAGGCGGTTGTTCGCCGCCGCAGTGATGCTCGTGGTCATCATCATGGTGGTCTTCGGCATCTTCTTCCTCGTCCCCAAGTGGGCGGGCGTCGACATCGCCGCGAGCTTCGTGGGCAAGCAGGCCGACCCCGCCTCGGTGGAGGCGGTGCGGCAGAAGCTGGGTCTCAGCGACCCGATCTATGCCCAGGTCTGGGAGTTCTTCAAGGGCATCTTCGTCGGCCGCACCTACTCGGGCGGCGGCGACGTCACCGAGTGCGCCGCGCCGTGCTTCGGCTACTCCTTCCGCAGTGAGCAGGCCATCTGGCCGGTGCTCACCGACCGCTTCCCGGTGACCCTGGGTCTCGCGCTCGGTGCCGCCGTGCTGTGGCTGATCTTCGGTGTCGCGGCCGGTGTGCTCTCCGCGCTCAAGCGGGGCACCCTGTGGGACCGCGGCGCCATGGTCGTCGCCCTCGCCGGTGTCTCCCTGCCGATCTACTTCACCGGCCTGCTCAGCCTGGCGATCTTCGCCTTCGGGCTGGACTGGATCGACGCGTCGTACGTGCCCCTCGAAGACAGCTTCGGCGGCTGGCTCGGCGGCATGATCCTGCCCTGGATCACCCTCGCGTTCCTGTACGCGGCGATGTACGCCCGGATCACCAGAGCCACCATGATGGAGATCCTCGGCGAGGACTACATCCGCACCGCGCGCGCCAAGGGCCTCAAGGAGCAGACCGTCATCGGCAAGCACGCCATGCGCTCGACGATGACGCCCATCCTGACCATGCTCGGCATGGACCTCGGCGCCCTCATCGGCGGTGCGATCCTGACCGAGACGACGTTCAATCTGCCCGGTCTCGGCCAGGCGGTGCTTCAGGCGATCAGGAACCAGGATCTGCCGGTCATCCTGGGCGTCACCCTGATCACATCCCTCGCGGTGCTCTTCGCCAACCTCGTGGTGGACATCCTGTACGCCGTGATCGACCCCCGAGTGAGGCTCGCATGACGGAACTCAGCAAGACCGGCGCGGCCGTCGGGGAGCCCACCGGCACCTCGCCCGCCCCGACCGCCTTCCTCGAAGTACGCGATCTGAAGGTGCACTTCCCGACCGACGACGGCCTGGTCAAGTCCGTCGACGGGCTCAGCTTCCAGCTGGAGAAGGGCAAGACCCTCGGCATCGTGGGCGAGTCGGGCTCCGGCAAGTCGGTGACCTCGCTCGGCATCATGGGCCTGCACACCGCCGGCCAGTACGGCAAGCGCAAGGCGCAGATCTCCGGCGAGATCTGGCTCGACGGCACCGAGTTGCTCTCCGCCGACCCCGACCACGTGCGCAAGCTGCGCGGCCGCGACATGGCGATGATCTTCCAGGACCCGCTGTCCTCGCTGCACCCGTACTACACGATCGGCCAGCAGATCGTGGAGGCGTACCGCGTTCACCACAACGTGGACAAGAAGGTCGCCAAGCGGCGTGCGGTGGAGATGCTCGACCGGGTCGGCATCCCGCAGCCGGACAAGCGGGTCGACAGCTACCCGCACGAGTTCTCCGGTGGTATGCGCCAGCGCGCGATGATCGCCATGGCGCTGGTCAACAACCCCGAACTGCTCATCGCGGACGAGCCGACGACCGCCCTCGACGTGACCGTCCAGGCGCAGATCCTCGACCTGATCCGCGATCTGCAGAAGGAGTTCGGCTCCGCGGTCATCATCATCACCCACGACCTGGGCGTCGTCGCCGAGCTCTCCGACGACATCCTGGTGATGTACGGCGGCCGCTGCGTGGAGCGCGGCCCCGCCGAGAAGGTGTTCTACGAGCCCCGCCACCCCTACACCTGGGGCCTGCTGGGCTCGATGCCGCGCCTGGACCGTGAGCAGCAGGAGCGGCTCATCCCGGTCAAGGGCTCCCCGCCGTCCCTGATCAACATCCCGTCCGGCTGCGCCTTCAACCCGCGCTGTCCGTACGCCGACATCCCCAAGGGCGACGTCACCCGCACGGTCCGTCCCGAGCTGGCCGAGGTCGGCAGCCAGCACTGGGCCGCCTGCCACATGACCACGGAGCAGCGGGAGCGGATCTGGACCGAAGAGATTGCGCCGAAGCTGTGAGCGAGGACAAAGTGAGCATCCCTGCGCAGAGCCAAGGCGCCGTGATCACCAAAGGCGACGCCGCCCCCGGCGAGACCCTGCTGAAGGTGACCGGGCTCCAGAAGCACTTCCCGATCCGCAAGGGCCTGCTCCAGCGGCAGGTCGGCGCGGTGCGGGCGGTCGACGGCATCGACTTCGAGGTCAAGTCCGGCGAAACCCTCGGTGTGGTGGGTGAGTCGGGCTGTGGCAAGTCGACGATGGGCCGGCTGATCACCCGGCTGCTCGAACCGACCGCCGGCACGGTCGAGTTCGAGGGCAAGGACATCACGCACCTGGGTGTGAGCGGCATGCGTCCGCTGCGCCGCGATGTCCAGATGATCTTCCAGGACCCGTACTCGTCGCTGAACCCGCGCCACACCATCGGCACCATCGTCGGCGCCCCCTTCAAGCTGCAGGGCGTCACGCCCGAGGGCGGCATCAAGAAGGAAGTGCAGCGGCTGCTGTCGGTGGTCGGTCTCAACCCCGAGCACTACAACCGCTATCCGCACGAGTTCTCCGGCGGCCAGCGCCAGCGCATCGGCATCGCCCGCGCGCTCGCCCTCAACCCGAAGCTGGTCGTGGCGGACGAGCCGGTCTCCGCGCTGGACGTGTCCATCCAGGCGCAGGTCGTCAACCTCCTCGACGACCTCCAGCAGGAGCTGGGCCTGACCTACGTGATCATCGCCCACGACCTGTCCGTCGTACGGCATGTGTCGGACCGGATCGCGGTGATGTACCTCGGCAAGATCGTCGAACTCGCCGACCGTGAATCGCTGTACCGGGCGCCGATGCACCCGTACACCAAGGCCCTGATGTCGGCGGTGCCGATCCCGGACCCGCGGCGCAAGAACGCCAAGAGCGAGCGCATCCTGCTCAAGGGCGACGTGCCCTCGCCGATCGCCCCGCCGAGCGGCTGCCGCTTCCACACCCGGTGCTGGAAGGCGACGCAGATCTGCACGACCACCGAGCCGCCGCTCATCGAGCTGAAGCCCGGCCAGCAGGTCGCCTGCCACCACCCGGAGAACTTCGAGGACCAGGCGCCGCAGGACACCGTCCTGCTCACCGCGGCCAAGGAGGCGGCGGAACTGGTGTCGGACGAGGTGCTCGCGGAGTCGGCGGAGACCAGCGCGGCGGTGGCGGCCCAGGTGGAAGCCGTTGCGGAAGCCGCGCCCGAAGCCCCCGCGGACGAGGCGCCCACCAAGGAGAAGTGAACCCCCAGCGAGCCCTCTCAGCGAGTCCCCTCAGTGAGCCTCCGCCTTCGTTTGTAAGGCGGAGGCTCACTTCTGGGTGAGAATATGGGGGTGCTCCAGCAACTGTTCACCCCGTCCGTCCAGCACACGCTCGACCTGATCGGCATCTTCGTCTTCGCTATCTCCGGCGCGCTGCTGGCCGTCCGCAAGAACTTCGACGTGTTCGGCATCGCCGTCCTCGCCGAGGCCACCGCGCTCGGCGGCGGGCTCTTCCGCGACCTGGTCATCGGCGCCGTACCGCCCGCGGCCTTCACGGATCTGGGGTACTTCCTCACCCCGCTGCTCGCCACGCTCCTGGTCTTCTTCCTGCATCCGCACGTGGAGCGGATCCAGGTCGGCGTGAACGTCTTCGACGCGGCGGGCCTCGGCCTGTTCTGCGTCGCGGGCACGACGAAGGCGTACGAGTACGGGCTCGGCCTGACCGCCTCGGCGACGCTGGGCCTGGCCACGGCCGTCGGCGGGGGCGTGCTGCGGGACGTCCTCGCCAACGAGGTGCCGTCGCTGCTGCGCTGGGACCGCGACCTGTACGCGGTCCCGGCGATCGTCGGCGCCACGATGGTCGTCCTGTGCATCCACTACGACGTGCTGACCCCGCTCGCCAGCGGGTTCGCGGCCGTCACGGCCTTCGCACTGCGGTTGCTGGCGATGCGCTTCCACTGGCGAGCGCCGCGCGCGTGGAATCGGCGCTCGACGGTACGGGAGGAGTGACCGGCATCTGCCGCGTCAGCCACTCGAAGGCCGGGACCACCTGCGGCTTCCACAGCGCCATCGTGTGACCGCCCGCGCTGCGCGGCACGAACACCACGTCCACGGAGGTCGGCGGCTTCGCGGCCCGCTGCAGGGCCATGGCCGCCTCGTACCCGTCGTGCGGCTGGCCGGAGAGGTAGAGCGCGACCGGGGGCGGGGTGCGGGCCTCGCGCAGCAGGAGATACGGGTCGTTCGCGCGGCGCAGGGCCGGGGACTTCGCGGTGAGCGCGGCGTGCTCGGCCTTCGGGTCGTTGTAGCCGGACATGCTGACGGCGGCCCGGTAGCGGTCGGGATGAGCGACGGTGAGCTTCGTGGCGCAGTGCCCGCCCGCCGAGTACCCGGCCACCGCCCAGCCCTCGGGCGCGGACTGCGCCCGGAAGTTGTCCATCACCATCCGCGGTACATCGATGCTCAGCCAGCTGTCGGCGTTCACCTTGCCCGGGATGTTCGCGCAGCCGGTGTCCACCCCGGGCAGCAGGGTGGTGCGCGGCGCCACCAGGATGAACGGCGCGACCCGGCCACTGCGCATCAGGGGCAGCAGCTGCTCATGCGCGTCCATCGTCCTGAACCACGCCCTCGCCGAGCCGGGATAGCCCGGCAGCAGCTCCACCACCGGGAACTTGTGATCCCGGTAGGCGGGCTGGTCGTACTGCGGCGGCAGCCAGACGTAGACCTCGCCGCGCACGCCCGAGACGCGGCCCGTCAGATGCGTGACGCGTACACCGCCGGCCGAACCCATGCCCGGCCCGAGGGCGGGGGCGAACGACTGCCGGACAGGGGGCAGCTTGTCGAGCGCGATACCGCCCGTGCCGTCCGGGCCGAGGTCGGCGGCCTGCTCCACGTGGTCGCTGGTGCCGAGCAGGTCGCCCCAGTTGTCGTAGAGCATGTTCTGGTTGTTGACCAGCACGAAGACGAGCGCGACGGCCGTGCCCTGGGCGAACAGCAGCATCAGCATCCGGGCCAGCGCGCGCAGGGCTCGGGGGCCGCGGATCCGCGACCAGAGGACGAGCGGCAGCGCGACGGCGACGAGGGACAGCGCGACCAGGGTGTAGAGGAACGGGGTCCCGGTGAGGCTCATGTCCCTACAGAGGGGAAGACGCGGCCTGAGGTTTACGGACTAGTGCGGACACTTACCGAGAAATTGCGCCGTCCTCACCAGGAGTGGGGTGCCCCGACCCGAGAAAAGCTACCGCTTAGTAGTTACTTGTTGTACCGTTCAGCCATGCCAGAAGCAGCCTCCGCCCCGGCCGCACGGGCCACGATCGGCGACAGCGAATTCGACCGCGACACCGCGCTCACCCCACGCGGACCCGGCGTCTACGACATCGACATCTCCGCCGGCTGGACGATCATCAACGCCGTCAACGGCGGCTATCTGCTGGCCGTCCTGGGCCGCGCCCTCGCGGACACGCTCCCGCACGGCGACCCCTTCACGATCTCCGCGCACTACCTCACCGCCTCCCGCCCCGGCCCCGCGATCGTCCGCACGGACGTCGTCCGCACCGGCCGCACCCTCTCCACCGGCCAGGCCTCCCTCTTCCAGTACGACGACGAGGGCCGCGAAGTCGAACGCATCCGCGTCCTCGCCTCCTACGGCGACCTCGACACCCTGCCCGACGACGTCCGTACGACGGCCCTGCCGCCCGCGATCCCGCCCATGGACCAGTGCTTCGGCCCCGAGGACGGACCCGCCCCGGTCTCCGGCAGCTCCGCGATCGCCGACCGGCTGATGCTGAAGCTCGACCCCTCGACCCTGGGCTGGGCGCTCGGATCCCCGTCCGGCAAGGGCGAGATGCGGGCCTGGTTCGGGCTGGCCGACGGCCGGGACGCCGACCCCTTCTCGCTGCTCCTCGCGGTGGACGCGCTGCCGCCGACCGCCTTCGAGCTCGGCCTCGGCGGCTGGGTCCCCACGGTCGAGCTGACCGCCCACGTCCGCTGCCGTCCCGCAGCGGGCCCGCTGCGGGTGTCCATCACCACCCGCAACCTCGCCGGCGGCTTCCTGGAGGAGGACGCCGAGGTCTGGGACAGCGCGGACCGACTGGTCGCGCAGTCACGGCAGTTGGCGCGCGCCCGGCTCCGCTGACGCTTGGTGGTCCCAAGGAAGCGATGAGCTGACCACGGATCTCGTACGACGCAGGCGGCGCCCCCGGTGAACGGGGCGCCGCCGTCCGTGCGTGCGTCAGTCGAGCCAGTGCTGCCGGCCGATGCTGATGAGCCGCAGCTGCCGGGTCGCGACATGGGCGACGCGCTCGCGCTCCTCCGGCGGGGCTTCCAGGGCCTCCAGGAAGAGCGAGGCCGTGAACAGCATCTGGTCGACGTAGAGGCTGGCCAGCATCGACAGGTCGTCGTCCGTCCACCCCTCGGCCTGGGGGTCCTTGACCAGCTGGGCCTTCACCTCCTCGGTGAACAGGGCGAGTTGGTCGCGGATGGCCTCGCGCACCGGCCGGACCCCGCCGCTGCGCTCACGGGCGATGAAGCGGATGTGGGCGGGGTGCGCCTCCACGTGACCGACGATCAACTCGATGGCGCGGGCTATGCGTTCGTCGGGGTCGTCCGTCGCGGACACGACCATCCGGATCATCGGGTGCAGACTGCCGAGCGCCTCCTCGACCAGCGCGACGCCGAGGTCCGCGATGGAGCGGAAGTGCCGGTAGAAGGCGGTCGGGGCGACGCCGACCTCGCGGGTGACCTCACGCAGGCCCAGGCTGCTCAGGCTCTGCTCCTCCAACAGCCCCAGGGCGGCGTCCAGGAGCGCCTGCCGGGTCTTCTGTTTCTGGGCCTGTCGGACGCCGAGGGTGTGACTCATGCCATGCAGTTAACAACTGTTCTCCGTAATTGGAAAGCCGTGCGACGCGCTAGACTTGCAAGTCAGTGAACACTTGTAACTACAATCGTTCACTGAACCGTAACGGAGGGGGAACCCACCCATGCTGTTCATCGTCGCCGCACTTCTGCTGCTGGGCGTCGTGCTGGGCACCGTGGCCCACGCACCGCTCACCTTCACCGCCGTCGCCGCCGTAGTGATCGCCGCCTGGCTCGGCATCTTCGCGCTCCGCGAGCGGCACGCCCGCCGGCGCGCGTCATCCGTCAACTGACCGCTCATCCAGCCCGTCGGGAGCTGACCACCATGCAACTCACCGCACCTGCAACCCGTCAGACCACCGCCCGCGACGCCGACGGCATGGCCGTCGCCGCCTTCATCCTCGGCCTCGTGGGCCTCCTCGTCCTCAACGTCTTCCTCGGCCCGATCGCCATCGCCCTCGCATCCACAGCCCTCTGGCGCGGCACGACCCGCAAGGGCCGCGCATACCTGGGCCTGGGCCTCGGAATCGCCGACCTCCTGGTCCTGGTGGCCTTCATGCAGGCGGACAACACGGTGTCGTGGAGTTTCTGACCGCTTTGGGCAGTTGTTCCTGAGTGGCTACCGCTGTGGCAGCCGTTCCTGAGTGGCTACCGCTGTGGGCAGTCGTTCCGCAGGGCGGAACGGGTGGGCACAGCCTGCAGCGCCGGGTGCGTCGTAACGAGGCCCAGGCACAACCGGCGGCCCAAGCCCAGCGCAGCGGCCCCGTAGAATCGGCGTCACCATGGCATACCTCGACCACGCCGCAACCACCCCGATGCTCCCCGAGGCAGTCGAGGCACTCACCACGTACCTCGGCGTCACCGGCAACGCGTCCTCCCTCCACGCATCGGGCCGCCAGGCAAGGCGAACCGTGGAGGAGGCCCGCGAAACCCTCGCGGAAGCCCTCGCCGCCCGCCCCAGCGAGGTCGTCTTCACCTCCGGCGGCACCGAGGCGGACAACCTCGCCGTCAAGGGCCTGTACTGGTCCCGCCGAGACGCCGACCCGGCCCGCACCCGGGTCCTCGCGAGCCCCGTCGAACACCACGCCGTCCTGGACGCCGTCCACTGGCTCGGCGAACACGAGGGCGCCACCGTCGAGTACCTCCCGGTCGACCCGTACGGCCGGGTCCACCCCGAGGCGCTGCGCGAAGCCATCGTCCGCAACCCCGACGACGTGGCCCTGGCCACCGTCATGTGGGCGAACAACGAGATCGGCACGGTCATGCCGATCCGCGAACTCGCCGAGACCGCCGCCGAGTTCGGCGTCCCCCTGCATGCCGACGCCGTCCAGGCCTTCGGCCAGGTCCCCGTGAACTTCGCCGCCTCCGGACTCGCCGCGATGACGGTCTCCGGTCACAAGATCGGCGGCCCGTATGGCATCGGTGCCCTGCTCCTCGGCCGTGAGTACACCCCCGTACCGGTGCTGCACGGCGGCGGCCAGGAACGCCACGTCCGCTCCGGCACCCTCGACGTCCCGGCCATCGCCTCCTTCGCGGTCGCCGGCCGCCTCGCCGCCGAACAGCGCGAGTGGTTCGCACGGGAGATCGGCGGCCTGCGGGACGACCTGGTCGAGGCGGTGCGTACGGCGGTTCCGGACGCGATGCTCGGAGGGGACCCCGCACGGGAGGGCCGCCTCCCGGCGAACGCCCACTTCACCTTCCCGGGCTGCGAGGGCGACTCGCTGCTCCTTCTCCTGGACGCCCAGGGCATCGAATGCTCCACCGGCTCGGCCTGCACCGCCGGCGTCGCCCAGCCCAGCCACGTCCTCCTCGCCACCGGCACCGACCCGGACCTCGCCCGCGGGACCCTCCGCTTCTCCCTCGGCCACACCTCCACCGAAGCCGACGTGGAGGCGCTGGCCAAGGCCATCGGCCCGGCGGTGGAGCGGGCCAGGGCAGCCGGACTCAGCTGACGCCGGACCGCGACCGCCCCTGAGCCTGGCCCGTCGTGCCGGCGCTCGCCTTCCGCACCAGCCGCATGTACCGGTCCCAGTCCCAGCCCTCACCCGGGTCGGTGTGGTCCGTGCCCGGCACCTCCACATGCCCGATGATGTGCTGCCGGTCGACGGGGATGTCGTACCGCGCGCATATCCGGGCCGTGAGGCGCGCCGAGGCCTCGTACATCTCGTCCGTGAAGTCCTCCGGCTTGTCCACGAAGCCCTCGTGCTCGATGCCGACGCTGCGTTCGTTGTAGTCGCGGTTCCCCGCGTGAAACGCCACGTCCAACTCGCGGATCATCTGCGCGATGTGGCCGTCCTTGCGGACGATGTAGTGCGCCGCCGCCCCGTGCCCCGGATCCTGGAACACCTTCACCGCGCTGTCGAAGCTGCCCTGGGTGACATGGATGATGACCATGTCGATGCCGTAGTCGTCGGGCCGGTCCGCGCGCCGCCAGTTCGCCGAGGACGCCTCCACCCACTTCGCGCCCGTGTAGTCGACCGCGCCCGCCTTGCGCGGCTTCTCCACCCCCGGCACCCGCCACCACAGACGCCCCAGCTCGTCGCGCGCCAGCACGGCCGTGCCCACCGCGGTCGCGGCCAGGCCGGCCAGCAGCGCCCGTCGCCCGATGCGCCGGTCGCTGTCCCTGCCCCCGGAGTTCTCAGGCGTGTTCGCCGTATCCCCGGGGTTCTTGGTTGCTCTTCTCGCCCCCATGTGATCGTGAACGGATACTCGTCCGCCTTGGTTCCCGCGGGCCCTTACCCTGGAAGGGTTATGACTGAGATCCCGCAGCGCCCCCGCCCCCTCCGCGTACTCGCCGCCATGTCGGGCGGCGTGGACTCCGCCGTGGCCGCCGCCCGCGCGGCCGAGGCGGGCCACGACGTGACCGGCGTCCACCTCGCGCTCTCCGCGAACCCGCAGTCCTTCCGTACGGGCGCGCGCGGCTGTTGCACCATCGAGGACTCCCGCGACGCCCGCCGCGCCGCGGACGTCATCGGCATCCCCTTCTACGTCTGGGACCTCGCCGACCGCTTCCGCGAGGACGTGGTCGAGGACTTCGTCGCCGAGTACGAGGCGGGCCGCACCCCGAACCCCTGCCTGCGCTGCAACGAGAAGATCAAGTTCGCAGCCCTCCTGGACAAGGCCCTCGCGCTCGGCTTCGACGCCGTCTGCACCGGCCACTACGCCAAGGTGATCGTGAACGAGGACGGCACCCGCGAACTGCACCGCGCCTCCGACATGGCGAAGGACCAGTCGTACGTCCTCGGCGTGCTCGACGACCGGCAGCTCGCCCACGCGATGTTCCCGCTCGGCGACACCGTGACGACGAAGGACGAGATCCGCGCGGAGGCCGAGCGCAGGGGGCTGGCGGTGGCCAAGAAGCCCGACTCGCACGACATCTGCTTCATCGCCGACGGTGACACCCAGGGCTTCCTGGCCAACCGGCTGGGCAAGGCGGAGGGCGACATCGTCGACGAGTCCGGCGCCAAGCTCGGCACGCACGAGGGCGCGTACGGCTTCACCATCGGCCAGCGCAAGGGTCTGAGGATCGGCCACCCGGCACCCGACGGCAAGCCGCGCTACGTCCTCGACATCTCCCCGGTGGACAACACGGTGACCGTCGGCCCAGCCGCCGCCCTCGACGTCACCGCACTGACCGCGATCAAGCCCCGCTGGTGCGGCGCGGCCCCCTCCGGCCCCGGTACCTACACGGCCCAGCTCCGCGCCCACGGCGGCGAGACCGAGGTCACCGCCGAACTGATCGACGGCTCCCTGGAGGTGTCGTTCACCGCCCCGGTCCGCGGAGTCGCCCCCGGCCAGGCGATCGTCCTGTACGACGACACGCGCGTGGTGGGCTCGGCGACGATCGCGGCGACGACGCGGGCGAGGGCCGTACCGGCCTAGCCCGCGCGGGACGTACCGGGTAACCGCCATCCACGCGCGTACCGCGTCGGCGGGTGCCGCCTACGGTGCGTAGAACTCGGCGAGCACCGCCGCCAGAACCTGCGGATCCACCATGTGCGTCTGCCCCTCCAGGCTCCGGTACGCGCCCTCGGGCGCCGCCTCCGCGACCGCCTGCGCCGCCTCGCGCAGCCACGCGGGGCTCTCCCCGCCCGCGACGGCCAGGACGGGGACGGTGATCGCGGCCAGCCGGTGCCGGGGGACGAGTCCGTCGCCCATGACGGCGTTGTCGTACGCCAGGCTCTGTGCGATCGACTCCATGCCGGGCCAGATGGGGGACTGGCGGGCGCCCTGGATCATCTCCTCGGCCAGCCCGGTCAGCCGCAGGAACAGCTCGACGGCGTCTCCGCGCCTGCCCTCCGCCAGTGCCTGAGTCAGCCGCTCGGTGTACTCGGCGCGCTCCTGCGCACCGCCCTCGTACACCGCGAACGGCGGCTCGTACACCGCGACCTTGCTGACCGGCAGCCCACTCGCCGCGGCCTCCAGGGCCAGCGCGCTGCCCGACGAGATGCCGTACAGCGCCGCCTGACCGCCGACCGCCTCGATCAGCGCCGCCAGGTCCTCGACCTCGCGCTGCACCGCGTACGGCAGCGTGTCTCCGCTCTCGCCGCGCCCCCGGCGGTCGTACACGACGACGGTGAAGCCGTCGGAGAGCTGCCCGGCCAGCGGTGCCACCGTGTGGCCCGTGGACATCGCGCCGCTCACGAGGACGACCGCCGGGCCCCTGCCCGTGCGTTCGTATGCGATCGGGGTGCCGTCGCGCGAAAGGGTCTTCTTGTCCATGCCGGGAAGACTGCCACCCGGCGGTGAACTAGTCAGTCACGACACCGCTCCTCACACCACTTCGACGTCGTAGAAGCAAAGGTGGTCCTTGATCTGGGCGACGTCCGGCTTGGGGTCGGGGTACGACCAGACGAGGTCGGCCGTGTCGGGCAGGGACCAGTAGGAGGCGGTTCCCTTGAAGGGGCAGTAGGTGTGGGTCTCCGAGGGGGTCAGGAGGTCGAGGCGTACGTCCTCGGCGGGGAGGTAGTAGCGCGCGGGACAGCCGGTCTCGCGCAGGATCAACGGGCGGTCGGACTCCGCCAGTACCTGGTCGCCGCTGACCACCCGCACGCGCTGGGTGCCCTGTTCGATCGTGATCGTGTGTCCATCAGCCATACCGGGAAAGCACCCGCGGGGCGCCGGTTCTTCCCGCGTACGGTGACTTCATGCGAATCTGCGTCTTTCTCTCCGCCGCCGACCTGTCCGACCGTTACACGCGTCCCGCGCGAGAGTTCGCGAAGCTCCTCGGCAAGGGCGGCCACACGCTGGTGTGGGGAGGGTCCGACGTCGGCCTCATGAAGGTGGTCGCCGACGGCGTGCAGGAGGCGGGCGGGCGGCTGCTCGGGGTCTCCGTGGACTTCCTCGCCGCCAAGGCGCGTCCGGGCGCCGACGAGATGGTCATCGCGAAGGACCTCGCCGAGCGCAAGAAGCTGCTGCTGGAGAAGGCCGACGCCGTGGTGATCATGGTGGGTGGTACGGGGACGCTCGACGAGGCGACCGAGATCCTTGAGCTGAAGAAGCACGGCCACACCGACAAGCCGGTGGTGCTGCTCAACACCGCGGGCTTCTACGACGGGCTCAAGGAACAGTTCCGCCGCATGGAGGACGAGGGGTTCCTGCCCCGTCCGCTGACCGACCTGGTGTTCTTCGCGGAGGAGCCTGTGGGGGCGATGGCGTACCTGGAGGAGAGCCGGGGCGTGGCCTGATGCGACCATGGCGCACATGGCTACACATGTGATCACCGGGGCGGGCAGCGGCATCGGTTCGGCGGTTGCCCGCCGCCTCCACGCGCGCGGGGACGAACTCGTCCTGCACGCGCGTGACGCGGGCCGCGCGAAGGAACTGGCCGCTCAGTTCCCCGGTGCCAGGACACTGGTGGGCGACCTGGCGGACCCGGACAAGCTGAGCTGGGCCTTCTCGCACCAGACGCTGCCCGACCGGGTGGACTCCCTGCTGCACATCGCGGGCGTCGTCGACCTCGGCCCGGTCGGAGACCTGACCCCCAAGTCCTGGCGTCACCAGCTCAACGTCAACCTCATCGCCCCCGCCGAGCTGACCCGCCACTTCCTGCCCCAACTCCGGGCCACCCGCGGCCACGTGGTGTTCGTCAACTCGGGCGCGGGCCTCAGGGCAAGTGCCGACTGGTCCGCGTACGCCGCCTCCAAGCACGGCCTGAAGGCCCTCGCGGACGCGTTGCGCAACGAGGAGCACGACAACGGCGTCCGCGTCACCTCCGTCTACCCCGGCCGTACGGCGAGCCCCATGCAGGCCAAGGTGCACCAGCAGGAGGGCAAGGAGTACGACGCCGCACAGTGGATCGACCCCGAGTCGGTGGCGACGACGATCCTGATGGCCCTTGACCTCCCGAGGGACGCGGAGGTCAACGACCTGACGGTTCGCCCCGGCCGCTGACAGGAGTTTTCCGCCCCCGCCACCGGCATCGGCGCCATGCCCGGCGGCGATGCCCGCGAGGCCGTCAAGACCGTCACCGGGAGCCTCGAAGACTTCCCGTTCCTGGCGGAGCTGCCCGCCCGCGGCCCCGGCGCCGACATGATCGGCCGGACCGCCGGACTGCTCGTCGAGATGTACGCGCGAGTGGAGCCCAGCGGCTGGCGGATCGGGGACCGGCCGGGGCGCGACACCAAGCGGGCCCGGTCCTGGCTCGGCCAAGACCTCGACGCCCTGGAGGAGTTCACGCAGGGGTACGAGGGGCAGCTGAAGGTGCAGGCCGTCGGCCCCTGGACGCTGGCCGCCGCGCTGGAGCTGAAGAACGGCGAGTCCGTACTGTCCGACGTGGGTGCCTGCCGTGATCTGGCCGGTTCGCTCGCCGAGGGGCTGCGGGAGCATCTCGCGGAGGTCCAGCGGCGCGTACCCGGCGCCCAACTCGTCCTCCAGCTGGACGAACCCTCCCTCACCGCCGTGCTGCGCGGCCAGGTGAAGACCGCCAGCGGATACCGCACGCACCGGGCCGTCGACCGGCAGATCGTCGAGGCCGGGCTCCGCGAGGTCGCCGGGGTTCACGCGGGCGGGCCGGTCGTGGTGCACTCGTGCGCACCGGACGTCCCGTTCGCCCTGCTGCGCCGGGCGGGCATGACCGCGATCTCCTTCGACTTCTCCCTCCTCACCGAGCGTGATGACGACGTGATCGGTGAAGCGGTGGAAGGGGGCACCCGGCTCTTCGCCGGTGTCGTCCCGGGCACGGACGGCCCATTGTCAGACCCTGCCGGTAGCGTCATGGGTGTCAGGACGCTCTGGCGCAGGCTGGGGCTGTCTCCCGCGCTTCTCGCGGAGGCGGTCACGGTCACGCCGGCGTGCGGACTCGCGGGGGCTTCCCCCGACTACGCACGCAAGGCCCTCGCCCACTGCGTCCAGGCGGCGAGATCCCTCGCGGACAACCCAGAGTAACGGGAGGACACACGGTGGCCGGCGACAAGCAAGCGGAGACGACGGTGCCCGCCGAGGCACGGGAGCAGCACGCGCAACTCGCTGAGCAGATCGAGGAGCACCGCTTCCGGTACTACGTGAAGGACGCTCCCGTCATCAGCGACGCGGAGTTCGACCAGCTGCTGCGCACCCTGGAGGCGCTGGAGGAGGAGCATCCCGAGCTGCGCACACCGGACTCGCCGACCCAGAAGGTCGCCGTCGAGTACGAGACCGACCTCGCCGAGGTCGAGCACCGCGAACGCATGCTCTCCCTCGACAACGTCTTCGACGACGAGGGCCTCGCCGCCTGGGCCGACCGCGTCGCCAAGGACGTCGGCACACCCGACTACCACCTGCTGTGCGAGCTCAAAGTCGACGGCCTCGCGGTGAACCTGACCTACGAGGACGGCCGGCTCACCCGCGCCGCCACCCGCGGCACCGGCCGGATCGGCGAGGACATCACGCCGAACGTCATGACGATCGCGGAGATCCCGCACCGGCTGAAGGGCGACCGCGTCCCCCGGCTCGTCGAGATCCGCGGCGAGGTCTACTTCCCGATGGAGGCCTTCCAGGACCTCAACGCACGCCGCGTGGCCGCCGGTGAGAAGCCGTACGCCAACCCCCGCAACTCCGCCTCGGGTTCCCTGCGCCAGAAGGACCCCAAGGTCACGGCCACCCTGCCGCTCCACATGGTGGTCCACGGCATCGGCGCCCTGGAGGGCTTCGAGGGCCTCACCCGCCTCTCCCAGGCGTACGACCTGCTGAAGACCTGGGGCCTGCCCACCTCCACGCACAACAAGGTGGTCGACGGCCTGGACGGCGTAAGGGAGTTCATCGCCCACTACGGCGAGAACCGCCACTCCGTGGCGCACGAGATCGACGGCGTGGTGGTCAAGCTCGACGAGATCCCGCTCCAGGGCCGGCTCGGCTCCACCTCACGAGCGCCACGCTGGGCGATCGCGTACAAGTACGCGCCGGAAGAGGTCAACACCAAGCTCATCAACATCCGCGTGGGCGTGGGCCGTACGGGCCGGGTCACGCCGTACGCCCAGGTCGAACCGGTGACGGTGGCGGGCTCGGAGGTCGAGTTCGCCACCCTGCACAACCAGGACATCGTCAAGGCCAAGGGCGTCCTCATCGGTGACACGGTGGTGCTGCGCAAGGCCGGTGACGTCATCCCGGAGATCCTCGGACCGGTCGCCGACCTGCGCGACGGCAGCGAGCGCGAGTTCGTGATGCCGGCCGAGTGCCCCGAGTGCGGTACGGCACTGCGGCCGATGAAGGAGGGCGACGTCGACCTGCGCTGCCCGAACGCCCGCACCTGCCCAGCCCAGCTGCGTGAGCGCCTGTTCTACCTCGCCGGCCGCAAGGCGCTGGACATCGAGCACTTCGGCTATGTCGCCGCCGCCGCGCTCACCAAGCCGCTGGAGCCCGCAGAGCCACCGCTCGTCGACGAGGGCGACCTGTTCGACCTCACCATCGAGCAGCTGCTGCCCATCAAGGCGTACGTCCTCGATCAGGACAGCGGTCTGCCCAAGCGCGATCCGAAGACCGGCGAGGAGAAGATCGCCACGGTCTTCGCCAACCAGCAGGGCGAGCCGAAGAAGAACGCCACCGCGATGCTGGAGAACATCGCCGCGGCCAAGCAGCGCCCGCTCGCCCGTATCCTCACCGGCCTGTCGATCCGTCATGTCGGCCCGGTCGCCGCCGAGGCGCTGGCCCGCAACTTCCGCTCGATCGACCGCATCGAGCAGGCCACGGAGGAGGAGCTGGCGAACACCGACGGGGTCGGCCCGATCATCGCCGCCTCCCTCAAGGAGTGGTTCGCCGAGGAATGGCACCAAGAGATCATCCGTAAGTGGAAGGCGGCAGGTGTCCGCACGGAGGAAGAGGGCGCCGGGGAGGACGAGGGCCCGCGTCCGCTGGAAGGACTCACCGTCGTCGTGACCGGAACGCTCGAACACTTCACACGGGACGGAGCCAAGGAGGCCCTCCAGGACCGGGGAGCCAAAGTGACCGGTTCTGTATCGAAGAAGACTTCTTTCGTCGTTGTGGGTGACAATCCTGGTTCGAAGTACGACAAGGCGATGCAGCTGAAGGTGCCGGTTCTGAACGAGGACGGATTCAACGTCCTACTGGAACAAGGACCGGACGCGGCCGCCGAAGTCGCCCTCCCGGCAGAGGAGTAGCGGTTGAAGGCCACCCGATCGGCGCATACCAGATGCATACGGGTGGCCGGGGCGCAATCGGGCAACCGTCGACGACCGCTGCCCGTGGAAGCCTTCTGCGGCCTACTGTTGAGGGGTGCGCCTGCCGTGCCCAGCTGCGGTCGGGGCATCCCCTTGCTCAAAGAGGGCCTTGACGGGCGGGGGGAAGGGTTTTCTGACGCGGCGCCGCTGAGGGATGTCCGGCACCGGGCCGCGTGGCGTGGGCACCGCCGGCTGTGAGAGGGACGGGAATGGAACCGACCGAGAGCGCCGCCCCGTACTCGCGGCTGCGCCTGCACCGGGTCGCCGACGCATGGCGGGCGAGCCGATGGGGCGGGCGGTCCGGGGAGCGTCCGGGCACGGGAGAGCGCACCGCCGGGCAGCGTCCCGCGGCCGACGCGAAGAACACCGCACAGCTCACCGCCGACCGGTCGCACAGCGCACTGCCGGACACCGACGCGGAACGGCACACATTCTGGCCCGCACTGCCCGCCGCGGTCGGGGCGGCGGCCGGATTCGTCCTGGGCGGCGGCTTCTTCCGCGCGTTCACCCTGGACCACGCCCTCTTCCCGTCCGGCGCCGTCGGCTGGTCGCTCGCCGTGCTGACCGGCATCATCGTCGGCCACCTGGTCGCCCTCGGCCGCGCCCGCTGGTGGGGCGGCACCGGCTCCGGCGCCGCCCTCACCCTCGCCGTCCTGATGCTGTACGGCTGGGTGCCCGCCGGAATGGTCAGCCTCACCGTCGTCGTCCTGGTCGGCGTGGCCCGCCGCAACCGCTGGCGGCAGGGGCTGCTGCACGGTGCGGTGGACATCCTCGGCATCGGCGCCGGCGCCCTGGTGCTGGCCGCGTTCGGCCGGGTGCCCTCCGTGGAGACGCCCTGGAACCCCGACACCTGGACCTTCTACACCGCCCCCGAAGTCATCCTCGTGGCCGTCGCCTACCTCGCGGTCACCCGCACCCTGCTCTGGTATCTGCACGCCCCGCGCACCGGCGGCCTGCCCACGGTCGCCCGCACAGCCCTGGTCAGACAGGGCCTGGTCACGGTCGCGCTGCTCGGCATCGCACCGCTGGTGTGTGTCGTGGCCGTGGCCAAGCCGGTGCTGCTGCCGCTGTTCTCGATCCCGCTCATCGCCCTGGACTTCACCCTCTGGATAGCCAGGGCCCGCGCCGAGGAGCAGCTGCGCGACCCGCTCACCGGGCTGCCCAACCGGCAGTGGCTGCTGGAGCGCATCTGGACCGCGCTGGACGACGCCGAGCGCATCGGCGCACGGTCCGCCCTGATGCTGATCGACCTCGACCGTTTCCGGTCGGTCAATGACACCCTCGGTCATCTCGCCGGTGACCGGCTGCTGCTGCAGATAGCCGACCGGCTGCGGGTGGCGCTGCCGCGCGGGGCGGAGGCCGCGCGGCTCGGCGGGGACGAGTTCGCCGTATTACTGCCGGTCGCCGACTCCACGACGTCCGCGACCCGTATCGCCCGGGCCCTGGTCGCCGCGCTCAGCTCACCGCTCGACCTCGACGGACTCACCCTCGTCCTGGAGGCCAGCGCCGGAGTCGCCGTCTTCCCCGACCACGCCCTCGACGCCGAGGGTCTGCTGCGCCGGGCGGACGTGGCGATGTACCAGGCGAAGCGGGACCGTACGGGCGTAGAGGTCTACGAGTCCAAGCGGGACTCCAACACCCCGGACCGCCTCGGCCTGCTGGGCGATCTGCGGCGCGCGCTCGACGCGCACGAGGTGGAGCTGCACTACCAGCCCAAGGTCCGCTTCGACGGACAGGTCGCCGGTCTTGAGGCGCTGGTCCGCTGGGTGCACCCGGAGCGCGGGAAGGTGCCGCCGGACGAGTTCATAGCGATCGCCGAGTCGTCCGGGCTGATGCCGCATCTGACGGAGTACGTGCTGGACACGGCGCTCGCACAGGTCGCGCGGTGGCGGGCGCAGGGGCTGTACGTGCCGGTCGCGGTGAACGTGTCCCCGCGCGACGTTCACACCCCCGGGTTCGCGGGTTCGGTGGCCGCGCGGCTCGCCCGGCACGGAGTTCCCGCGGGAGCGCTCCAACTCGAGATAACGGAACACGTGCTTCTGGAGGATCCGCAGCGGGCCGCCGACACCCTCGCCGGACTGACCGGGCACGGCGTGAAGATGTCGCTGGACGACTTCGGTACCGGGTACTCGTCGCTGGTGCATCTACGGCGGCTGCCGGTGAGCGAGCTGAAGATCGACCGTTCCTTCGTCGCCCGGCTGGCCTTCGATGCCGAGGACGCGGAGATCGTGCGGTGCACGGTGGATCTCGCCCACTCGCTGGGGCTGCTCGTGGTGGCGGAAGGCGTCGAGGACGACGAGACGTGGGAGCGGCTGCGGGATCTGCGCTGTGACGCGGTTCAGGGGTGGTTGGTCGCGGCCGCGATGCCGGCGGAGGAGACGACGGCGTGGCTGCGGGCGCGGGGATCGAGGGGCTGGCAGCGACCAAGGGCAGCACTACCTGCGGCGGAGTGACGGTAGCGCCCCTTCAGGGGCGCGGGGAACTGCGCGACCAGCCACAACGGCGCCGCAGACCGACGACGTCCGGCCTGGCACCCCCCTCCCGGGAAACCGTGTAACAGCCGGAGGCCCCCGCCCCATAGGATTGGCCCCAAACCACACACTCTCACCCCAGAGGATCGCTGCATGCCTGGCATCACGCGCGAGGAGGTCGCCCACCTCGCCCGGCTGGCGCGTCTGGAGCTGAAGCCCGAAGAGCTTGAGCACTTCGCGGGACAGCTGGACGACATCATCGGCGCGGTCGCACGCGTCAGTGAGGTCGCCGACCAAGACGTACCGCCGACCTCGCACCCGCTCCCGCTGACGAACGTCATGCGGGCGGACGAGGTCCGTCCGTCGCTCACCCCCGAGCAGGCGCTCTCCGGCGCCCCGGCCCAGGAGCAGCAGCGTTTCAAGGTGCCGCAGATCCTGGGGGAGGACTAAGACCACCATGACGGACCACAGCATCATCAAGCTCACCGCCGCCGAGACCGCCGCGAGGATCGCCTCCGGTGAGCTCACCGCGGTGCAGGTCACCGAGGCCCACCTGGCCCGTATCGAGGCCGTCGACGAGAAGGTGCACGCCTTCCTGCACGTCGACCGCGAGGGCGCGCTGGCCCAGGCCCGCGCCGTCGACGAGAAGCGGGCCAAGGGCGAGAAGCTCGGGCCCCTCGCCGGCGTTCCCCTGGCGCTGAAGGACATCTTCACCACCGAGGGCATCCCGACCACCGTCGGCTCGAAGATCCTCGAGGGCTGGATCCCGCCGTACGACGCGACGCTCACCAAGCGGCTGAAGGCCGCCGACGTCGTCATCCTCGGCAAGACCAACATGGACGAGTTCGCCATGGGGTCGAGCACCGAGAACAGCGCCTACGGGCCTACCGGCAACCCCTGGGACCTCACCAAGATCCCCGGCGGGTCGGGTGGTGGCTCCTCCGCCGCGCTCGCCTCGTTCCAGGCACCCCTCGCCATCGGCACCGACACCGGCGGTTCCATCCGCCAGCCGGCCTCCGTCACCGGCACGGTCGGTGTGAAGCCGACGTACGGCGCGGTCTCCCGCTACGGCATGGTCGCCTTCTCCTCCTCCCTCGACCAGGGCGGGCCCTGTGCCCGTACGGTCCTGGACGCGGCGCTGCTGCACGAGGTCATCGCCGGGCACGACCCGATGGACTCCACCTCGATCGACGCCCCGGTCCCGCCGGTCGTCGAGGCCGCCCGCAACGGCAGCGTCGAGGGCATGCGGGTCGGCGTCGTCAAGCAGTTCCGCGGTGAGGGCTACCAGGCCGGTGTCATCCAGCGCTTCGACGAGTCCGTGGCTCTGCTCAAGGAGCTGGGCGCGGAGATCGTCGAGCTGGACTGCCCGTCCTTCGACCTGGCCCTGTCGGCGTACTACCTGATCGCGCCCTCCGAGTGCTCCTCCAACCTCGCCCGCTTCGACGGCCTGCGCTACGGCCTCCGTTCCGGCGACGACGGCGCGCACTCCGCCGAGGAGGTCACCTCCCTCACCCGTGAGGCGGGCTTCGGCCCCGAGGTGAAGCGCCGGATCATGCTGGGCACGTATGCGCTGTCGAGCGGTTACTACGACGCGTACTACGGCAGCGCCCAGAAGGTCCGTACGCTCATCACGCGTGACTTCGAGAAGGCCTTCGAGCAGGTGGACGTGATCGTCTCCCCGACGACGCCGACCACCGCCTTCGCGATCGGCGAGCGTGCCGACGACCCGATGGCGATGTACCTCGCGGACCTGTGCACCATCCCGACCAACCTGGCGGGCAACGCGGCCATGTCGCTGCCCTGCGGTCTCGCGCCGGAGGACAACCTCCCGGTCGGCCTGCAGATCATCGCCCCGGCGTTGAAGGACGACCGCCTGTACAAGGTGGGGGCAGCCGTCGAGGCCGCCTTCGTGGAAAAGTGGGGGCACCCGCTTCTGGAGGAGGCACCGTCGCTGTGAGCAAGCTGTCCAAGGCCAAGGACTTCAAGAAGTCCAAGTCCGGTACGTACCTGTCGATGGCCACCACCGCGTTCGGCGCGATCGGTGTCGCCAAGCAGATCAAGAAGGCCCGCGCCGAGCAGGACACGCTCCGGCTGATCGACGCCACCGTTTCCGCGGTCGCGGTCGTCACCGGCCTCGCCATCCTGTACCGCGAACTGAAGCGGCTGGGCGACGACGACGTCCTGCTGGGCTGAGAGGGAAGTTTCACCGTGACCACCACGACCGACCTGGTGTCGTACGAGGACGCGCTGGCGTCGTACGACCCCGTCATGGGCCTTGAGGTCCATGTCGAACTCGGCACCAAGACCAAGATGTTCTGCGGTTGTTCGACCGCGCTCGGTGCCGACCCGAACACCCAGACCTGCCCGGTCTGCCTCGGCATGCCGGGCGCGCTCCCGGTCGTCAACGCGACCGGCGTCGAGTCCGCGATCAAGATCGGTCTCGCGCTGAACTGCGAGATCGCCGAGTGGTGCCGTTTCGCCCGGAAGAACTACTTCTATCCGGACATGCCGAAGAACTTCCAGACCTCCCAGTACGACGAGCCGATCGCCTTCAACGGCTATCTCGACGTACAGCTGGAGGACGGCGAGACCTTCCGCGTGGAGATCGAGCGCGCCCACATGGAGGAGGACACCGGCAAGTCGACGCACGTCGGCGGCGCGACGGGCCGCATCCACGGCGCCTCGCACTCGCTCCTCGACTACAACCGCGCCGGCATCCCGCTCATCGAGATCGTCACCAAGCCGATCGTCGGCGCGGGCGAGCGCGCTCCCGAGGTGGCGAAGGCGTACGTCCGTGAGCTGCGCGAGCTCATCAAGGCGCTCGGTGTGTCGGAAGCCCGCATGGAGATGGGGCAGATGCGCTGCGACGTGAACCTGTCGCTGCGCCCGCACGGCCGGGAGAAGTTCGGCACGCGGTCCGAGACGAAGAACGTCAACTCGCTGCGTTCCGTGGAGCGTGCGGCGCGTTACGAGATCCAGCGGCACGCGGCCGTCCTCGGCGGCGGCGGGACGATCATCCAGGAGACCCGGCACTTCCACGAGGACACCGGGTCGACGACCTCGGGCCGCGTGAAGGAAGAGGCCGAGGACTACCGGTACTTCCCGGAGCCCGACCTGGTGCCGGTCGCCCCGACCCGCGAGTGGGTCGAGGAGATCCGTGCCGGGCTGCCCGAGCTGCCGCTGGTGCGCCGCAACCGGCTCCGCGAGGAGTGGGGCATCTCGGCCACCGAGATGCAGGCGATCCTCAACGCCGGTGCGCTGGAAGCGATCGTCGCCACGATCGAGGCCGGTGCGGACGCGGCCTCCGCCCGCAAGTGGTGGATGGGCGAACTGGCCCGCAGCGCCAACGAGTCCGGCACGTCGCTGGACGAGCTGGCCATCACGCCCGTGCAGGTCGCGCGGGTCGCCGAGCTGGTCTCGAAGGGCGACCTGAACGACAAGCTGGCCCGCCAGGTCATCGAGGGCGTCCTCGCGGGCGAAGGCACCCCGGACGAGGTCGTCGACAAGCGCGGTCTGAAGGTCGTCTCCGACGAGGGCGCGCTCGGCCAGGCCGTCGACGACGCCATCGCCGGCAACCCCGGCATCGCGGACAAGATCCGCGGCGGCAAGGTGGCCGCGGCCGGCGCCCTGGTCGGCGCGGTCATGAAGGCGACCCGGGGTCAGGCGGACGCGGCTCGCGTCAAGGAGCTGATCCTGGAGAAGCTGGGCGTCAGCGAGGGCTGAGCCCACACGCGTAGTACGGCCCCGGAGGCAAGCCTCCGGGGCCGTTGCCTTACCTACGTGCGGCGACCTACGAGCCGTACGAAGCCCAGCGTGCGGCCCTCGTCCAACCGCACCATCTCGCCGACCCGGCGGGCCATCGAGCGATGGAACTCCTCGGGGCTCTCCTCGGCGACCACGTCGCACCACAGCAGCCAGTCCCGCCAGCCCTCGTCCAGCCAGTCGGCCGCCTCCACCTCGACGGCGCCACTGCGTGTCCAGTGCCGTCGCCACCAGTCGGCGGTGTGGAAGCACCAGAAGTCGGGCTCCCAGTAGGGCTTGAGATGTGCCGGAGGCTCGGTGCCCTCCGGCTCCTCCCGCAATGCGGGCACGACGACACCGATCCGCCCGCCGGGCTTCAACAGCCGGGTCAGGGTGGGCAGATAGAGGTCGTTGGTGCCGAAGTACTGGTACGCGTCGATGCTCACGATCGCGTCGAAGCTCGCCTCGGCGAACGGCAGGTCGTGCGCCTCCGTGTGCACGGGCAGCACACGGTCGGTGAATCCCGCCTCGGCGATACGCCGGGCGTTGTCGTCGGGCTTGATCCACAGGTCGGCCGCGGTGACCTGGGCGTCGTACTCCCTGGCCAGGAAGACCGAGGTCATGGCCCGGCCGCAGCCCAGATCGAGGACACGGGCGCAGGGGCGGAGGGTGTCCAGGCCGAGGGCGGGGGCCAGCCACTCCAGCAGCCACAGCGCGTTCGGGCCCATCTGGTTCTCGACGACCCAGCGGGCGTCGTAGCTGTTGCTGCGTGGGTAGCGGGCGTGGGTCAGCCGCTGGGTGAGGTCCTCATCCGAGGGCCCTGCCATCGGCGGGGTGATGTCTGGCATCGGTGAACGGGCTCCTTGAGTCCTGGGAAGCGGAGAGGGATACGGAGGAGCTCGGTCGGACGCTCAAACAATGCACCTGCTTCGGCCGGCGGCGAGGTGCCGCGAGAAGGGCGGACCGTCGGAAGCTAACAGCCGCCTCCAGCACCCCGCACCCGGTTTCTCAGCCGGAGGCGCTACGCTCGCCCGCCATGAACGGACGCGGTGAATCCGAGACCCCCGAGGACTCCGTGCAGGAGGTGCGACGGGCCCGCTGGACGGCGGCCGGGACCGGGGCGCTGCTCGCCCTCGCCGGTCTGGCCGCGTCGGCCCTGCGAGCCGGCGGCTCCGCGCCGACGGTCGTTCCGGCGGCGTACGCCTTCGGTGCGCTCGTGTGCGCGCTCGCGTCGCTCCTGGGCTCCCGGGGGCGTACCCGAAGGGCGCTGTGGCTGCTGATCATCGGGGTCATGGTGATGGCGCTGGGCGACCAGTTCGACTGATGTGACAGAGTGACCGTTACTGTCCTGTGATCTGCCTCCCACTCCTGTGAATAAGCCCACGAACGCGATAAACGATCACTTCCGCCTGCAAGAGTGGTCCTCGCATTGCTCATACGTTCTTTGCGGGCCGTTCACGTCCTGAGCGACTGTTCCCGGTCAAAGATCCACAAATCGCCACCCCTGGGAGCACGTTCGTGGCAGCCCTTGCACGCTGGTGTGTCCAACGCCGCCTCGTCGCCGTTCTGCTGTGGCTCCTCGCCTTCGGCGGGGTGACCGCGGGCGCCGCCGTCGCCGGCGCCGCGTACTCGAACGACTACGAGGCCCCCGGCACCGAGTCCGGGCGCGCCACCCAGCTGCTGCAGGACGGCTTCCCGAAGCTCGGCGGCGATGGTGACACCGTTGTCTGGCACACCGCGTCCGGCACCGTCCGCGCCGCCGACGTCGAACAGACCATGACCCGCACCCTGAACGAGATCGCGGAACTGCCCGGCGTGGCCACCGTGATCAGCCCGTACGACGGCCAGGGCGCGGCGCAGATCAGCGGCAACGGACGTACGGCCTACGCGACCGTCACCTTCGACGACCCGGTCGAGTCCATCGACAGGTCCGAGGCGCGGGCCGTCGTCGACACCGCCGAGTCCGCGCAGTCCGACGGGCTCCAGGTGGAGCTGGGCGGCAGTGCCATCGCGCTGACCGAGTCGTCCGGCGGGCACCTCGCGGAGATCGTCGGGGTGGCGGTCGCCGCGGTCGTGCTGTTCCTCGCCTTCGGCTCGCTCGCCGCCTCGCTGCTGCCCATAGCCACCGCGCTGGTGAGCGTGGGCACGGCGTACGCCGGGATCGTGCTGCTCGGGCATGTCATGACCGTGGCCGACTTCGCGCCCATGCTCGGCATGCTGATCGGGCTGGGCGTCGGCATCGACTACGCGCTGTTCATCGTGACCCGACACCGCCGCGGCCTGAAACGCGGGCTGTCCGTCACCGAGTCGGTCACCAGCGCCGTCGCGACGACCGGGCGTGCGGTGGTCTTCGCGGGCGCCACGGTCTGCATAGCCCTGCTGGGCATGCTGATCCTGCGGCTGAACTTCCTGAACGGCGTCGCCATCGCCGCCTCGTTGACCGTGGTCCTCACGGTCGCCGCCGCCGTGACCCTGCTGCCCGCGCTGCTGTCCTTCATCGGCGTACGGGCGCTCAGCCGCCGTGAGCGCCGCAGGCTCGCCGAGCACGGTCCCGAGCCCGAACTGCCGACCGGGTTCGCGGCCCGCTGGTCGGCCTTCGTGGAACGGCACCCCAAGAAACTCGGCGCGGTCGCCCTCGCCGTGATCACACTGCTGGCCCTGCCCACGCTAGGGCTCCGCCTGGGCACCTCCGACCAGGGCAACAACCCCGAGACGACGACCACCAGGCAGGCGTACGACCTGCTCGCGGACGGTTTCGGACCCGGCGTCAACGGGCCGCTGACCCTCGTCACCGCCGTCGACGGAGCCGAGGACAAGCTCGCCCTCGACAACCTCGACGCCACGCTCCGCACCACCGAGGGCGTCGCGTCCGTCATACCGGTGACCTACAGCTCCGGCGGCCACACCGCGTATCTGACCGTCGTCCCGCAGTCCTCGCCGCAGTCGCAGAAGACCAGCGCCCTCGTCGACCGGCTGCGCACCGAGGTGCTGCCGCGTGCCGAGAAGGGCACCTCGCTGGATGTGCACGTCGGCGGAGTGACGGCGGCCTACGACGACTTCGCCGAGGTCATCGTCGGCAAGCTGCCGCTGTTCGTGGGCGTCGTCGTCGGCCTCGGCTGTCTGCTGCTCCTGCTCGCCTTCCGGTCCGTCGGCATCCCGCTGAAGGCCGCCGTGATGAACGTGGCGGCCGTCGCCGCCGCGTTCGGTGTGGTCGTCGCGATCTTCCAGTGGGGGTGGGGGAGCGAGCTGCTGGGGCTGGGGCGGGCGGGACCGATCGAACCGTTCCTGCCGGTCATCATGGTGTCGGTGCTGTTCGGACTCTCCATGGACTACCAGGTCTTCCTGGTCAGCCGGATGTACGAGGAGTGGCTGGAGACCGGCGACAACCGGCGGGCCGTCCGTATCGGCCTCGCCGAGACCAGCCGGGTGATCAACTCCGCCGCCGTCATCATGATCTCGGTCTTCCTCGCCTTCGTGCTCAGCGGTGACCGCGTGATCGCCATGTTCGGCATCGCGCTGGCCGCCGCCGTCGCCCTCGACGCCTTCGTTCTCCGTACGTTGCTCGTGCCCGCCCTCATGCACCTGCTCGGCGGCGCCAACTGGTGGCTGCCGCGCCCGCTGGAGAAACACCTCCCGCGCATCAGCATCGAGCCGCCCGAGTCCCGCGCCGCCCATGAGAGGCTCGCCGACGTCGACGTGGTGGAGCAGCTGGAGAAGGAGCGGGATCAGGATGTACGCGATATCCCTGGGTGACGACGCTGAACTGCGGCCCCTGGAGCCCTGGCACGCCGAGGAGTTCCTGGCCCACCTGGAGCGCGGGCGGGAGTTCATCAACCAGTACGTCCCCTTCGGCTCCAAGGCCACGGACGTGCCGTCCGCCCGGCAGACGCTCCAGCGGTACGCCGACATGCGCGCCGCCGACACCGGTTCCCTGCACGGCATCTGGCTGGACGGCAAGCTCGTGGGCGGGGTGCTCTTCCTGAACTTCGACGCCGAGCACGGCAACGGCGAGGCCGGCTGCTGGCTGGAGCCCGCCGGCACGGGCCGCGGGCTCGTCACGCGCGCGATGCGGGTCCTCATCGACTTCGCCGTCGAGCAGCGCGGCATCCACCGGATCGAATGGGTCGCGGCCGCGGGCAACACGGCCAGCCTGAACGTGGCCCGGCGGCTCGGAATGACCCGCGACGGCACACGGCGGGAGGCGCACCCCTATCGTGGCGTGCGGCACGACCTGGAGGTGTGGTCGATCCTCGCCCCCGAATGGCGTGAAGCACGCGCGTGTGCCGCTGACAACGATCATTAAGAGACTTCTCAGACAGGATCCGTACGGTGCGCGACATGGGAACCAAGACAGCTGACGAAACCGGTGCCGGGACGGGCGCCGAGGCCACGAACGACGAGGAGAAGGTGGACGTCACCAAGACCGACGAAGTAACGGAGACCGAGGCGGAGGCCACGGCCGAGCCGGCCGACATCGAGTCCGCCGAGGACGAGGACGGCGACGAGCTGCCCGAGGCCCAGGTGAAGGAGTCGTCCGGAGTGGGTCAGGGCGCCGGCGCCATCGTCTCCGCCGCGCTCGGCCTGGTCTCGCTGACCGGCAGCTGGGTCGGCACGGTGGCCTCGGCGCGCGAGGAGATCACCGGCCAGCTGGAGATGCAGGCCTCGTCGAACGCGAGCGTCGCAGCGCAGCTTCAGGCGGTCTACGGCGACGCCTGGGAGGCCACCGCGCTGTGGGGCGGGGCCTTCGCGCTGATCGCGCTGATCGTCGGCGTCGCGGTCCTCGCCCGGCCGGCGTTCGGTGTCCCGGGCAAGCCGCAGCCGGTCTGGATCAAGTCGGTTTCCTGGGCGGGCGTCTCGCTCGGCGTCATCGGGCTGCTGCTCGCCGTCCTCAAGTACACCGACGTCCTGGTCAGCCTGCCCTCCACGAGCTGAACCACCGCAGGACCTGAGGGGTCTTAGGGCATCCGTAAGCACCTTACGGAGTTCCTGGGACCCCTCACGCACGTCTAAGGCGCCGCCCGCAGCCGAAGATGCGGAACTCTCCCGATGTGGCGGACCCCCCTGGGAGACGAAGGTAGAGGCATCGCAGAAAGCGAGACCCGAAACCGACTCTCACCGGGGAGACACCATGTACGAGTACGAGATGCTGCAGCTCCGCTCCGCCGAGCTCATCCACCAGGCAGAGCAGGAGCGGCTGGCCCGCGAGGTCGTCCGCGCCCGCCGCGCCGCCCGCCGCGATGCGGCGCGACGCACCGCCGAGCCGGACAGCCATACCCACCGCCCACGCCGGCACCGGTTCGCCCGGGTCGCATGAGCGCGGGGGAGGGCGGGGGTGGAGGGGCCGTACCGATCAGCGGTACGGCCCTCGCTCGCACTCCGGCTCAGACCACTGTCCCGACGATCGCCGGGAAGAAAACCGGTCCCGCGTTGTCGGACCCCCGTGCCATGCTCGGGGCTGTGGAGACCAGGTCCGTAAGTCCCGTTTTCGTCGGCCGTGGTGACGAGCTGGACATGCTGAACGACGCGCTCGCCGACGCCGCTGCTGGGGGTACCTCCCAGGCTATTGGCACTGGGGGAGAGCCGCAGGCGTTACTGATCGGCGGTGAGGCCGGGGTCGGCAAGACGCGGCTCGTCGAGGAGTTCGCCACCGCGGCGTGCCGGCAGGGCGCGGTCGTCGCGCTCGGCGGCTGTGTCGAGATCGGCGCCGACGGACTGCCTTTCGCCTCCTTCTCCGCCGCCCTGCGCGCCCTGCGCCGCGCCCTGCCCGACGAACTGGCCGCCGCGGCCGCCGGACAGGAGGAGGAACTGGCCCGGCTGCTGCCCGAGATGGGCGAGACACTCACCGCGCGGGCCACGGGCCGGGACGACGAAGAGGCCATGGCCCGCCTCTTCGAACTCACCGCACGCCTGCTGGAGCGCGTCGCCGCCGGCCACACCGTCGTCGTCGCGCTGGAGGACCTGCACTGGGCCGACGCCTCCACCCGCCACCTCCTCGCCTACCTGTTCCGCACGCTGCGCACCGGCCGCCTCGTCGTCCTCGCCACCTACCGCTCCGACGACATCCACCGCCGCCATCCACTGCGCCCCCTGCTCGCCGAACTCGACCGGCTGCGCACGGTCCGCCGTATCGAACTCGGCCGCTTCAGCCGCGAGGAAGTGAGCCGCCAGATCGCCGGCATACTCGCCGCCGAGCCCGACCCCGCCCAGGTCGACGAGATCTTCCAGCGCTCCGACGGCAACGCCTTCTTCGTCGAGGAACTCGCCGTCTCCGCCGCCGAGGGCTGTCGCACCGGGCTCACGGACTCCCTGCGCGATCTGCTCCTGGTCCGGGTCGAGGGCCTGCCCGAGAGCGCCCAGCGGGTCGCCCGGATCGTCGCCGAGGGCGGGTCCGCCGTCGAGTACCGGCTGCTCGCCGCCATCGCCGGGCTCGCCGAGGACGACCTGATCGAGGCGTTGCGGGCCGCCGTGAACGCCAACATCCTCAGCGCCGCCCCCGACAAGGACGGCTACCGCTTCCGCCACTCCCTGGTCCGCGAGGCCGTCGGCGACGATCTGCTGCCCGGCGAGCGCTCCCGGCTCAACCGCCGCTACGCCGAAGCCCTGGAGGCCGACCCCACGCTCGTCCCCGCCGACGAGCGCGTCATGCGCCTGGCCAGCTACTGGTACCACGCCCATGACGCCGCCAAGGCCCTGCCCGCCGTCCTCGCCGCCTCCGTCACCGCCCGCCGCCGGCACGCCTACTCCGAACAACTGCGGCTGCTGGAACGGGCGATGGAGCTTTGGGACACCGCCCCCGAGGACATCCGGGCCACGCTGCGCCCCGTCGACTACACCGAGGTGTATCCCCCCTGCGGCTGCGACCCCGCCACCACCCCGCTGCGCTCCCTCGACCTGATGGCCGAGGCCGCCGTCGCCGGGCGGCTGTGCGGGGAGCGGGAACGCGCCCTGAAGATCACCAAGCGCGCGATTCGGCTGCTGGAGGACGAGGGAGATTCCCTGCGCGCCGCCTGGTTCTGGAACCAGCGGGCCCGGCTGATCCAGGCCCTCGGCCGCGGCGACGGATGGCAGGAACTGGCCACCGCCCAGGACCTCGTACGCGGCCTGCCGCCCTCCGAAGTGCATGCCGAGGTCCTCTCCTCGGTCGCCAACTGGTCGATGCTGCACAACCCGGGCCCCGACGCGCTCACCGCCGCCGAACGCGCCGTGGAGTACGCCCGCATGGTCGGCGCCCGCGACATCGAGATGAACGCACGGCTGACCCTCGGCGGGCTCATGATCGACTCCGGTGACATCGAGCCCGGCCTCGCCCAGGTGTACCGGGTCAAGGAGCAGGTGGCCACGCTCGGCGACGTCTCCGTGATGGGCCGCGCCTTTGTGAACCTGCCCTCCCACCTGGAAGGCATAGGCCGCTCGCCGGAGGCCGTCGCCGTGCTCCAGGAAGGCGTCGATTTCGCCCGGGGACTGGGCCTGCCGGACACCGAGGCCTGGGTGTGGGGCAACCTCGCCGACTCCCTGCACTCCCTGGGCCGCTGGACCGAGGCCGCCGAAGCCGCCGACGCCTCGGAGCGCGTCGGTCAGAGCGCCAAGCCCCGCGGCTTCCGCGCCAAGACCCACGCACTGCTCGCGCTCGCCCGCGGAGACCTGACGGAGGCCGGCCGCCAACTGTCCGCGGCCCGCGGCCACTTCGGCACCCACGACAACGTGCCCCAGCACGAACTGCCGCTGGTCCGCCTCGCGATCGGCATCGCCATCGCCGAGGGCCGCCTCCTCGACGCCCGCGCCGAACTCGAGCGCGCCCTGGACACCGGCTTCCCACCCGGCACCCAGCGCTACGCCTGGCCCCTGCTCCTCACCGCCGCCACCGCGGAGGCCGACGCCCGCGGCCTGCCCACCGCCGATGCGGGCCGGGCCGAGATCCTCGACCGCATCCGCACCGCCACCAAAACCCTGGCGACGAACGTCCCCGTCTGGCAGGCGTACGAACGTTGGGTCCGCGCCGAACTGCTGCGGGCCGAGGCACGCAGCACCCCGGACGACTGGTCCGAGGCCGTCGCCGCCTTCGAATGCCTCGACCGGCCCTACGATCTCGCCCGCGTCCGGTACCGCCTCGCCGAGGCGCTGCTGCCGTCCGGCGGCGACGACGAGCGTGACCGGGCCGCCGAACTGCTCCGCCTCGCCCATGCCGTCGCCGACCACCTCGGCGCCCGCCCATTGGCCGACGCGACCGCCCTGCTCGCCCAGCGCGCCCGCCTCCCCCTGACCCACACCCCCAAACAGCAGCTCGCCCCCGCCGACCCCGCCGACGCCCTCGGCCTCACCGGCCGGGAACGCGACGTCCTGCGCCTGGTCTCCGCCGGCCGCACCAACCGCCAGATCGCCGAGGAACTCTTCATCTCCCCGAAGACCGCCAGCGTCCACGTCTCCAACATCCTGTCCAAACTCGGCGTCTCGGGCCGGGGAGAGGCGGCGGCGGTGGCGCATCGGCTGGGGCTGTTCCCGTCGGGGCACGACGACCGGCTGGCCGCGCGATAATGGAGGTCGGCCATTAGGTAGGAGCCGTGTTGTACCAGATCGAATTCACCGAGCGTGCTGCGGCACAGCGGGATGCGCTCCCCGAGGACCGGCGCAAGCTTCTGGAGCGCGGGCTCCTGAAGCTCGCCGAGGACCCGTTCACGACGGTGTCGCAGGCCGTCAGCGGTGAGGACATCCGGGTCGTCTCCGTGGCGCCCGGCCTGACAGTGGGCTACATGGTGCACCGGGCTTTTCTGATCCTCGTCTCCGTGGCGGTCCTCGATCAGTCGCTCATAGACGAATAATCACCGTCGCCACGTGGCCCGGGGAAGGAAGAACTATGTTCAACGCCTTCGAGGAACTGTTCTCCCCGGGCCGCAAGCACACCCGCGACGAGCAGAACCGGCTGGAACTGACCCGGGAGGATGTCGGGGACGGGGACCCCGGGCGTGGGCCGATAGATCTCGCGTCCGGGAAGGTCGTCGTACGGCAGCCGACGCCGGAGGAGGACGACACGGAGTCCGCCGACGAGGAGTGAGCGGCGGTTCTACCTCACCTGCACCTCCAGGATCCGGTCGTCGCCGCCGGACGGGGAACCGCGCCCGTCGGTCTCACTCGTCACCAGCCAGAGCTTGTCGCCGCCCGCCGGGACGACCGTGCGCAGCCGGCCGTACTCGCCTTCGAGGAAGGCCTGGGGGTCGGCCGAGGCCTCCGTGCCCTTCAGGGGAATGCGCCAGAGGCGTTCGCCCTTCAGGCCCGCCATCCAGACAGAGCCCTCGGCATAGGCGATGCCGCTGGGGGACGCGTCGTCCGTGCCCCACTGGGCTATGGGGTTGTGGTAGGCGGAGTTGTCGGACTTGCCCTCGGCCTCCGGCCAGCCGTAGTTGTCGCCCGGCTTGATCGCGTTCAGCTCGTCCCAGGTGTCCTGGCCGAACTCCGCGGCGAACAGGCGCTGTTTGGAGTCCCAGGCGAGACCCTGCACATTGCGGTGGCCGTAGGAGTACACGGGCGAGTTCGAGAACGGGTTGCCCGGCGCCGGTTCGCCCTCCGGGGTCAGGCGGAGGATCTTGCCGCCGAGGGAGTCCTTGTCCTGGGACAGGCCTTCCTCACCGCTCTCGCCCGTGCCCGCGTACAGCATCTTGTCCGGGCCGAAGGCGATCCGGCCGCCGTTGTGGATGAAGCCCTTGGGGATGCCCCGGAAGATCGTGTCGGGCGCGCCGAGCTGCTCGCCGGACGGCTTCCCCTCCTCGTACAGCATGCGGACGATGCGGTTGTCCGAGGCCGAGGTGAAGTACGCGTAGATCATGTGGTCCGAGGCGTAGTCCGGGGAGAGCGCGAGGCCCATGAGGCCGCCCTCTCCCGCCGGGGACACCCCCGGCACCTCGCCCAGCTCCGTCTTCTTGCCCGTCTCCGTGTCGACCCGGCTGATCGTGGCCTCGTCGCGTGAGGAGACCAGCAGGTCGCCGTCGGGGAGCGGGGCCAGGCCCCACGGGGTGTTCAGGTCCTCGGTGACCGTGCGCACGACCTTCACCGAGCCCTTCGCGGGCGGGGTGGCCTCGGCGGCCTGTCCCGAGGGCGACGACTGCGGGCTCGTACCACCCGCTGACGCGCTCTCCTCGCCGCCCGACGATTCCGAACCTCCGTCGTCGGAGGAGCAGCCGGCCGTCAGCAGGAGTGTGGCGGCGGCCAATACGGCCGCCACAGCTCGACGTTGCACGATCATGGTCCCTTCGACGCGGCGAGTTCTACTTGTCATACACCGCTCGCGCCCCACAGGTTCCCGATCAACCAATCCCGAATCACCGCCCGGCCAACCAAGCTCCGGACATCGGCACCAGCACATCCCGAAACGTCCGCAACCCGCCGTTCTCAGTCCCAGGACCCCTGCGCCCCCGGCAGCTCCGCCACCTCCGCCAGGTCCTGCACCGTGAGCCCCACCCCGGCCGCCGCCGCGTTCTCCGCCACCCAGCGCTCCTGCTTGGCGCCCGGCACCGCGACCACATGCCGTCCCTGGGCCAGCACCCATGCCAGGGAGACCTGCGCGGGTGTGACGTCCTCGCCATGGCGGCGCGCCACCCGGCGCAGACCGGCCACGATCGGCTGGTTCGCGGCCATCATCTCGGCCGTGAAACGGGGGTGGCGGGCCCGGACGTCGTCCGGTTCGAAGCCCTCGCCGGGTGTCAGCGTGCCGGTCAGGAAGCCGTTGCCGAGCGGCATCGCCGCCAGGAAACCGACGCCGCGCGCCTCGCACCACGGCAGCAGCGCCTCCAGCGCCTCCGGCGACCACACCGACAGCTCCGCCTGCACCGCGCTCACCGGGAAGACCTGCTGCACCCGCTGCAACTGCCGGACCGTCGCGTCGTGCAGCCGGGCCCCCGGCCGCCGCCCGGAGCGCGCGCCCACCGCGCACAGCCCCAACGCCCGTACCTTCCCGGCCTGGACCAGCTCCGCCATCGCGCCCCAGGTCTCCTCGACCGGAACCTCGGGGTCCTGTCGGTGCAGCTGGTAGAGGTCGATGTAGTCGGTCTGCAGCCGCCGCAGCGACGCGTCGCACGCCCGCTTCACATAGCCCGGCCGCCCGTTGGCCACGACGTGCTGCTCGCCGACCAGCAGGCCGACCTTCGTCGACACGAAGGCGTCCTCGCGGCGCTCCTTCAGCACCCGCCCCACCAGCAGCTCATTGGTGAACGGGCCGTACATGTCGGCCGTGTCGAGCAGGTTCGAGCCCAGATCGAGCGCCCGGTGCACGGCCCTGAGCGACTCGTCGCCCCGCTGCCGCGAGCCGCTGTACGCCCAGCTCATCGGCATGCACCCGAGTCCGACGGCCCCCACCACGAGCGCCGCCGCGCCGATCGTCCTGCGCTCCACCTGCCCGTAACCCTCCCTCTTCCGCGCCCCCAACCTAACCTCTGAGCCCTCGCACCCCTGACATAGCCTCCTGGCATGACTGCTGACGTGTGGCTGCCCATCCCGCCGGAAGAGATCGAAGGGCTCCCGGAAGGGCCGAACTACCGCTTCTGGAACGGTGGCGAGGACTTCCCCGCGGACCCCGCTGACTGCGTCTATTACGTGGTGCCCTATATGAAGGCGCCCGCGATCGGACAGCGCCCGCTGCCCGAGATGACGTCCCTCCAGGTCGTGCAGACCCTGTCCGCCGGCATTGATCACGTCGAGCCGGGGCTGAGGCATCTGCGTCCCGGCGTACGGCTGTGCAACGCGCGCGGGGTGCATGAGGCGAGCACCGCCGAACTCACGCTCACCCTGATCCTCGCCTCACTGCGCGGTGTACCCGACTTCGTGCGGGCGCAGGACCGGGGCGAGTGGCTCGGCGGGTTCCGGCCGGCGCTGGCCGACAAGAACGTGCTCATCGTGGGATACGGCTCGATCGGCGCCGCCATCGAGGACCGGCTCGCGCCTTTTGAGCTCGCGCGGGTGGCGCGCGTCGCGCGCTCTGAGCGCACCACGGCGCGCGGCCTGGTGCACCCGCTCACCGAACTGCCCGCCCTGCTGCCCGAGGCGGACGTCGTCATCCTGTCCACGCCCCTGACCGAAAACACCCGCCACCTGGTCAACTCCGACTTCCTGGCCCGGATGAAGGACGGCGCGCTCCTCGTCAACATCGCCCGCGGCGCGGTCGTCGACACCAAGGCCCTGCTCGCCGAACTGGAGAGCCGCCGCATCACCGCCGCCCTCGACGTCACCGACCCCGAACCGCTGCCCCGCGAACACCCCCTGTGGCGCGCGCCCGGCGTGCTCATCAGCCCCCACGTCGGCGGCCCCACATCGGCCTTCCTGCCGCGCGCCAAGCGGCTTCTCACGGACCAGTTGAGCCGTTTCGTGAACCACGAGCCGCTGCGGAACGTGATCCTTACGACAGGCGCGACCGGCACACGGCCGACGGATGCCGCGAGCGCACAGGAGCCGGACGAAACGGGCGTGTAATCCGCTTCGAGTACCCTCCGCAATCCTCCGAACGCGGTACGTGCCCACATCGCCGCTGGTCGTCACGGAGCGTAGAGAAGCTATGTCCCTGAGTGACGAGACTGGTGTATCGTCCCGACAGGGGATGCGCCGCGCACCGTTCGGCGCCGGGGATGGACATTTCAGACTGTGAGGGGGGCGACGGGCGATGCACGGCCTATGGACGAACGATCCGACGCGGCGAGGCCGCCGGCGGCGACCCTGGGGCACCGCCGCGCGCAGACGCGGCCACCACGCCAATCACCACAGCCATCACCACCGCAGGCACAGCAGCCGCAGGAGGCATGCGCACCCGGCGCACCGGGACCCCCGGGACCCCGGAGCGGCGCGGACCGGGAGGGCCCGGTGACCTCGCCGATGCCCACCACGACCACTCTCGACGGAGCGCTGCGCGCGCAGCGCCCGACGCGGGCGCTGCTGACCCGGCCACCGTCCTCCGGTGGCGGGTCGAGCCTGGTCCTCCGACTGTCACTGGCCCTGGTGTGCGCGGGATACGCCGTCGGTTCCGCGCTCGGCTGGGGCTCGCACCAAGTCGCGCTGATCATGGGTGACTTCGGTCTGAGCGCCGCGGCGGCCGCCGCGGCCGTGTCCTGTTTTCTCTACGCCCGAAGCCGGCGTATCCGGTTTCGGCCCGCCTGGCTGCTGTTCGCACTCTCCTCGGCGATGGCAGCCCTCGGCAACCTGGTCTGGGGGTGGTACGAGGTGGTCCTCGGACAGCCCGTGCCCAGCCCCAGCTACGCCGACCTGTTCTTCCTCTGCTTCGCACCGCCCGCCATCGTGGGCCTGCTGGTCCTCGCCAAACGGCCGGTGACGAAGGCGGGCTGGGTCTGCCTGGGCCTCGACGCCTGGCTGATCGGCGGCTCGCTGCTGACGCTGTCGTGGAGCCTCGCGCTCGCCCAGGCGGCGAAGTCCGAGGGATCGAGCGTGGCGCACACCGCGCTGTCGCTGGCCTACCCGCTGCTGGACATCGCCCTGGTCAGCATGGTGCTCGCGCTGCACTTCCGGCGCTCCTCGGGGAACCGCACCGCCGTGAACACCGCGATCGGCGCGCTCGCCCTGACCGTGATGTGCGACGCCCTGTTCACCTCACCGCTGCTGCACTACACCTACCGTTCCGGACAGTTGCTGGACGCGGGGTGGTTCGCCGGCTCGCTGCTCCTGGCGTACGCCCCCTGGGCCGCACCGCGGCACGGGCAACCGGAGGACGAGGGGCACACGCGCGTGGTGCACGAGCACCTGCCCGGACAGCGTGGCGGCGGCCACCACCACACCTCCTCGCAGGGAGGTGATCACAGCCGGTATCCGGTCGCCCGGCCCATCGCCGGTTCGCTGGCCGCCCTCACGCCGTATCTGGCCGCCGCGGTCTGCACCCTGGGGATCCTCTACAACGTCCTCAACGGCCGCAGCGTCGACCGCGTGGTGCTCCTCACCGGCGGCACGGTCGTGCTCGCCCTCGTGGTGCGCCAGGGCATCATGCTGCTCGACAACATCACCCTCACCCAGGAACTGGCGCAGAAGGAGAACCACTTCCGCTCCCTGGTGCAGGGTTCCAGCGACGTCATCATGATCGCCGCACCCAACGGCATCCTCCGGTACGTCTCCCCGGCCGCCGCCGGGGTCTACGGCCGTCCCGCGGAGGATCTCGTGGGTACGGAACTGGCCGATCTCATCCACCCGGAGGATCTGGGCTGCGTGGTGCACGAGGTGCGCCGTTTCCTCGCCGCCAGCCCGCTCGAAGAACCCACCACGCGCATCGAGTGCCGCTTCAAGGCCGGCGGTGGGGGCTGGCTCAACGTCGAGTCCACCGTCAACCGCCACCACGGCGGCCTGATCTTCAACAGCCGGGACGTGACCGAAAGAGTGCGCCTGCAGGCGCAGCTCCAGCACAACGCCGAACACGACCCGCTCACCGACCTGCCCAACCGCGCCCTGTTCACCCAGCGCGTCCAGCAGGCCCTGTCCGGCCGGCGCGCCTCCGACCGGGGCGCCGCACTCGCCGGTACGGCCGTCCTCTTCATCGACCTCGACGGCTTCAAGGCGGTCAACGACACGATCGGGCACCAGGCCGGGGACGAGCTGCTCGTCCAGGCCGCCCGCAGACTCCAGGACGGCGTCCGCCAGGGCGACACCGCGGCCCGCCTGGGCGGCGACGAGTTCGCGGCCCTGATCGTCGGCGACGGCACCCGTGACCGAGCCTCCCGCGAACGTCACATACTGGAGCTCGCCGACCGCCTCAGGGTCACGCTCTCGCAGCCGTATCTCATCGACGGCAACGATGTCCGGGTCGCCGCGTCCATCGGCGTGGCCTTCGCCGAGGCGGGCCTGGGCGCGGGCGAGATCCAGCGCAACGCCGACCTCGCCATGTACCGCGCCAAGGCGGCCGGCAAGGGCCGCGTGGAGCTGTACGCACCGCAGATGCAGCAGGACGTCGTACGGAAGGCGGAGCTGGCCACGCGCCTGCGGGCCGCGCTGCACGACGGCGAGTTCGCGCTGCTGCACCAGCCCGTCGTCTGTCTCGAGAACGGCCGGATCACATCGGTCGCCGCCCAGGCGCGCTGGCGCTCCTCGCAGGGGGTGCTGTTCACCCCGGCCGAGTTCCTGCGGGTGGCCGAGGACAGCGACAAGACGCAGGAACTGGGCCGCTGGGTGCTCGAGGAGGCCGTCGAGCAGGCCGCCGAGCGGGCCACGACGGGGTCGGCCGTCCCGGTGACGGTACGGGTGAGTGCCCGGCGTCTGCTGGACCGGTCGATGCCGCTCGGCTCGATCGAGGCGCTGCTCACCCGGCACGGGCTGCCGTCCGGGGCGCTGGTGATCGAGCTGGCCGACACCGATCCGCGGGTGTCCCTGGACGAGCTGGAGCGACGCCTTGGGGTGTTGCACCGGCTGGGTGTCCGGATCGCGCTCGACGGCTTCGGCAGCGGATACGGGGCGATCACCGCGCTCAGGCGGCTCCCCGTCGACGTACTGAAACTCGATCGCTCCCTGGTCGAGGGCGTCGTCGAGTCGGCTCGGCTGCACAAGATCACCAGTGGGCTGCTGCGGATCGCCGGTGATCTGGGACTGCAGTCCGTGGCCGACGGCGTGGACCTTCCGGAGCAGGTCGTGGCCTTGCGCGCGATGGGCTGCACACATGGGCAGGGCATGGCGTTCTCCGGTCCACTGGACGAGTACCGGCTGCGCAGAGCACTGGCTTCCGGCCACTATCCGGTCCCGCACGGCCCGGCCGAGCCCGCGTTCGTGGGTGGCGTGAGAGAACCGCAGGGGCGCGTCGGTGTCGAGGGTGCGACCGCGCGCAGGCCCGAAGGGTTGAGCACGGTCGCGGCCTCGACACCGACTGTGGCGCCCCGGAGGTGAACGAACAAGGGAAAGGGGTTCGGGGGTGTACACCGGTGGTGTCCCCGCTGTTCTTGGAGGCGGCAGTGCCCTTCGCTCACATAATGAGACTCCCGTCCCACCACCTTGACATGCGGTGCGTGCCGGGGGGAGGGTCAGTGCCATGCGCACCCGAATTCTCGTACTTGGAAAGCGCGTCGGCTGAAGCTGAGCCCCAGACCGCTCAGCGACCCCTCCCGGCGCGCTCCCCTCGCTTGCCTTATGGCACGAGGGGTTTTTTGTTGCACAGGCACCTGTCGTACAGCAGCCGCACACCGCACGAACTTCGCAAAAACCCTCAGCATCGAGAAGAGAATGCCGATGACCGAGCAGGCCACCGGGGCCCATCATCCGCAGCCGCGGCCCCGTTCCGGAGGACACCAGTCCGCCCCCGAGCAGATGACGGGTGCGCAGTCCCTCATCCGCTCTCTCGAGGAGGTCGGCGCCGACACGGTATTCGGCATTCCCGGCGGCACCATCCTGCCGGCGTACGACCCGATGATGGACTCCAAGCTGGTGCGGCACGTGCTGGTCCGTCACGAGCAGGGCGCCGGCCACGCGGCCACCGGTTACGCGCAGGCCACCGGCAAGGTCGGGGTGTGCATGGCGACGTCCGGGCCGGGCGCCACCAACCTGGTCACCCCGATCGCGGACGCGCACATGGACTCCGTGCCGCTGGTCGCGATCACCGGGCAGGTCGTGTCCAAGGCGATCGGTACGGACGCATTCCAGGAGGCGGACATCGTCGGCATCACCATGCCGATCACCAAGCACAGCTTCCTGGTCACCAAGGCGGAGGACATCCCCCGGGCGATCGCGCAGGCGTTCCACATCGCCTCCACCGGCCGCCCGGGGCCGGTCCTGGTCGACATCCCCAAGGACATCCTCCAGGCGAAGACCACCTTCTCCTGGCCGCCGACCATGGACCTGCCCGGCTACCGGCCCGTCACCAAGCCGCACGCCAAGCAGATCCGTGAGGCCGCCAAGCTGATCACCTCCGCCAAGCGGCCCGTCCTCTACGTCGGCGGCGGCGTCCTCAAGGCGCACGCCACCGCCGAGCTGAAGGTCCTCGCAGAACTCACCGGAGCGCCCGTCACCACCACCCTGATGGCGCTCGGCGCATTCCCCGACAGTCACGAGCTGCACGTGGGAATGCCGGGCATGCACGGTGCGGTCACCGCCGTCACCGCGCTGCAGAAGGCCGACCTGATCGTCGCCCTCGGAGCCCGCTTCGACGACCGCGTCACCGGCAAGCTCGACAGCTTCGCCCCGTACGCCAAGATCGTCCACGCCGACATCGACCCGGCCGAGATCGGCAAGAACCGCGCCGCCGACGTGCCGATCGTCGGTGACGCCCGCGAGGTCATCGCCGATCTGGTCCAGGCCGTGCAGAAGGAGCACAGCGAGGGCAACACCGGCGACTACAGCGCCTGGTGGAAGGACCTGAACCGCTGGCGCGAGACCTACCCGCTGGGCTACGAGCAGCCCGACAACGGCTCGCTCTCCCCGCAGCAGGTCATCCAGCGCATCGGCCAACTCGCGCCGGAGGGCACGATCTTCGCCGCGGGCGTGGGCCAGCACCAGATGTGGGCCGCGCACTACATCGAGTACGAGCAGCCCGCGACCTGGCTCAACTCCGGCGGCGCCGGGACGATGGGCTACGCGGTCCCGGCCGCGATGGGCGCCAAGGCCGGAGCCCCGGACAACACGGTCTGGGCGATCGACGGCGACGGCTGCTTCCAGATGACCAATCAGGAACTCACCACCTGCGCCCTGAACAACATCCCGATCAAGGTCGCCATCATCAACAACGGCGCCCTCGGGATGGTCCGCCAGTGGCAGACCCTCTTCTACAACCAGCGCTACTCCAACACCGTGCTGCACAGCGGCCCGGAGGCGGACGGCAAGCAGCCCAGCGCCGGCACCCGCGTCCCCGACTTCGTGAAGCTGTCGGAGGCCATGGGCTGCTACGCGATCCGCTGCGAGGACCCGGCCGACCTCGACAAGGTCATCGAAGAGGCGAACTCGATCAACGACCGCCCGGTCGTCGTCGACTTCATCGTCCACGAGGACGCGATGGTGTGGCCGATGGTCGCCGCCGGCACCTCCAACGACGAGATCATGGCCGCCCGGGACGTCCGCCCCGACTTCGGCGACAACGAAGACGACTGAGCGAGAGAGACGTAAAAAGACCATGTCCAAGCACACGCTCTCCGTCCTGGTGGAGAACACGCCGGGCATCCTCGCCCGGATCGCCGCCCTGTTCTCCCGCCGCGGCTTCAACATCGACTCGCTCGCCGTCGGCGTCACCGAACACCCCGACATCTCCCGCATCACCATCGTGGTGGGCGTCGAGGACCTGCCGCTCGAGCAGGTGACCAAGCAGCTCAACAAGCTCGTCAACGTGCTGAAGATCGTTGAACTGGAACCCGGTTCGGCCGTTCAGCGCGAACTCGTTCTGGTGAAGGTGCGCGCCGACAACGAGACGCGCTCCCAGATCGTCGAGATCGTCCAGCTGTTCCGCGCCAAGACCGTCGACGTCTCTCCTGAGGCCGTCACCATCGAGGCCACCGGCAGCGGCGAGAAGCTGTCCGCCATGCTCAAGATGCTGGAGCCGTATGGCATCAAGGAGCTGGTCCAGTCCGGCACGATCGCGATCGGCCGCGGCGCGCGTTCGATCACCGACCGGTCGCTGCGCGCCCTGGACCGGTCGGCATAACGACGGACACGGGCGGCCGGGAGGACACCGGCCGCCCGTATACCGAGACCCGCGAACTTCCCTTCAGCCCGCCGTCATACGGTGGGACGCAACACCTGCACACAAGGAGAGAACCCAAAGTGGCCGAGCTGTTCTACGACGCCGACGCCGACCTGTCCATCATCCAGGGCCGCAAGGTCGCGGTCATCGGTTACGGCAGCCAGGGCCACGCCCACGCGCTGTCGCTCCGTGACTCGGGTGTCGACGTCCGGGTCGGTCTGCACGAGGGCTCCAAGTCCAAGGCGAAGGCCGAGGAGCAGGGGCTGCGCGTGGTGACCCCGGCCGAGGCCACCGCCGAGGCCGACGTGATCATGATCCTGGTTCCGGACCCGATCCAGGCCCAGGTCTACGAGGAGTCCATCAAGGACAACCTCAAGGACGGCGACGCCCTGTTCTTCGGCCACGGCCTGAACATCCGCTTCGACTTCATCAAGCCCCCGGCCGGCATCGACGTCTGCATGGTCGCCCCGAAGGGCCCGGGCCACCTGGTGCGTCGCCAGTACGAAGAGGGCCGCGGCGTTCCCTGTATCGCCGCTGTCGAGCAGGACGCGACCGGCAACGCCTTCGCGCTGGCCCTGTCGTACGCCAAGGGCATCGGTGGCACCCGCGCCGGCGTCATCAAGACGACGTTCACCGAGGAGACCGAGACCGACCTGTTCGGTGAGCAGGCCGTCCTCTGCGGTGGTACGGCCGCGCTGGTCAAGGCCGGTTTCGAGACGCTGACCGAGGCGGGCTACCAGCCGGAGATCGCGTACTTCGAGTGCCTGCACGAGCTGAAGCTGATCGTCGACCTCATGTACGAGGGCGGCCTGGAGAAGATGCGCTGGTCCGTCTCCGAGACCGCCGAGTGGGGCGACTACGTCACCGGCCCGCGGATCATCACCGACGCCACCAAGGCCGAGATGAAGAAGGTCCTGGCGGAGATCCAGGACGGCACCTTCGCGCGTGAGTGGATGGCCGAGTACCACGGCGGTCTGAAGAAGTACAACGAGTACAAGCAGCAGGACGCCGAGTCCCTGCTGGAGACCACCGGCAAGGAGCTGCGCAAGCTCATGTCGTGGGTGAACGACGAAGAGGCGTAGCCATGGGCACGGGGCCGCAGCGATTCGCTGCGGCCCCTTTGCCGAACCTCCGGTAACCGCTCGTCCACGGCGTGCAGCCACGGATGAGTGATCCTTCCGTGGAGGCGCAGGACGACCTCCCGAGCAGCACTAGACTGCTGCACTACATACGCGTCGGGCCACAGCGTCGTGCGTCTTCCACGCGGCAACCCCTCCACCGCCTGCGGCCGTCGGGACGGCCGTCCGCATTGGACTTGTGAGGACTCACGTGAGCACTGCTGCCAACGCCAAACCGGTCGTACTCATCGCTGAAGAACTGTCGCCCGCGACTGTCGACGCCCTGGGGCCGGACTTCGAGATCCGGCATTGCAACGGAGCAGACCGAGCCGAACTGCTCCCCGCCATCGCCGACGTCGACGCGATCCTGATCCGCTCGGCCACGAAGGTGGACGCCGAGGCGATCGCCGCCGCGAGCAAACTGAAGGTCGTCGCACGAGCCGGCGTCGGCCTGGACAATGTCGACGTCTCCGCCGCCACCAAGGCCGGCGTGATGGTCGTCAACGCCCCCACCTCGAACATCGTGACCGCCGCCGAGCTGGCCTGCGGTCTGATCCTCGCCACCGCCCGCAACATTCCGCAGGCGAACGCCGCGCTGAAGAACGGCGAGTGGAAGCGCAGCAAGTACACCGGCGTGGAGCTGGCCGAGAAGACCCTCGGTGTGGTCGGGCTCGGCCGCATCGGTGCCCTTGTCGCGCAGCGCATGTCGGCGTTCGGCATGAAGGTCGTCGCCTACGACCCCTACGTCCAGCCTGCCCGGGCCGCGCAGATGGGCGTCAAGGTGCTGTCGCTGGACGACCTGCTCGAGGTCTCCGACTTCATCACCGTCCACCTGCCCAAGACGCCCGAGACCCTCGGTCTGATCGGCGACGAGGCGCTGCGCAAGGTCAAGCCGAGCGTGCGCATCGTCAACGCCGCGCGCGGTGGGATCGTCGACGAGGAGGCGCTGTACTCCGCTCTCAAGGAGGGCCGGGTCGCCGGTGCCGGTCTCGACGTGTACGCGAAGGAGCCCTGCACGGACTCGCCGCTGTTCGAGTTCGACCAGGTCGTCTCCACCCCGCACCTCGGTGCCTCCACCGACGAGGCGCAGGAGAAGGCCGGTATCGCCGTCGCCCGCTCGGTGCGCCTCGCGCTCGCCGGTGAGCTGGTCCCGGACGCGGTGAACGTCCAGGGCGGCGTCATCGCCGAGGACGTCAAGCCGGGCCTGCCGCTCGCCGAGCGCCTCGGCCGGATCTTCACGGCGCTCGCCGGTGAGGTCGCCGTCCGCCTCGACGTCGAGGTGTACGGCGAGATCACCCAGCACGATGTGAAGGTGCTGGAGCTCAGCGCCCTCAAGGGTGTCTTCGAGGACGTCGTCGACGAGACCGTGTCGTACGTCAACGCCCCGCTGTTCGCCCAGGAGCGCGGCGTCGAGGTGCGGCTGACCACCAGCTCGGAGTCCCCCGACCACCGCAACGTCGTCACCGTGCGCGGCACGCTCGGCAGCGGCGAGGAGGTCTCGGTCTCCGGCACGCTGGCCGGTCCCAAGCACCTGCAGAAGATCGTCGCGGTCGGCGACTACGACGTCGATCTCGCGCTCGCCGACCACATGGTGGTGCTGCGCTACGAGGACCGGCCGGGTGTCGTCGGCACCGTCGGCCGCATCTTCGGTGAGGCGGGCATCAACATCGCCGGCATGCAGGTGTCGCGGGCCGTCGCCGGTGGCGAGGCGCTGGCCGTCCTGACGGTCGACGACACGGTGCCCTCCGGGGTGCTGGCCGAGGTCGAGGCGGAGATCGGGGCGACGTCCGCTCGCGCGGTGAACCTGGCCTGAGGTCGTCCTCAAACGCCGGACGGGCTGAGGGAACTCGGCTCGCCCGGCGTTTTGTCGTGCCGGCGCGTCCGGCGCAGAGCCAGGGGAGTCAGGCACGCGGCCCCGGCCAGCAGTACCGTTCCCGCGATCGCCGCCCCCTGCATGCCGTGGGTGAACGCCTCGCGGGCCGTGGTGGCAAGGCCCGGGAACCGGTCGGCGACCGCCAGCGCACCGCCCAGCGTCTCGCGGGCCGCGTCCGGCGCCGAGGACGGGATCTCGTGGCGGTAGACGGCCGTACCGATGGACCCGAGCAGAGCCATGCCGAGGGCGCCGCCGAACTCCGCGCCGGTCTCCATGAGTGAGGAGGCGGCGCCCGCCCGTTCCACCGGGGCCGAGCTCAGCGCGAGGTCCGCGATCTGGACTGTGACGAGGGTGATCCCGGAGGCGAGGACCCCGCACGCGGTCAGCAGCAGCCACATGGAGTCCGTTCCGGTCAGGGCCAGCAGGCCGTAGCCGCCCGCGCCGATCAGGAAGCCTGCGGTAACGACGTGCACGCGGCTCAGGCCCCTGTGCACCAGCTGGGTCGACAGGGGCGCCGCGAGACCGATCGGCACCGAGGGGAGCAGGGCCCACAGGGCCGCTTCCAGGGCGCTCTTGTCGAGGACCGACTGGATGTACTGGGTGGTGAAGTACGCCGAGCCCATCATCGCGAACATGGTGATCAGGTAGAGCGTGAGGGCCGGGGTGAAGCCGGGGCGGCGGAACAGGTCCGGGGAGATCATCGGCGCGGCGGTCGTGCGCTGGCGGTGGACGAAGAGCGCGGCGAAGAGCAGGCCGACGGTGATCGACACGACGTAGCGGACGTTCCAGCCCTCCGAGGGGATCTCCTTGAGGCCGTAGACCACGGGCAGCACCGCGGCCATGGACAGCGGGATGCTCGGCCAGTCGAAGCGGCCGGGCTCGGGGTTCTTCGCCTCGGGGAGCAGGATCGGGCCGAGGACCAGCAGCAGGGCCATCGCGGGCAGGTTGACCAGGAAGACCGAGCCCCACCAGAAGAACTCCACCAGCAGTCCGCTCAGTACCGAGCCGAGCGCGATCCCGGCCGTCATGACGCCGGACCACAGGGCGATCGCCTTCGTCCGCTGCGCCGGGTCGGTGAACATCGTGCGGACCAGCGCCATCGTGGACGGCATCAGGGTCGCACCGCCGACGCCGAGGACCGCGCGGGCCACGATCAGCATCTCGGCGCTGTCGGCGTACGCCGCGGCCAGTGAGGCGGCCCCGAAGGCGGCCGCGCCGATCAGGAGCAGCTTGCGCCGGCCGATGCGGTCGCCGAGCGAACCCATCGTCATCAGCAGGCCGGCCAGGACGAAGGCGTAGATGTCGAAGATCCACAGCTGCTGGGTGCCGGTCGGCTCCAGGTCCGCGCTGATCGCCGGGACGGCGAAGTAGAGGACCGAGACGTCCATCGACACCAGCAGCAGCGGCAGCATCAGCACGCCGAGCGCCGTCCATTCGCGGCGGCCGGCACGGGTGGGTGGAGTCGGGTTCGTTGTCATGCCGGTGAATGTACACACGTCTTAAACGCTTGTCTATGACGCATGTATAGGACGGCCGTATGGATCCGGGGTAGTCTGGGTGCCATGGGACACCGTGAGGATCTGCTCGAAGGCGCCAAGCGCTGCCTGGTGGCGAAGGGATTCGTGCGCACGACCGCGCGCGACATCGTCAAGGAGTCGGGGACGAACCTGGCGTCGATCGGCTACCACTACGGCTCGAAGGACGCGCTGCTGGCGGAGGCCTACCTCGCGCTGGTCGGTGAGCTCTCCGACGCCTTCGACGGCGACGGGACCGCCGAGAGCGCCACCGCGCCCGGCTCCGTCGAGCGCTTCCAGGAGGCGTGGTCGAACATCATCGACACCATGCGGGGGCCCGGTTCGATGTGGCGGCTCAGCGTGGAGATCGTGGCCATGGGGGATCAACTGCCCGCCGTGCGCGACCATCTGGCGTCGCAGCAGCGGGACGCCGAGCGCGCTCTCGTGGCGTTGTTCATGGGGGTGCCGGAGGATGAGATCCCCGACAAGACCCTGGACACGCTCGGAAGGTTCTACACGACGCTGATGACGGGCCTCATCGCACAGTGGAACTTCGACCCCGAGCACGCGCCCGACGCCGACGCGCTCACCGAGGGACTGCGTCAGGTGATGGAAGCCGCCACTCGGAAGTGATGATCCCGTCCCGCATCTCGACCACCCGGTCCGCGAAGTGCCGTACCACCGCCCGGTCATGGCAGATGAACAGATAGCCGAGGCCGAGGTCGTCCTGGAGGTCGGCGAGCAGGTTCAGCACGCCTGCGCGGATCGACGGGTCCAGGGCCGACACCGGCTCGTCGAGGATCAGCAGGCGTGGGTCGGAGGCCAACGCGCGGGCGATTCCGGCGCGTTGGCACTGGCCGCCGGAGAGTTCGTGCGGGCGGCGGTCGCCGTACGAGGCGTCGAGGCCGACCCGGTCGAGGAGTTCGGCGACGCGGGCGGGGCCGTCGGTGGCGGTCCAGCGGCCGTGGATCTTCAGGGGCTCGGCGATCGCGTCACGGATGCGGTGGCGGGGGCTCAGGGAGCCGTACGGGTCCTGGAAGACCGGCTGCATCCGGGGGCGGAGAGGGCGCAGTTCGCTGTCCGTCAGGCTGGTCAACTCCCGGCCTTCGAAGTGCACTTCACCTCCGTCCGGGCGGCGCAGCTGGAGCACGGCCAGCGCGGTGGACGACTTGCCGCAGCCGGAAGGGCCGTTCAGGGCGAGGGTCTCGCCCGCCTCCAGCGCGAAGGACAGATGGTCCACGGCCGTGACCGTGCCATAGCGGACGACCAGGTCGCGGACGTCAAGAAGAGGCACGGTGCGTCTCCTGGAGCAGGTCGGGGACGTCGGCCCAGCGGTGGCAGGCGATCAGCCGCTCCTTCACCCGCTGGGGCTCCGGTTCGGTCTCGTGACACGCGTCCGACGCGAGCGAGCAGCGCGGCGCGAAGGCACAGCCGGGCGGGAGGGCGCCCGGAGCGGGCGGGGTGCCCGGGAGGGCGGGGAGACGGCGACGCCTGGACGCGCCGTCCGGGAGCGAGGCCAGCAGGCCCGCCGTGTACGGCGCCCGGGGACGCGTCAACACCTCGTCCGCCGGGCCGAGTTCGGTGACCCGCCCGGCGTACATCACCAGCACGCGGTCGGCGTGCGCCCGTACGACGTCCATGTCGTGCGTGACCAGCACCAGCGCCGCCCCGACCGCCTCGCGCTGCTCGCCCAGCACCCGGAGCACCTGGTCCCGGTGCTCCTCGTCGAGCGCGGTGGTCGGCTCGTCGGCGACGACGATGTCCGGTTCGTTGACCGTGGCCATCGCGATGACCGCGCGCTGACGCATGCCGCCGGAGTACTCGTGCGGATAGGCCCGCGCCTTGCGCGCCGCATCCGGGATCCCCACCCGGTCCAGCGCCGCCACCGCCCGCGCCCGTGCCTCCTTGCGGGAGACGCGGGCCACCGACCGTACGGCGGCGGCCAGTTGGTCGCCCACCGGATGTACGGGGGAGAGGGAGGAGAGGGCGTCCTGCGGGACGAGCGCGATACGGCGCCCGCGCTGGGCCGTGAGGTCAGGCAGGACCGTGCCGTTCGTCGTCGCCTCCGCCGGCAGCATGCCCAGCAGAGCCCGCGCCGTCAGCGACTTGCCCGCGCCCGACTCGCCCACCACGGCGAGCACCTCACGCGGGCGCATATCGAAGGACACCCCGCGCACCGCCTCCACCCCGTCGAAGGCGATCCGCAGATCACGCACCGACAACAGCACGTCCGACTCCACCGGAGGCCTCCTTCCCGACACGGGGCACACGGGTCACAGGCTTCACACGGGTGACCTGCCTTCCTTGCGCATACGACGCCCCGGACACCGCGAGCCCCGCCAGCAGGGCCAGTGCCACGGCGGGCGCGAGGGCGGCCCACGGTGCCCGTTCCACATAGGCGCGCGACTCGTCGAGCAGCAGACCCCACTCGGGCGCGGGCGGCTGCGCGCCCAGGCCCAGGAAGCCCAGCGAGGCCAGGGCGAGGGCCATGCCGGGCAGCCGCAGCAGGGCGTGCCGGGCGACCGGCGCCGCCACGGACGGCAGCACATGCCGGGACAGGATCCACCACGGCGTTGCCCCGATGGCCCGCTGGGCGGTGAGGAACGCCGACGCGCGCACCTCCTGCACCAGCGCCGCCGCATGGGCGGCCAACGGCGGCCAGGAGATCAGCGCGACCGCGAAGGCCGCACCGCCGGTGCCGGGCCCGGCGGCGGCCGCGACCAGGATCCCGGCGATCACCGGCGGCAGCGCGTTCGCGATGTCCGACGCGCCCGCCGCGACACCCGGCAGGAAGCCGAGGGCCAGCGCGAGCAGCAGGCTGGCCAGACATACGGCGGCCGCGGTGCCGACCGTCGGAGCGGCGCCGTGCCCGAGCCGGGCCAGTACGTCACGGCCGATTCCGTCGGTGCCGAGCGGGTGCGCCCAGGAGGGCGAGGCCAGGCGGGCGGCGGTGTTCACGGCGTACGGGTCGCGCAACAGACCCCAGCCGATGGCCACGGCAAGGACCGTGAACAGCGTCAACGGGATGGCCGGGTGGGTACGGACCGGCCGGACCGGCGGCAGGGAGAGCTCGGCGTCACGCAGCGCGGGACCCAGCAGCCGCCGCCGCAGCAGAGCCGCGACGGCACCCGTCACCAGCCCCAGCGCCAGCAGGGCCAGCACCGCCCCCTGGAGCAGCGGCAGGTCCTGCGACTTGGCCGCCCCGAGCGCCGTACGCCCGATGCCCGGCACCGCGAACACCGTCTCCACCGCGACCGCACCCCCGGTCAGACCGACGGCGGCCATCCCGAACTGCGGTACCAGCGGCGGCAGTACACGCCGCAGCGCCGCCGCCGAGACGCGCGCCCTGCTCACCCCGGCGCCCCGCCACAGCTCCACCCACCGCTCGTCCAGCACGGCGGGCAACGCGTCCGCGACCAGCCGGCCGAGGACGCCGCCCGCCGGGACGCCGAGGGCGAGCGCGGGCAGGACCATGTACTCCGGCCCCTGCCAGCCCGAGGTCGGCAGCCAGCCCAGCCACACCCCGCAGACCAGCAACGCCACGGTGGCCAGCAGGAATTCGGGTACGGCGGCCAGCATCGCGGCCCCCGCCCCGCCCGACCCGCGCCCCCGTACCAGCACCGGCGCGACCAGCACGCAGGCCAGCACCACCGCGAAACCGAAGGCCGCGCCCATCAGCCCCAGCGACACCTGGAGCCCGGCGGTCACCGACGGCAGGACCTCGGTGCCGGACACCCACGACAGGCCGAGGTCCCCGCGCACCAGATCGGAGACCCAACTCCCCAGCAGCGAAAGGGGACCGGCATCCAGCCCGAGATCCCGTCGTACGGCGTCCAGCGCCTCCCTCGTCGGCTCCTGCTCGGCGGAGCGCGCCCGCAGGACCGTCAGCGCGGGGTCCCTGCCGGAGAGCCAGGGCAGCAGTCCTACGGCGGCCAGGACCGCGACGAGACAGAGAACCCGGGTCACCCCGGCGGCGGTCGGCCTCACTTGATGTACGTGTCGGCCGTGACCAGCTCACGCTCGCGCGGGTCGTGCGCGGCGTCCACGACCCCGGCGGCGTCGCCCTGGATGACCCGCTCATGCAGCATCGGGATCGCGGCATCGGTGGTCAGCACGGCGGCCTCGGCCGCGATGACGGCCTTGCGGCGTGCGTCGCCCACCGCGGTCTCGCCCGCGCTCTTCAGTGCCTTGTCCACGGAGTCGTCCGTGAGCTGGGAGAGGTTGAAGGAGCCGTCGGAGGCGAAGTCGCTGTAGAGGTAGGCGGTCGGGTCGCCGGAGTCGAGGACGGTGGCCCGGGACAGGATGAACGCGTCGAACTCGCCCGCCAGCGCGTCGGATTCGATGTTGGCGTACTCCCGGACGTCCAGCTTCACCTTGAAGCCGACCTTCTGGAGCTGCTGTTGCAGGGTGGCGGCGACCTCGGGCAGTTCGGCGCGGTCGGTGAAGGTGCCGATGGTGACGGTCTGGCCGCTCGCCTTCTTCGCCGCCGCCCGCTTCACCTCGGTGCGCAGGTCGGCGGCCCACGGCAGCGCGGGCCCGAGCAGCCCCTCGGCGACATCGGCGCGCCCCTCGTACACGCCCTTCACGATCGACTCGGCGTCGATGGCCTCGCGGGCGGCGGCCCGCAGGGAGGCGTCCTTGAAGACGCCCTGCTCGGTGTTGAGATACAGCGTGTTGGTCCGCGGCATCGGGACCTCGGTGATCAGCTCTTCGTCCAGCAACGCGGCTTGCGACACCGGCACGGCCTCGACGATGTCGGCCTCGCCGCTGCGCAGGGCGGCGGCGCGGGCGGTGCCGTCCGGCACGAACTTCACGTCGATACCGGGGGCCTTGGCCTTCTTGCCCCAGTAGTCGTCATAGCGGTCGAGGGAGGCGGACGCGGTGCCGTTGACCTTCGTCAGCTCGAAGGGGCCGGTGCCCGCGCCGAGGGGGTTGACCGTCTTTCCGGTGTACGCCCTCGCGGCGAGGATCGACAGCTGGGGCGAGCTGAGCCGCTGCGGGACGAGGGGGTCCTCGTCGGCGGTGGTGACCGTGACGGTGTCGGAGCCCTGTGCCTTCACGGTCAGCTCGACGCCGTCGAGGATGCGGGGCTTGGGGGAGGCGGTGGCCGCGGTGGTGAGTGACCGCACGACGGCCTCGGCGTCGAGCTCGGTTCCGTCGTGGAAGGTGACGCCGTCGCGTATCTCGAAGGCCCAAGTCCGTCCGGACTGCTTCCACTCGGTGGCCAGCGCGGGCTCGGCGTCGCCGTCCGCGTCCAGCTTCACCAGGGTCTCGGCGGTGGACCAGCGCGACAGCTTGAACGCGTCGTCGGAGAGCGGGGAGAGACCTGAGCGCGGCGGCAGCATATGGGCGACGCGGATGCGCTTGCCGTCTTCCCCGGCGGAGGACCCCGAGCCCGAGAAGCAGCCGGTGAGCAGCACGGAGGCGGCGGAGACCGCGGTGAGGGACAGCAAGCGGGCAGGGACGCGCACGGGACACTCCGAGTAAAGGGGTGGTCAAAGGTTGAGCGTGCGACGACCGTAGCATGATGACAATCGTTTTCAGAAGCGTGTCTGGATCTACAGCTTTGCCGCTTTCAGCGCCATGTGCAGCAGCAGCCGCTGCTCGCCGTCGTCCAGGTCGAGACCGGTCAGCTTCTCGACGCGGGACAGGCGGTAGTAGAGCGTCTGCCGGTGGATGCCCAGTTCGGCGGCGGTGCGGGCGGCCTGGCCGGCGCAGTCGAGGTAGACCTCGGCGGTGCGGGCGAGGTCGCGGTGGGCGGGGGTGAGGAGAGGGGCGACGGCCGGGTCGTGGGCGGTGTCCGGGGGCAGCGAGGTGAGCAGCCGGTACGGGCCGATGTGGTTCCACTCGGCCACCGGCCCGAACCGGGGTTCCGCCAGGGCGGCGCGCGCGGCTGCCGAGGCCTCCTGCCAGGTGGTGCCCAACTCGGCGAGTCCGGTGCGAGGTTCGCCGACCCCGGCCGCGCCCGCCCCCTCCTTGAGCAGCCGCGCCGCTGCCGCGAGCGCCGGGGTCCGGGCGTCCGGTGACCGCAGCCGGACCAGTACGGCCAGGCTCTGGCCGGACGTGCCCCACGGGACCGTGCACAACGCCGTCGCGTGCGGGATCGTACGGGCCGACGGGGCGTCGTCCGGGTCGGTCGACGGCCAGGGCGCGACGCACACGACGGTGTGCAGGCCTTCGCCGCGCGGGCCGAGGGCCGTACGCAGTGCCGCCACCGCCATGTCCCGCTGCCAGCCGCGTTCGGCGGTCAGCACCTCCCGCAGCTCCCGTGTGAGATCCGCGCCCGCCTGCGCCTCGTCGGCGAGCAGCGCGCCGATCCGCCCGGTCACGTCCATCGCGGCGGCGAGCTGCTGCTCGGTGGGGCCCGGCTCGCCTTCGAGCAGCCAGACGTACCCGAGGACGACACCCCGATGGCGTACCGGGAGACAGATCCGTCCCCGGTGGACCCCCGCCTCCGGAGTGGGCGGGATACGGACCGGGGCGGTCGCACGCGTGATGCCGAAGCCCTCGAACCACGCCCGAACGGCCGCTGTCGAGCGCCGGGTCAGGATCGATCGTGCGCGCACCGGGTCCAGCGCCGACGCATCCAGTTCGTCCTCGCTGTCGTACGCAGCGAAGGCGATCAGCTCGAAGTCGCGGTTCTCCAGGGTCGCGGGGACGCCGAGCAACTCGGAGATCTCGTCGACCAGCTCCTGGTAGTCGTCCGCTCGGTTGAAAGATGGAGTGTCGGCCGTCACTCGGGCATTCTCCCGCAGAACCACCGCGCCTTCATACATCTGTCTGAGATCTGCGGCACGGATGCGTGACAGCTGTCGATGGCCGACGATCGGAGGGATCCTTAGGTTTCACGGTGGTTCTATCTGCTGTTTGTGGAGGTGCCCCGTGCTGGGTCCCGTGATTCTTGCCGCGTCGCGCAGCGACCGGATGCGACGCCTGATCTCGGCGGCCCCGGTGACCAAGCAGGTCGTCGACCGCTTCATCCCCGGCGAGACGGTCGACGAGGTCGTGCCGATCATCCAGGACCTGACGGCCAAGGGCCTGGAACTGACCATGGACGTGGTCGGCGAGGACATCACCACCCCCCAGCAGGCCGAGGCCGCCCGCGACGCCTACCTGGAGCTGATCGACCGGCTCAAGGAGCTGGAGCTGGGCACCCGTGCCGAGATGTCCGTCAAGCTGTCGATGTTCGGCCAGGCGCTGGACGGCGGCCACGAACTGGCGCTGGCCAACGTCCGTCCGGTCGTCGAGGCCGCCGCCGCGATCGGCACCACGGTCACCCTGGACGCGGAGGACCACACCACCCTCGACTCGATGTTCGCCATCCACGACGAGCTGCGGAGGGACTTCCCGCAGACCGGCTGCGTCATCCAGGCCTACCTCTTCCGCACCGAGGCCGACGCCCGCCGCCTCGCCGCGAACGGCAGCCGCGTACGGCTGGTGAAGGGTGCGTACAAGGAGCCCGCCGAGGTCGCCTACCAGCAGAAACACGAGATCGACAAGGCGTACGTCCGCATCCTCAAGGTTCTGATGGAGGGCGACGGGTACCCGATGATCGGGTCCCACGACCCGCGCCTGATCTCCATCGCCCAGGAACTGGCCCGGCGCGCCGGGCGCAAACTCGACGAGTACGAGTTCCAGATGCTGTACGGCATCAGAAGCGACGAGCACGTACGGCTCGCCGCCGAAGGCCACCGCATGCGCGTCTACACCGCCTACGGCACCGACTGGTACGGCTATTTCATGCGGCGTCTTGCCGAGAAGCCCGCCAATCTCGTGTTCTTCGTGCGGAGCGTGATCACACGTGGCTGATTCAGCTTGGCTGTGCTGCGGCTTCTGCCGGGGGTCCGGGGGTTGTCCCCCGGGCTGGCACAGCGCTCGCTCGACCCTCACCAAGGGCTGACCCACCCGCTCAGTAAGGAGTTACGGAACTTATGGACGCTGTGACCCAGGTCCCCACCCCCGTCAACGAGCCGGTGCACGGCTATGCCCCCGGCTCGCCCGAGCGTGCCCGGCTGGAGGCCAGGCTCAAGGAGCTGGCCGAGAACCCGGTCGACCTGCCGATGACCATCGGCGGCGAGAAGCGGATGGGCGGCGGCGAGCGGTTCGACGTCGTGCAGCCGCACAACCACAAGGCGCGCCTCGGCACGTACGGCAACGCGACTCAGCAGGACGCCCAGGACGCGATCGACGCGGCCCTCGCCGCCGCGCCGGCCTGGCGTGCGATGTCCTTCGACGACCGTGCCGCGATCATCCTTCGCGCGGCCGAGCTGCTGTCCGGCCCGTGGCGCGAGACGCTGGCCGCCTCCACCATGCTCGGCCAGTCGAAGACCGCCCAGCAGGCGGAGATCGACACGCCCTGTGAGCTGATCGACTTCTGGCGCTTCAATGTCGCCTACGCCCGCGATCTGCTCGCCGAGCAGCCGGTCGCCAACTCCCCGGGCGTCTGGAACCGCCTCGACCACCGCCCGCTGGAAGGCTTCGTCTACGCGATCACGCCGTTCAACTTCACGGCGATCGCGGGCAACCTGCCGACCGCCCCCGCCCTGATGGGCAACGTCGTCGTCTGGAAGCCGTCCCCGACGCAGACCCACGCCGCCGTGCTGCTGATGCAGCTGCTGGAGGAGGCCGGTCTGCCCAAGGGCGTCATCAACCTGGTCACCGGCGACGGCATCGAGGTCTCCGAGGTCGCCCTGGCCCACCGCGACCTCGCCGGCATCCACTTCACCGGCTCGACCAAGACCTTCCAGTACCTGTGGAAGACGGTCGGCGCCAACATCGAGAAGTACCGCTCCTACCCGCGCATCGTCGGCGAGACCGGCGGCAAGGACTTCGTGGTCGCCCACCCGAGCGCCGACCCCGCGATCCTGAAGACCGCCCTCACCCGCGGTGCCTTCGAGTACCAGGGCCAGAAGTGCTCGGCGACCTCCCGGGCGTACATCCCGGCGTCGATCTGGAACTCCGGTTTCCGTGACGCGTTCGCGGCCGAGGTCGACGGCATCGCCATGGGCGACGTCACCGACCTGTCGAACTTCATCGGCGCGGTCATCGACGAGCGCGCCTTCGCCAAGAACAAGGCCGCGATCGACCGGGCGCAGGAGGACCCGACCTGCACGATCGTCGCGGGCGGCTCCTACGACGACTCGGTCGGCTACTTCGTCCGCCCGACGGTCGTCGAGTGCACGGACCCGGCCAACGAGGTCTTCACCACCGAGTACTTCGGCCCGTTCCTCGCGGTGCACGTCTACGAGGACGACCGGTACGAGGAGATGCTGACCCAGATGGAGTCGGTCACCGACTACGCGCTCACCGGCTCGGTCATCGCGGGCGACCGCGCTGCGGCGGCGTACACGATGGACAAGCTGCGCTACGCGGCCGGCAACTTCTACATCAACGACAAGTCGACCGGCGCCGTCGTCGGCCAGCAGCCCTTCGGCGGCGGCCGCGCCTCGGGCACCAACGACAAGGCGGGCGCCCCGCAGAACCTGATGCGCTGGACCCTGACCCGCGCCATCAAGGAGACGCTGGTCCCGCCGACCGACTACACCTACCCGCACATGGGCTGACGGCCCCGGCGAAACTCCGCCCCCGTTCCGGATCCCCCCTCCGGAGCGGGGGCGGTTTCCATGCGCAGGCGGGCACACTGGACTCCCATGGAGACCGTCACGACGGACGACGGCGTACGGCTGTGGGCGAGCCGGTCGGGCCGGGGCGAGCCGCTGGTGCTGTGCCACGGCGGGCCCGGCCTCTGGGACATGTTCGAGGACGTGGCCGCCCTGCTCGCCGACACGGCCATGGTCGTGCGCTGGGACCAGCGCGGCTGCGGGCGTTCGGAGCGGTGCGCGGGACCCTGGACGACCGAGCGTTTCGTGGCCGACCTGGACGCCGTACGACGGCACTACGGCCTCGACCGGATGGCGCTGCTCGGCCACTCCTGGGGCGCGCAGCTGGCGTTGAGCTATGCGCTGGACCGTCCGGAACGGGTCGATGCGCTCATCTACGTCAGCGGTACGGGCATCGTGCCGGAGTCGGACTGGCACGGCCCCTACAAGGAGACCTTCCTCGCGCGGCTCGGTGAGGACCCCGAACGGCTGTCTCGTTGGCAGGACTTGCCCAAGGAGGACCGGGAGCGTGCGGTGCTCCAGTGGTCCGTCGAGTTCGAGGACCGTGAGCGGGCGCTGGAGCATGCCGGGCGGATGGCCGACCCCTGGTTCGGCATCAACACCGAGTGCAACACGGCCCTGAACGCCGAGAGCCGACGCACCTGGGGCGCCCCTCAGCTGTACGACGCCTGCGGCGCCCTGGACCTGCCCGTCCTCATCGTCGACGGCGCCCAGGACATCCGCCCGCGCTCAGCCGTCGACTCCCTGGAGCGGGCCCTGCCGAACGTCCGCCGAGTGACCCTGCCGGAGGCCGGACATCTGCCGTGGGTGGAGGACCCGAAGGGCTTCCGGGAAGCGGTCGTGCCGGCGCTGCGGTGACCTACTCGGCGATCTCCGTCCGCTCCCACCACTCGTACACGGGCAGCCGGCCCTCCGTCGTGTCCTCGTGCCGCTCGGTCGCCCGGAAGTGCTCGTATCCACCGCGCAACTTGATCTTCACGTCTGTCCCCGGGGGCGGGGCCGGGACGATCCGCTCGGGCAGATCGTCCGGGCCGCCCGCGAGCAGTGCCTTGGCCGTGTCGCTCATGACGTCACGGGTTCCCGCTGCCGCGGGACGAAGTCGCATGCCGCGAAAAGGATCAGTCGTGTGGGGGAGGGGGGTCCGGTGAAATCCCAGGTCAGCCCCGTGTGACGTAATCCGCCGTCTCAGATAGTAGGAAGTCCGAGTAATTGTGGAGACAGACGCTCCGTCCTCCCTTAACTTTGTAGGAGCCGAACGTCTCGCTCGATCAAGCGAATGGCGGACGTGAGCCGGGCCCCGTGCAGGCAACCCCTGCGGCCACCGCTCCCCGCCCCACCCGGCGTCTCGTAACCCCTGTCCGAACTCCAGGATTATTCGAAGGAGTCGATTTCTCATGGCCGAGACGACCGCCCGCCGTCGAGTCCGTCACCTCTCCCGCACGAGCGAGTCCGACCGCAAGAACGCGGCCGCCGCCCTCCAGCGCGCCCTCGACCGCCGGGACAACGGCGGCGCGACCGGCCACTGAGCGCTCCCGCTCCGCTCGAAAGTGCCGCGGTATGCCGTCGCTCGTCTGCGGCACCGTCGTGGCTGGTCGCGCAGTTCCCCGCGCCCCTTCGGGGCGCTGTGCACCTCGCAAACCGGGAGCCGCCCGTATGAGGTGCGGTGCGGAGCCTTACGCTCCGCGCCGCACCTCGAAGTGGTCGATGCGTTCGCCGCTCTGCGCCAGCGCCGACACCTTCAGCCGGGGCGCCGCACCGCTCTCCGCCTCCACCGAGAGGAAGGAGAAGCCCCGGTAGCGCACCCGTGACCACTCCACGGTCTCCGCCTTGGCGAGCCGTGACCTGGTCCACTGGAAGGTCGTCACCGACTCGCGCTCGCGGACGTGACCCTCGTAGCTCTCCTCCGCGCCCACCGGAAAGCCGTACAGATCCTTGCCGCCGCCGCCCGCGGTGACGTACACGATCCCGTCCCGAGTCGGATCCGTCGACTCGCCGATCGGTACCGGCTTGCCGACCTCGCCGTTCTTGATGGCGTCCGTCCGCTCGTACACATGGTTGTGCCCGTTGATCACCAGATCCACCTCGTGCCGCGCGAACAGCGGCAGCCACTCGGCGCGCACGCCGCCGTCGGAGGCATGGGTCGACGTGGAGTACGCGCAGTGGTGGAAGAAGACGACGATGAAGTCGACGTCCGCGGACGACCGCAGTTCACGCAGCTTCTCGTCCAGCCACTTGGTCTGCCTGCCGTCCGTGTAGCCGAGGTTGGCCGGGATCTCGTACGACACGTCGTTCGCGTCCAGCGCCACCACACCGACGTTTCCGTAGGTGAACGCGTACACGCCCGGCGCGGTGCGCGGGTCGAAGCCGTTGTCCGGGAGGGAGAAACGGGCAGTCTGGCCGCCGTAGCCGTCCGGCGAGTACCAGGCCTCCATGTCGTGGTTGCCGGTGGTCACCATCCACGGCACCGATCTGGCCACCGTCTCCGTCTGCTTGAGGAACAGGTCCCAGTGTCCGGGGTCGTAGGAGTCCGACTCCTTGCCCCGGCCGTTCACGTTCGCGTAGCAGATGTCGCCTGCATGGAGATGGAAGGCGGGCTTCTGGCGGAGCAGTACGTGGTCGTTGGCTGCCGCGTCCTTGCCCACGCCCTGGTCGCCGAACGCGGTGAAGACGAAGGTCTCCGGGGTCGCCGGCGCCGTGCGGAAGGAGCTGATCGTCGAGCGGCGGTCCGGGGCGGCCGGGTCGAAGCCGTCATGGCCGACGCCGTAGTAGTACGTGGTGCCGGGGCGCAGGCCGTCCAGGGCCGCGTGCACGTAGTACTGCTCGAACGCCGGGCGCACGCCCTGGAGTTCGGGGGTGTGCAGATCGCGCACCTCGGCCTCGATCTTCCGGCTCAGCTCCTCGGGCCGGGTGCCGATCCGGACGTACGGCTTCTTCACCGCGGCCGGCACCTGCCAGGAGACCCGCATCTGGGTCTTCGGGTCGGCGCCGAAGGCGAGGTGGCGGCCGAAGGGGGTGGCGACGGAGCCGGGGACCTTCGACGTCGCGGAGGGGGACGGCTTTGTCGTCGTCGTTCCCGACTCCGAGCATCCGGTGAGCAGTCCGCCCGCCACCGCGCCCGCCGTCACCAGCGTGCGGCGGCGGGTCAGTCTGGTCCGCAGGTACTCGTGCTGCTCGGCCATGCTCATCCGGCGCGCGAGCTGCGGCGGAATACCGAAGTCGGGAAGGTCCATGGCTGTGAACTTCCCAGCGAAGCCCAACACCCGCCCTACGTACGGGTGAACGGAGGCCGACGCCGTGGTGTTGCCGCCGACCGGGTGTCCGTATCCCGGACGCCTTGTGTCACCCCATGGGACGAGGAGTAGGGTGCTGCGTATGTCGGTAAGCTCTCGCATCCTCAATCTCGCAGTGATTCCCGGTGACGGCATCGGCCGGGAAGTCGTGGCCGAAGGCCTGAAGGTCCTCTCCGCCGTCCTCCCTGGGGATGTGAAGCTGGAGACCAAGGAGTACGACTTCGGCGCCAAGCGCTACCACGCCACCGGTGAGACCCTCACCGACGCGGACGTGGACGCCCTGAAGAAGCACGACGCCATCCTGCTCGGCGCCATCGGCGACCCGTCGGTCCCGTCCGGTGTGCTGGAGCGCGGCTTCCTGCTGAAGCTCCGCTTCCTCTTCGACCACCACGTCAACCTGCGTCCGTCGAAGCTGCTTCCGGGTGTGGAGACACCTTTGAAGGGCGAGCCGTCCATCGACTTCGTCGTCGTCCGCGAGGGCACCGAAGGCCCGTACACCGGCAACGGCGGCACCATCCGCAAGGGCACCGAGCACGAGGTCGCCACCGAGGTCTCCGTGAACACGGCCTTCGGTGTCGAGCGTGTGGTGCGGGACGCGTTCGCCCGTGCGCAGGCCCGTCCCCGCAAGAAGCTCGCGCTGATCCACAAGAACAACGTGCTGACCTTCGCGGGTCACCTGTGGACGAACATCTTCAACAAGGTGGCCGAGGAGTTCCCCGAGGTCACCACCGAGTACATGCACGTCGACGCGGCGACCATCTACCTGGTCACCCAGCCCGAGCGGTTCGACGTGATCGTCACCGACAACCTCTTCGGCGACATCATCACCGACCTCGCCGCGGCCGTCTCCGGCGGCATCGGCGTCGCCGCGAGCGGGAACATCAACCCGTCCGGCGAGTTCCCCTCGATGTTCGAGCCGGTCCACGGTTCCGCGCCCGACATCGCCGGCCAGGGCAAGGCCGACCCCACCGCCACGGTCCTGTCCGTCGCCCTCCTCCTGCGCCACCTCGGCTACGAGGCCGAGGCCGCCCGTATCGACGAGGCGGTCTCCGTCGACCTGGCCGAGCGCACCGGCAAGCCCGCCCGCAGCACCGCCGAGATCGGCGACGCGCTCGCGGTACGAGTAGCCGGCTGACCCGCCGCGCTGCACGAAGCCGCCGGGTCTCCAGTACCCGGCGGCTTTTCTATGTCCCCGCCGGGTGCCACCATCATCCTCTGGGTCGCATTCACGCCGATTTCTTCCACGGCCCCCGCTTGCGATAATCGAACGCGGAGCCGCGGTATCAGGGAATGCTCGGACGTCCTAGCACTGGCCACTGGCAGTACTGGCGTGAGCGCGGCCCGTCACACACAACCGGTGAAGGACAACTCATGACGACGCCCACGATCGAGCTCAAGCCCTCGGCCTCGCCACTCTCCGACGCGGAGCGTGCGGCGATCCTGGCCAACCCCGGGTTCGGCCGCCACTTCACCGACCACATGGTGGTCATCAAGTGGACGGCGGGCCGCGGCTGGCACGACGGCCAGCTCGTCCCGTACGCGCCGCTCTCCCTCGACCCGGCCACCATGGTCCTGCACTACGCGCAGGAGATCTTCGAGGGCCTGAAGGCCTACCGCCAGCCCGACGGCTCCGTGGCCATGTTCCGCCCGGACAAGAACGCCAGGCGCTTCCAGGCGTCCGCCCGTCGCCTCGGCATGCCGGAGCTGCCGGTCGAGACGTTCATCGAGGCGTGCGACGCGCTGGTGAAGCAGGACGAGGCCTGGGTTCCGGCGCACGGCGGCGAGGAGTCCCTGTATCTGCGCCCGTTCATGATCGCCACCGAGGTCGGGCTGGGTGTGAAGCCGGCCGGCGAGTACCTCTTCCTGGTCATCGCCTCTCCCGCGGGCGCCTACTTCCCCGGCGGCGTGAAGCCGGTCTCCATCTGGCTCTCCGAGGACCGCGTCCGCGCCGTCCCCGGCGGCATGGGCGACGCGAAGACGGGCGGCAACTACGCGGCCTCCCTCCTCGCCCAGGCCGAGGCCGCCGCCAAGGGCTGCGACCAGGTCTGCTACCTCGACGCCGTCGAGCACAAGTGGATCGAGGAACTCGGCGGCATGAACCTGTACTTCGTGTACGGCGACAAGATCGTCACCCCCGCCCTCACCGGTTCCATCCTCGAGGGCGTCACCCGCGACTCCCTGCTCACCGTCGCCCGCGACCTCGGCTACACCTCCGAGGAGGGCCGCGTCTCCAGCGACCAGTGGCAGCGCGACGCCGAGAACGGCACCCTCACCGAGGTCTTCGCCTGCGGTACGGCGGCCGTGATCACCCCCGTCGGCACCGTCAAGCGCGAGGGCGCCGAGTGGCAGCAGTCGGGCGGCGAGCCGGGCGAGGTCACGCTGAAGCTCCGTCAGGCGCTGCTGGACATCCAGCGGGGCGTCACGGAGGACAAGCACGGCTGGATGCACCCGCTGGGCTGAGCGCACACCGCGGACGCCGACCCGCCCCGGAGGCTCCTGTCCGGGGCGGGTCCTCGCGTTCTCAGGAACTCTCGGCCCGCACCCGGTCGAGGATGCCCTGGGTCAGCTCTCCCGCCCGGTCATCGAGGTTCCACTTCCCTTCCCGGTAGGCGTGGTTGCTCACCCAGAAGACGAGGACGCCGTCGCGCAGGGAGCGGCCGAGCAGCGCCAGTGACCAGTCGTTGCCGCCGTCGTGCCAGGCCACCGGGCCGTCGGGGGTGTCGCTGATGGTCCAGCCGTAGCCGTACGAGTCGTCCGAGTCGGGCTCCGGCACGCGTGGCTCGAACAGCTTGTCCCTGGCCCGCGCCGGCAGGATCTCGTCGCCCAGGAGAGCACGGTGCCAGCGGAGCATGTCGCCGGCGGTGGAGAGCATGCCGCCGTTGCCGCGCAGGTTCCAGTACGGCCCGTCGGCGGCCCAGGGGTGGTCGAAGGGCCTGCCCTGGCTCCGGCCCGCGCTGTCGTACTCCACGGCGACCAGATGCCGTGGCCACCGGGGCAGCACGTACCCGGTCCGGGTCATGCCGGCCGGGGCGAACAGATGCCGGGCCAGGAACGGCTCGTAGCCCTCCCCGGACGCCTTCTCGACGATCGCGGCGAGCAGGCTGTACCCGGTGTTGGAATAGGAGAACTCCGCTCCCGGCGCCGACCGGAGCTTCGATGCCAGCGCCGCGCGCACCAGTTGGTCGCGCGAGAGAGGGTCGTAGTCGTCGCCGAGCCCCTCGATCAGGCCCGATGTGTGGGTGAGCAGGTGCTCGATCGTGATGTCGCGCTTGTCGTCCGGCACCGGCCCGAGGTACCGGCTGACGCGGTCGCTCACCCGGAGCCGGCCCATCGCCTCCAGTTTCACGATCGCGGCCGCCGTGAACTGCTTGGTGACCGACCCGACGTCGTACACCGTGCGGCAGCTCGCGGGGGTGCCGGCGGCGCGGTTCGACGTGCCGAACCCGGCGCAGTACGCGAGCTCGTCACCGTGAGCGGCGAGCACGGTGCCGCCGGCGCCCTTGGGCCAGGTGCGGTGGACGAAGTCGGCGATCGAGTCGCCGTCGTGCGGCGGCCGTGACTCGGCCGGGGGAGCGCCGAGCAGCAGCAGCGCCAGTACGGCGGCGGCCGCACCGGCGAGGCGGCGGCGGGAGCGGTGAGACGGACCCATGTGACCTCCAACGGCGGGAATCCGCACCGAGGTTGACCGCCGCTGTGGCCGTTGCTCAAGCTGTCAGGGCGTTCGAGCTTGTGCGAGCCTGTGTACGTCCAGCTCACCAGGGGGGATCACGATGACCACCGCACCGCCCACACCGCCCGACACCGACGCCGCCGCCTTCGTCGCCGCGCTGCGCCGCCTCAAGGCCTGGTCGGGACTGAGCTACCGCCGGCTGGAACGCCGTGCGGCGGACGCGGGCCACACCCTGCCGTACTCCACGGCGGCCACCATGCTGGGCCGGGAACGGCTGCCCCGCGCGGAACTCGTCGCCGCGTTCGTGGCGGCGTGCGGGGTGCGCGGGACGGAGGCCGAGGCGTGGCTGGACGCGCGCAGCCGCATCGCGTGCGGGGCGGTGGATGCGGGAGGCTCGGTCGGGCGCGCTGCGGTGGACGCCGGGAGCCCCGCCGGGCGCGCCGCGGTGGACGCGGGAGGTTCCGTCGGGCGCGTCGCGGTGGTGACGCCGCCGGGCCGGAGCGAGTCGGTGGAGGCCGTGCCGGTGCGGCGTCCGCGGCCACAGCGGTGGGCGGGGGTCGCCGCCGCCGTGCTGCTGACCGCCCTCCTCGGCGGGGCGCTGGCGAGTGGTGGTCTCACCGACGACGAGGAGATACGGCAGTCGCGGACCGCCTACGACGTCACCGAGGCGCGCTGAGCCTCCGTGCCCTCGACGCCCTCGGTGGCCACCGGCGCATGAGCCGCCCGCGAGGTCAGCGCCAGGTAGCCGATCCCGCCCACCGCACCCGACAGCAGGAAGCTGCAGTCGACCCCGCCGGTCAGCGCCAGCAGCGGGCCCTCGTACGACGGCAGGGACACCGCCAGCAGACCGGTCACCGCGCCGGCCGCCCAGGACACGGTCGCCGGGATGTGCCAGCCTGCCCGGTACCAGTAGATCCCGCCCCGGGAGCGGCGGTTGAAGACCTGGAGGGCCTCCGCGTCGTAGACCCCGCCGCAGCGGACATGGCCGATGAGGGTGATCACCGCCCAGGGCGTGCCGATCGCCGTCAGCAGCAGGACGAAGGACGTCATCGCCGACTGGGCCTCCCACGCGTAGTGCCCGACGAACACACAGGCCGTGGCGACGACCGCGACGGCGCAGGTCGCCCGTGCGCGGGAGGTGCGCGGGACGATCGCGTCCAGATCGAGGCCCATGGAGTAGAGCATCAGGCCCGCGTTGCCGGCGGAGCCCGCGGAGGCGGCCAGCAGGAGAGGCAGCAGGTACCAGGTGGGGGCGGCGTCGACCAGCGGGCCCGCGTAGTCGAGGGCCGCGCGTGCCGCGTACGCCGTGAAGGTGCCGAAGAGTTGGGGAATCAGCAGGCCGAGCATCAGCCCGAGCCAGGTCGCGTGCAGGACCCGGCGCGAGGTGTGGCGGACCGGTGAGATGTAGCGGGTGTAGTCGCCGAGGAGGGTGATGAAGGCGATCGGCCCGGACAGGCCCGCCGCCACCGTCGCCAGCAGCCACGTCGGCCAGAACCCGCCCAGCAGATACCCGCCCGCCTCCGGGAGCGCGTCCGTCGTGAAGTCCGGGGCGTACGCGAACACGCCGAGCAGCAGCAGGGCCGTCATGCCGATCGCGAGGACGCGGGACATGGCCAGCAGTACGCGGTAGCCGTAGACCGCGCCTGCGACGGTCGCCGCGGCGAGCAGCCCGTACACAGTGCCATATGACATTCCACTCGTCGGCAGCCCGAACAGCCGACCCAGGACGCTCACCATCACATCGCCGCCGATCCAAAGGGTCAGGGCGGTGTAACCGAGGGCCAGCAGCAGGCCGACGACCGAGCCGACCAACCGGCCGCGCACGCCGAACTGGGCGCCGGACGACGTCGACAGGTTCGTGGCTGTGCGCAGGGAGACCAGCGCCAGCGGGGCCGTGAACAGCGTGCCGAGCACCGTGCCCACGGCGATCGAGCTCACCGACGCCCACCAGCCGAGGCCGAAGGACGGCGGCAGCCAGCCGAAGACGATCACGCCCAGGCAGAGGTTCGAGCCGAGCAGGATCGAGACGAGGTCACGGGGGGAGCTGGTGCGTTCCTCGTCGGGGACGGTGTCGACTCCGCGCTGTTCCATCGGCATACCTGGTCTCCTTCGCCTTGCCCGACATTTAGAACGCCACTCAATGTGGGTCACGCGATGGGAGACGTCAACCCTTCCCTTCTCATGCGTTCATGTTTAGAGTGGCGTTCGAAACGAAGGGAACGACATGCGGCTGACCCCCACCGAACGCGACCGGCTGCTGCTCTTCGGGGCCGCCGAGCTGGCCCGGGCGCGCCGGGTCCGAGGGCTCCGGCTCAATGTGCCGGAGGCCACCGCGCTCATCGCGGACACCGTCTGCGAGGCGGCCCGGGACGGCGTCCGGCTCGCCGAGGCCATCGAGCGCGCCCGGTCGGTCCTGGGCCCCGATGACGTGCTGCCGGGTGTCGCGGACGTGGTCACCGAGGTGCATGTCGAGGCCGTCTTCGACGACGGTTCGCGGCTCGCGGTGGTCCCGGACCCCATCGGGGGCGGTCTGGGGGAGGGCGCACCGGGTGCGCTGCTGCCGGGACCGGCGCACGCCGAGCCCGAGGCGGTCGTACGGCTGAAGGTCACCAACACCGCCACCGTGCCGGTCTCGGTGACGTCCAACTTCCACTTCTTCGAGGCCAACCCGCGCCTGGACTTCGTACGCGAGAAGGCCTACGGCATGCGGCTCGCCGTGCCCGCCGGGTCGTCGGTGCGGTTCGGGCCGGGGGAGAGCGTCGAGGTCGGGCTCGTGCCCATCGGGGGTGAGCGGATCGCGATCGGGTTCGCCGGTCTGGTCGACGGGGCGCTGGACGCGCCGGGGGTGAAGGAAGAGGCCCTGCGCAGGGCCGCCGCCTGCGGATACCTGGGAGTCGAACGGTGAATCCGTACGAGTACGCGTCCACGCACGGCCCGCGCGCGGGCGACCGCGTCCGCCTCGGCGACTCGGGTCTGGTGATCCGTGTTGAGGACGACTCCCAGCGCTACGGCGACGAGTTCCTCGCCGGATTCGGCAAGACCGCGCGCGACGGGCTGCACCTCAAGGCCGCCGCCGTGCGGGAGACCTGTGACGTGGTGATCAGCAATGTGGTCGTGATCGACGCCGTGCAGGGGATCCGGAAGGTCTCCATCGGCATCCGTGAGGGACGCATCTGCTCCATCGGGCGGGCCGGGAACCCGGACACCCTCGACGGGGTCGATGTCGTCGTCGGCACGGGTACGTCGATCGTGTCCGGCGAGGGGCTCATCGCCACCGCCGGTGCCGTGGACACGCACGTCCATCTGCTGTCGCCGCGGATCATGGAGGCGTCACTGGCGTCCGGGGTGACCACCATCATCGGCCAGGAGTTCGGGCCCGTGTGGGGGGTCGGGGTCAACTCGCCCTGGGCGCTGCGGCATGCGTTCAACGCCTTCGACGCCTGGCCGGTCAACATCGGCTTCCTGGGCCGGGGTTCGTCGTCGCATGAGGCGCCCTTGGTGGAGGCCCTGGCCGAAGGAGGTGCCTCCGGCTTCAAGGTGCACGAGGACATGGGCGCCCATACGCGGGCGCTGGACACGGCGTTGCGGGTCGCCGAGGAGCACGATGTCCAAGTCGCCCTGCACAGCGACGGGTTGAACGAGTGCCTGTCGGTCGAGGACACCCTGCGGGTCCTGGAGGGGCGTACGATCCACGCCTTCCACATCGAGGGCTGCGGCGGCGGACATGTGCCGAACGTGCTGAAGATGGCTGGCGTCGCGAACGTCATCGGCTCCTCCACCAACCCCACCCTGCCCTTCGGCCGGGACGCGGTCGCCGAGCACTACGGCATGATCGTGTCCGTCCACGACCTGAAGACCGACCTGCCGGGCGACGCCGCCATGGCTCGCGACCGCATCCGCGCCGGGACCATGGGCGCCGAGGACGTGCTGCACGACCTGGGCGCGATCGGCATCACCTCGTCGGACGCGCAGGGCATGGGACGCGCGGGCGAGACGGTGCGCCGTACGTTCGCGATGGCCGGGAAGATGAAGGCCGAGTTCGGCGCCCCGGACGACGGTCACGACAACGACCGCGTCCTGCGCTATATGGCCAAGCTGACGATCAACCCGGCCATCGCGCACGGGCTTTCGCACGAGGTGGGCTCACTGGAGGTCGGCAAGCTCGCCGACATCGTGCTGTGGCGGCCGGAGTACTTCGGCGCCAAGCCGCAGCTCGTACTCAAGGCGGGCTTCCCGGCGTACGGCGTGGTCGGCGACCCCAACGCGGCCACCGACACCTGCGAACCCCTCGTCCTCGGACCGCAGTTCGGGGCGTACGGCGCCACACCCGCCGACCTCTCGGTGGCCTTCGTCGCCCGGGCCGCCGTCGACCAGGGCGACGACTCGATGCCGACGCGCCGCCGCCGGGTCGCCGTCCGCGGCACCCGCGGTATCGGACCGGCCGACCTGCGCCGCAACTCCCGTACCGGAACCGTCGATGTGGACCAGCGCACCGGACTGGTCACCCTCGACGGCGATCCGATGCGCTCCGAGCCCGCCGACTCGGTCTCCCTCAACCGCCTGTACTTCCTGTGAGGAACCCTGTGAGCACTCCCGCCTCCGACGGCTTCCGCATGCCCGCCGAGTGGGCCCCGCACGAGCGCACGTGGATGGCCTGGCCGGGTCCGAACCCGACCTTCGAGGACCCGGACGACCTGGCGGACTCCCGTGCCGCGTGGGCGTCGGTCGCCCGGGCGATCCGCCGGTTCGAGCCGGTGACGGTGGTGTGCGGGCCGGGGCAGGCCGACCGGTCCCTGCTGGGCGAGGACATCGAGATCGTCGAGCGCGAACTCGACGACGCCTGGATGCGCGACATCGGGCCGACCTTCCTGACCAACGGGCGTGAACTCGCCGCCGTCGACTGGACGTTCAACGGCTGGGGCGCCCAGAGCTGGGCCCGCTGGGAGCACGACGCGAAGATCGCCGCGTATGTCTCGGACCTCGCGGGTGCGACGAAGACGTACGCCTCGAAACTCGTCAACGAAGGTGGCGCGATCCACGTCGACGGCGAGGGCACGGTGCTGCTGACCGAGACGGTCCAGCTCGGTCCCGAGCGCAACCCGGGCTGGACGAAGGCGCAGGTCGAGGCGGAGATCCACGCCCACCTCGGCACCCGCAAGGCGATCTGGCTGCCGCGCGGCCTCACCGGCGACTACCCGCCCAACGGCTTCGGCACGCTGGGGCACGTGGACATCGTGGCCGCCTTCGCCCGCCCGGGTGTGGTCGTGGCCCATGTGCAGCCGGACCCGGCGCACCCCGACCACGAGGTGACCCAGGAGATCGTCGGCCTGCTGACGTCGCAGACGGACGCGCGCGGGCGCCGGCTGGAGGTCGTCGAGGTGCCCGCGCCGACCGTCCTGGAGGCGGACGGCCACTGGGCCGACTACTCCTACATCAACCACTACCTCTGCAACGGCGGCGTGGTGCTCTGCGGTTTCGACGACCCGCGCGACGAGATCGCGGCCGGGATCTTCCGCCGGCTGTTCCCGGAGCGGACGGTGACGCTGGTGGACGCCCGGACGATCTTCGCGGGCGGCGGCGGGATCCACTGCGTCACTCAGCAGCAGCCCAAGGTGCCGGTCAGGTAGAACGTACGGGTGAACGTACTGCTCTGCGCCGCTTGCGGACACCGGCTGACCGAGCCGCTGCGACCGCTGCCCGGGCTGCCGGAACGCCCCGAGTACGGCGGGCTGAAGAATCCGGACGGCTCACGGCACGCCCCGTCGACCGTGCCGCGCGGCACCTACGCGGTGGACCCGGAGCCGTCCGGGGCACCGTTCGTGCCACATCCGGATCCGGAGTGGGCGGGGGCGGCGATCCCGGGTGTGTGCATCTCGGACCCCGACGGCGACGGGTTCCTGATGTCGGCCGGACCGCGCGACACCCTGGTGACACATCCCGAGGACACGGCAGGTCGGCTGTCCCACAACCCCGAGTCGTCGGAGATCGGCTGCTGCGGCGCACCCGGCCAGGAGGGGCCCAACCGGGTGTGCGGATGCTGCGGAGGGCTGGTCGCGACCCTGTTCAGCGACTGCTACGTCCCGTACGAGATCCACTTCCTGCCCGACGCCGTGCAGGTGGAGGCGGCCGAGTGACGACCCGTCGCCGCACCCCCGCCCCGCCCCGCGAGGACGTTCTCGCCGCCGCCATGGAGATGATCGCCGAGCGCGGTCTGGAGAAGCTGACCATGGCGGCGCTCGGCCGCCAGGTCGGGATGAGCAGCGGCCATCTCCTCTACTACTTCCACTCCAAGGACGAGCTGCTGCTCCAGACCCTGGAGTGGAGCGAAGGCAGACTGGGCGCGGAGCGCGGCCGGCTGCTGACCCGGTCCGCACCGGCCCGGGAGCGGCTCGACGCGTACGTCGACCTGTACGTGCCCGACGGCCACCGCGACCCTCACTGGACGCTCTGGCTGGAGGTCTGGAACCGCTCGCAGAACGCCGACGACGAGGCCCGCGAACGCCAGGCCGCCATCGAGGGCGTCTGGCACCGGGACCTGGTGGCCCTGGTGGCGGAAGGGATGTCGAGAGGGGAGTTCCGGGCGGTCGACCCGGACCGCTTCGCCGCCCGTCTGCGAGCCCTGCTCGACGGCTTCTCCATCCACGTGGCGATCGGGCTGCGCGGCACGGACCGAGCGCAGATTCTCAGCCACGTACGGGAGTTCCTCGACGAGAGCCTCCTCGCGGACGTCTGACCACACGCCCTGGTTGTACGCAAAAAGGGCGATTGACCCTGTAGCGCGTGGTGCGTTTGCCTCGAAGAGAGCCCTCGGCGCGGGGCCGGGGGAGAAGCGTCCACGGGGAACTCAGGGGGAACATGTCCAGCCACGGGGGGAACAACCATGCACAGCGGCAAGCGGATTGCCGCGCTCACTGCCGTCGCCGTCGCCGTCACGGTGGCGCTGACGGGAACCACGGCGGGCGCCGCACCCGGCGCTCCGCGCACCGAGCCGATCAGCGTCACACCGGAGGGCAAGGCGGGCAACGGCATCACGCACAACTCCGTCATCAGCCGCAACGGCCGTCACATCGCGCTCACTTCGGACGCCGAAGACCTCGACCCCAACGTGCCGCACGGCGGCATGTACCTGCGTGACCCGCACACCGGCAAGCTCCGATTCGCGGGGTTCGGCGGCCTGGTGGCGGTTCTCGACGACGGCCGCTATGTCTACGTCCAGTACGGCCCGTCCAACGAGGACACGGACGTGTGGATCCACGACATCGACACGGGGAAGCGGGTGGGATTCGGCCTGGAGATCCCCGAGGGCTTCACCGGACAGCCCGCCGAGGTCTCCGTGAGCCCCAACGGCCGCTACGCCGTCTACACGCTCCAGGAGAGCGCCGAGAGCAGCGCGAGCGTGGTCTTCCTGCGCGACCGCGTCGCCGGCACCACCGAGCGGATCAGCCACCCGAAGCCCACCTGGGAGCCGCGCAACGCCTCCCGGCCGACGGTCAGCGACGACGGCCGCCGGGTCGTCTACCAGTACAACTTCATGAACGGCCCGCGCGGCGACGACTGGGGCGACGTCTGGATGTACGACCGCACCAGGGGCGAGCACACCCAGATCGACCGCTCCCACGACGGCTCGCAGACGGAGAAGGAGTCCCTGAACCCGTCGATCAGCGGCAACGGCCGTACCGTCGTCTTCGAGTCCCGCGACACCCACCTGGTCCCCGATGACAACGACGTCAGCTGGAATGTCTTCGTCCACGACGTCGCCACCGGCGCCAACCAGCGCATCCACGGCACCCAGGGCGGCCCCGGCGAGGTCTACACCCGCAACGGCGCGATCAGTTCCGACGGCCGGTATCTCACGTTCATGTCGGAGGTGGCCGAGCCCGGCAGCCGTTACGGCAAGGAGACGCCCGTCTATCTGCGGGACCTGAAGAAGGGCACCACCACCCTGGTCACCCCGGACACCACCGGCGGCACCGCTTCCGCCGAGGTCCTGCCGGGCCGGATCGCCGACGGTGCCCGCCGTATCGTCTTCCAGTCGTTCGACCCGACGCTGATCCCGGCCGGCGACACCAACGACGGCGCCGACGCGTTCGTACGCCACCTGCGATGATCAACCGGCTGTTCGCATCATGAGACGGACGGTGAGCGCGGGGGAAAGCTGTGCCAGACTGCCCCCGTGCTCTCGTTCGCCATGATTATTGGCAGCAGGCGCGCCGGTCCGCAGTGACCGCCACGTACGACCAGGTACGGGCGGACACCGTCGTCCTCGACCCGCGCGCAGACCTCTCGCACCCGCGAGGGGTTTTTCGCATTTCTGGCCCACCTACAGCCGGGAGCGCAGCGCGAGGGATCATTGGAGGACGGTGGAGCCGGTCATTCCGGTAACGACCGAGATCCCTTCATCAGGAGCCAACAGACCATGACGGAAACCAGCGAACTCGACGACTCGTTCCACGTCTTCGACACCACCCTGCGCGACGGCGCGCAGCGGGAGGGCATCAACCTCACCGTCGCGGACAAGCTGGCCATCGCACGGCACCTGGACGACTTCGGCGTGGGCTTCATCGAGGGCGGCTGGCCCGGCGCCAACCCGCGGGACACGGAGTTCTTCGCTCGGGCGCAGGCGGAGATCGCCTTCCAGCACGCCCAGCTGGTCGCCTTCGGCGCCACCCGTCGCGCGGGCGGCAAGGCGAGCGAGGACCACCAGGTCAGGGCGTTGCTGGAGTCCGGCGCCCCGGTGATCACCCTGGTCGCCAAGTCCCATGACCGGCATGTCGAACTCGCGCTGCGCACCACGCTCGACGAGAACCTGGAGATGGTCCGCGACACGGTCTCCTTCCTGAAGGAACAGGGCCGCCGCGTCTTCGTCGACTGCGAGCACTTCTTCGACGGCTACCGCGCCAACCCCGAGTACGCCAAGGCCGTCGTCCGTACGGCGTCGGACGCCGGCGCCGACGTCGTGATCCTCTGCGACACCAACGGCGGCATGCTCCCGGCGCAGGTCCAGGCGGTCGTCTCGACGGTCCTGGCCGACACGGGCGCCCGGCTCGGCATCCACGCCCAGGACGACACCGGCTGCGCCGTCGCCAACACCCTCGCCGCCGTGGACGCCGGCGCGACCCACGTCCAGTGCACGGCGAACGGCTACGGCGAGCGCGTCGGCAACGCCAACCTCTTCCCCGTCGTCGCGGCCCTGGAGCTGAAGTACGGCAAGAAGGTGCTCCCCGACGGCCACCTCCGCGAGATGACCCGGATCTCGCACGCCATCGCCGAGGTCGTGAACCTCACCCCCTCCACCCACCAGCCCTACGTCGGCGTCTCCGCCTTCGCGCACAAGGCGGGACTGCACGCCTCCGCGATCAAGGTCGACCCCGACCTGTACCAGCACATCGACCCCGAGCAGGTCGGCAACACCATGCGCATGCTGGTCTCCGACATGGCGGGCCGCGCCTCCATCGAGCTCAAGGGCAAGGAGCTCGGCGTCGACCTCGGTGGCGACCGCGAGCTGGTCGGCCGGGTCGTCGAGCGGGTGAAGGAGCGGGAGCTCAAGGGCTACACGTACGAAGCCGCCGACGCGTCCTTCGAGCTGCTGCTGCGTGCCGAGGTCGAGGGCAGGCCGCTGAAGTACTTCGAGGTCGAGTCCTGGCGCGCGATCGTCGAGGACCGCCCCGACGGCACCCACGCCAACGAGGCCACCGTCAAGCTGTGGGCCAAGAGCGAGCGCATCGTCGCCACGGCCGAGGGCAACGGCCCGGTCAACGCCCTGGACCGCGCCCTGCGGGTCGCCCTGGAGAAGATCTACCCGCAGCTCGCCAAGCTCGAGCTCGTCGACTACAAGGTCCGCATCCTCGAAGGAAAGCACGGCACCCAGTCCACGACCCGTGTCCTCATCGCCACCTCCGACGGAGAGGGCGAGTGGTCGACGGTGGGCGTCGGCGAGAACGTCATCGCCGCGTCCTGGCAGGCGCTGGAGGACGCCTACGCCTACGGGCTGCTGCGGGCGGGCGTGGAGCCGGCGGAGTAGGCCGCCCGCAGCCGGGCCGTGTCACAAGGCCGTGTCGCGCTGCCTCGGCATCTGGTCGGCGCCCCGGTCGCGTCCGGGCATCCGGTCCAGGCGGAACAGCCCGGCGCCGCCCGGCCGCTGCCCGGGGACGTGCGCCGTGGAGCGGGTCAGCTCCTCGACGCCGTCCGCCAGGTAGCCGATCCAGGCCGAGCTCTCCTCCTCCAGGATCCGCTGGGTGTCCATCCGCAGCCGCTCGATGATGCCCAGCAGCGCGGCCTGCTCCTTGTCGCTGGGGGAGTCGGTGGTCCTCAAGTAGGCCTGCGCCCAGTCGGCCTGGGCCTTCTTGAGGACCTGCTGCAACGCCACCTCGGTGCGGATGTAGCGGGTCCAGGACGCGGAGAAACCGAAGATCCGGTCGAACAGGACACAGCCCGCACCGCCGGCCAGGAACACGAAGCCCCATTCCGGCTGGATGCTTTCCGGAACGGCCGCGTGCACCAGCGGTGTGAGCGTGCCGACGATGCCCAGCAGCGCCGCCAGCGCCCGCAGCGCCCGCGACCACTTGGACGGGCTTCGGCGCTTGGCCAGATACCAGCCGATGGCGTCCGTCGCCTCGCGCTCGGCGTGCCGGAACAGCTCCCACAGCAGCTCGGCCCGGGTACGCGACCGGTCCAGCTCGCTGAGTTCGGACACCGTCATGTCGGCGGCGCTGCGTCTGCGGAGCATCCCCCTGCCCTTCTGCTGTGACTGGCGCGCCGTCCACGGCGGCCAGGGCATCGTAGCGGCCCCGCGTCAGATCACCATGTGAACGTCGCCGACGTCTTGCCCGGCAGCGAGTAAGTGGCGTGCTGCGAGCCCCAGTTGATGGTCACCGTCTTCGCGGTCGACGCGTCGTTGTACGCGATCAGCGCCTTCGAACCGTCCGGGTTGCGCCATGCCACGTTCGGCACCGACGAGGATGCCGTGGAGGCGATCCGCTGCGCACCCGGCTTCACGAACTTCGTCAGATGGCCCATCGTGTAGTACTCGACGGTGAAGTCGACCTGGCCGTGCCGGGAGTCGCCGTTGTGCACGGTGATCAGTCCGTCGCAGGTGCCGCAACCGCCGTTGTGCGGGCCGCGGTTCTGGTCCAGGGCGAGGGACCACTTCGTCACCGACTTCGCCCAGTTACGGGTGTAGTCGATGATGTTCATCATGTCCTCGCGCTGCTGGTTGGCGATCCACGTCCCGCCGGAGTGCTCGGTGCCGAAGGCGTCCAGCTGCGGGTACTGGTTGTGCACCTGCGTCTGCTTGGCCACGTCACCGCCGTACCCGTGCCAGGCGATCCCGCCGAAGTTCGGGTGCGAGCGGATCGCCGCGTCGTCCACCGTCTGGGCGGCGTAGGCGTCGTAGGTGTCCCAGTTCCAGTCGTGCGCCAGCACCTTGGTGGACAGCCCGGCCGCCTGGAGCTTGGGCAGCAGCTCGTTCTTGGTGAAGTAGTGCAGCCCGGAGGAGTTCCAGCTCATCGACGGATAGCCGGCGCAGCACGTCGGCTCGTTCTGCGCGGTGACGTACGAGATCGGGATGCCCTGCGCCTGGTAGGCCTGCACGTACTTCACGAAGTACGAGGCGAATGTCCCGTAGTACTCCGCCTTCAGCCAGCCCCCGTTGAGCTGCCCGCTGTCCTTCATCCAGGCCGGAGCGGTCCACGGTGACGCCATCACTGTCAGGGACGGGTTCAGCTGGAGCGCCTGCTTGGTCAGCGGCGCGACGTCCTGCAGATCGTGCGCGATGGTGAACTCGGAGAGGTCGGGGTCCGTCTGCCCGGCCGGCATGTCGTCGTAGGTGTAGCCGAACCGTGCCAGGTCCGAACCGCCCATCGGATTGCGCAGGAACGACAGCCCGATGCCGTCCGTCGGTGAGAACAGCTTGCGCATGGTGTCGTCCCGGGTGGCCTGGGACAGGGCGCCGCTGCCGTCCATCAGCCAGGCCGCGGTGTCCGTGAAGGACGCGCCGCCGCCGGTGAAGCTCTGGTAGCGGGTGTTCTCGTCGACGGTGATGTTCTCGCCCGAACCGCCGCTGCCTGCCTGGAAGTTGAACGGCGTCTGGGCCTGGAGTCCGCGAACGACGTGGCGTCCGCCGGCGTCGTCGGTCGTGGTCAGGTAGGCCGTGACCGGCTCGCCGGCCGCGTGCGCTGACGAGTGGGCCAGGCCGGTGAGTCCGGCGGTGGTGAGCAGTCCGGCGAGAACCATCCGGATCGCGCGTGGGGGTCGTCTCATGGTGCGCCGCCCTTCCGTGGGGGTTGTGGTGGGGGAAGCGGGGCGTGCGAGCCGTGAGTTAATGACGGCTTCGTGGAGCCGTCAAGGGGTCGCGCATTCATTGGTCGAACGGACAACGGCCCAGTTCCGGCCGCCCGTTGCCTCTGTACCGGTTCTGACGTGAAGTCTTGACGGCAGCGAGGGGCGCTTGTTAACTCACGGCGTGATCTAAGTCGTATGTGGACTATGAGAGCCGAGGGAAGGTCCATGCGAAGAACCGCCCTGCTCGTCTCCACCGCCCTGCTGACCGGATTGCTGCCGCTGACCGCCGCGAGCGCGGCCGCCGGCGCCGATGAACCCGCGCCCGTCCCCGTCGACCGCTTCGAGGGCGAGGTCCCCTTCGCGAGCCCGCCCGCCGAGGGCATCTTCACCTGGGGCAGCGACACCGACGACCCGCCCGCCCTCCAGCTGACCGCCCGCCCCGACGCACCCGAGGGCGAGAAGGTCCTGACCGGCACCTACGACATCAGCGGCTACGGCGGCTTCACCCACGACTTCGCCTTCGACAAGCCCGCCCACGACTGGTCGGCCAGCAAAGGCATCCGCTTCTGGTGGGACGGCCGGAACAACGGCAAGAAGGTCCCCTTCGAACTCAAGGACGGCGGCGCCAACGGCGAGGCCTCCGAGCTGTGGACGACCTCTTTCACCGACGACTTCAGTGGCTGGAAACAGATCGAGATCCCCTTCACCGACTTCACGTATCGCACGGACTACCAGCCCGTCGGCGGTATCGACCAGGTCCTCGGCCTCACCGAGATGTGGGGATACGCCGTCACGCTCCCCGTCGGCGTCAAGAGCGACTTCGCCATGGACGGCGTCGAGCTCTACGGCAAGGCGGACCAGTCGCTGCGCGCGTCCGTCACGACCGGCGCCGCCGTGTACCCGGTGAAGGAGGGCGGCACGGCTGCGGTGAAGGTCTCCGTCGTCACCACCGGGTCCGCTCCGATCGACGAGCCCGTGACGGTCACCTACGAGACAGCGGCCGGCACCGCCGACCCCGGCAAGGACTACACCCCGGTCACCGGCACGATCGCCTTCCCCGCCGGCACCGCCTCCGGCACGACCCGCACCGTCCAGGTCCCCACCCTCAAGGACCGGTCAGCCGAGTCCGCGGAGACGGTCCCGCTGAAGCTGACGGTCACCGGTGCCAAGGCCCCGGCGGAAACCGCGCAGGTCGTCGTCGACGCCCACGGACTGCCGTACCTGAACACCAAGCTGCCGCTGAAGAAGCGCGTCGCCGACCTCCTGTCCCGCATGACCCTCGCGGAGAAAGCCGGTCAGATGACCCAGGCCGAACGCGGAGCGCTCACCGCGCAGGGTGACATCGCGACGTACGACCTCGGCTCGCTGCTCTCCGGCGGTGGCTCGACGCCGACGCCCAACACCCCCGAGGCCTGGGCGAAGATGATCGACGGCTTCCAGCTGCGGGCCCAGGCGACCCGCTTCCAGATCCCGCTGATCTACGGCGTCGACGCGGTGCACGGCCACAACAACCTGGTCGGCGCGACGATCATGCCGCACAACATCGGCATCGGGGCGAGCCGCGATCCCCGACTCGCCTACCAGGCGGGCGCGGTGACCGCCGCCGAGGTCCGGGCCACCGGCATCCCGTGGGACTTCGCCCCCTGCCTGTGCGTCACCCGCGACGAACGCTGGGGCCGCTCCTACGAGTCCTTCGGCGAGGACCCGGCCCTCGTCGAGTCCATGGAGACGGTCATCCAGGGCCTTCAAGGGCGCGCGGACGGACGGGACCTGGACCGGAACGACAAGGTGCTCGCCACCGCCAAGCACTTCGTCGGCGACGGCGGCACCGAGTACGGCTCCTCCACCACCGGCACCTACACCATCGACCAGGGCGTCACCAAGGTCACCGAGCGGGAACTGGAGGCCGTCCATCTCGCGCCGTACCAGGACGCCGTGGACCGGGGCGTCGGCACGGTCATGCCGTCGTACTCCTCCCTCGACCTCCTCGGCGACGACGAGGGCCCGGTGAAGATGCACGCGAGCGCCGACATGATCAACGGCGTGCTCAAGGACCGGATGGGCTTCGACGGCTTCGTGATCAGCGACTGGCAGGCCATCGACCAGATCCCGGGCGACTACCCGTCCGACGTCCGTACGTCGGTCAACGCGGGCCTCGACATGATCATGGTCCCGTACGCGTACAAGGACTTCCACACCACGCTGGTCGACGAGGTCGAGGCGGGCCGGATCAGCGAGAAGCGGATCGACGACGCCGTCTCCCGCATCCTCACCCAGAAGTTCAAGCTGGGGCTCTTCGAGCAGCCGTACGCCGACACGAGCGGCGCCTCCAAGATCGGTTCCGCCGGTCACCGGGCCGTGGCGCGGGAGGCGGCGGCCGAGTCGCAGGTGCTGCTGAAGAACGCGGGCTCCGTCCTGCCGCTGAAGAAGTCGCAGAAGGTGTACGTCGCCGGGTCCAACGCCGACGACATCGGCAACCAGACCGGCGGCTGGACGATCACCTGGCAGGGCTCGTCCGGGGACATCACCGAGGGCACGACGATCCTGGAGGGGATGCGGAAGAGCTCCGCGCAGCTGACGTACTCGAAGGACGCGTCGGCGCCGACGACCGGCCATGACGTCGGTGTCGTGGTCGTCGGCGAGACCCCTTACGCCGAGGGCGTCGGTGACGTCGGCAACGGCCACGACCTGGAGCTGACCGACGCCGACAAGGCGGCCGTGGACAAGGTGTGCGCGGCGATGAAGTGCGCGGTGCTGATCGTCTCCGGGCGCCCGCAGCTGATCGGCGACCGGCTCGGCGACATCGACGCGCTGGTGGCGTCCTGGCTGCCGGGCACGGAGGGCGACGGCGTGGCGGACGTGCTGTACGGCAGGCGGCCGTTCACCGGGCAGCTTCCGGTGACCTGGCCGAAGTCGCAGGCGCAGCTGCCGATCAACGTCGGCGACTCGGCGTACGACCCGCAGTTCCCGTACGGCTGGGGCCTGACCACGCTGACCAAGGTCCCGCAGGGCGGGGCGACCGCGCTGAAGGCGCTCGGGATCGCGGCGGCGCTGGCCGAGCGGGCCGGGGCGGACGAGGCGGGCCGTGCGCTGGTCACGAAGGCGAGGCTGATCGTCCAGCAAAAGGCGATCACGCCGGCCTCCGCCAAGCCCTTCGCCGAGGCGGACCGGCTGTTGACGCAGGGGCGGTACGGGACGGCGGTGGAGAAGCTGACCGCTGCCTACCGGGCGGGTTGAGCCCGTCGTACGGCACCGGGTCCGGCGGGATTTGCCCCCGTCGGACCCGGTCCGTTTGCCCGATTCGTCAGGTAGCGTCGAAGTATGAGGACTCCGTTGCTCCGGGGCCTTGTGCGCTGGGCCCTCGTCCCGGTCGCCGCCACGCTGGCGGTGCTGACCGCCGGTGTGCCCGGCGCGTCCGCGGTCGCGGATCTGTCGACAGTCGCCGAGGCGCTGCGCGAGGACCCCGTCTATGTGGACCCCGCCGCCTCCGACCAGCTGTCGTCGGCGGACGCCGAGGCGCTCGCCGACAAGATCAGGGACGCCGACAAGCCCGTCTTCGTGGCGGTTCTGCCGGCCGATCAGCCTGAGAACGACCTCTTCAAGAACCTCCGTACGGAGACCGGCATCACCGGCTTGTACGCGATCCGCAGCGGTGACCGCTTCGGTGCCCAGGCCGACTCCTCCGTGCTCCCCAACCAGGCCGTGGACAACCTGGTCACGGCCGCCGAGAGCACCGCCGATCCCAAGGCCCAGCTGAACGACTTCGTCGACTCCGCCCTGCAGAACGTGGGCGGCTCGGCGCCGTCGTCCTGGGGTTCCACGACGACGGACGACGGCGTGCCGGTCGCCGGTCTGGTCACCACCGGTGTGGTGCTGGCAGCGGGCGGTGCGGGCGCCTACGCGCTGGTGCGGCGCCGGCGTCTGATGCATGAGCGGGAGCAGCGGGCCGCACTGGAGAAGCTGCGGGTCGTCGTCGACGAGGACATCACCGCCTTCGGCGAGGAGCTGGACCGCCTCGACTTCCATCCGGGCGAGCCCGGCGCGGACGACGCCATGCGGGAGGACTACGAGCACGCGCTCGACGCCTATGACAAGGCGAAGACGCACATGGCTCAGGCGGAGAAACCCGAGCACGTCCGTGCCGTCACGCAGTCCCTGGAGGACGGCCGCTTCTCGCTGGCCCGGCTGGAGGCGAGGCGCGAGAAGAGCCCTCTGCCCGAACGCCGGCCGCCCTGCTTCTTCGACCCGCGGCACGGCCCGTCCGTCGCCGACGAGGCCTGGACGCCGTCCGGCGGCGCACCCCGCGAGGTGCCCGTCTGCGCAGCCGACCGGTCCCGGCTGGCCGACGGCCGCGATCCGATGGTCCGCGAGGTGGACACCGACTCCGGCCGCCGCCCCTACTGGGACGCGGGCCCGGCGTACGGCCCCTGGGCGGGCGGCTACTTCGGCGGTGGCATCCTGCCCGGCCTCCTCATCGGCACCGTGCTCGGCAGCATGATGGCCACCCCCGCCTACGCGGCCGACTACGGCTCCGGCTACGGCGACTTCGGCTCCGGCGGTTATGAGGGCGGCGATGTCTCTGGCGCCGACTTCAGCTCGGACGACTTCAGCGGCGGCTTCGGAGGCGGGGACTTCGGAGGGGGCGGGGACTTCGGCGGAGGGTTCTGAAGCGCCGTAAGGGGCGCGGGGAACTGCGCGACAAGCCACGACGGACCCGCAGCCGACCGACAACCGATCGCGGCACAACCCGCGGAGCGAAGGGCCCCGGCGCACACATCCGCACCGGGGCCCATCAAGCCGTACGAGACAGGGAACTCAGAGCGACGAGGCGGCCGAAGCGATCGCGGAGGCGAAGGTGGAGACCTCAGTGTAGACACCGGGCGCGTTCGGGCGGGCACACCCGATGCCCCAGCTGACTATGCCGACCTGGATCCACGCGTTGGACGCGTCACGGCGGAACATGGGACCGCCGGAGTCACCCTGGCAGGTGTCGACCCCGCCGGAGGCGAACCCCGCGCAGATCTCCTCGTTCGCGACGAGGCCGCTGTAGCCGCTGTAGGTGCGGCAGGTGGCGTCACTGACGAACGGCACGGTCGCCTTGAGCATGTATCGCTGCTGGCCGCCGCCCTCGGTGGCGGCGCCCCAGCCGGCGACGGTGAAGGTGCCGGTGTTGTACTGGTTGGTCGTGGCGATCTTCAGCGTCGGCAGGTTGATCGGCTGGGCGAGCTTGATGAGGGCCCAGTCCTTGCCGGTGCCGTTGTAGCCGGGTGCCCGGTAGACGTACGTCGAGCGGACCTGGACGCGGCCGGAGGTGGACTGGAGGTCCACGACACCGGCGGTGGCGGTGATGCTGGTGTTGGGGCCGGTGGAGCCGACGCAGTGCGCGGCGGTGAGCACGATCTGCTGGGTGTAGAGCGCGCCACCACAACCCATGGAGAGCCGGACCATGAACGGGAACTCGCCCTGCGCGGCGCGGGTTCCGCCGACCACGGGCGCGGGAGCGGCCTGCGCCGAGGACACGGGCTGAAGGCTGACGACCGCGAGCACGGCCGCACCGGCGACCGCGCATCTCTTGAGGGCTTTGAGGAGAGTCTTCAACGTGACGCCTTCCGTGGGGGGTTGGCAATCGACCGGCCCACGCCCGTTCATGTCTGACATGACGGTTCTGGCATGGACCGGTCAATTCCTGGTTGCTGGATTATGTGGACGCTGTGAGCGCGTGCACAAGGACCGAAAACCGGCCAACCACCTAGTTCCTTCGTGGCCTGATGGCGACGGCCACGGCGAGCGCGATCGCCACCAGCGCCGCGCTGATCCACAGGGGCGACCGGTAGCCGAGCCCGGAGCCGATCGCCGTACCGCCGAGCCAAGGGCCCAGCGCGGCACCGACGTTGAACGCGGCCGTGGCGAAACCGCCCGCGAGCGTGGGCGCGCCGGACGCGGCGTAGAGCGCCCGGGAGATGAGGGTGGACCCGACGCCGAAGGCGAGCGCGCCCTGCACGAGGACGAGGCCGAGCGCGAGGCCCGGGTTCCCGGCCGCGAACGCGAGCGCACCCCACCCGACGCCCAACGCGACACCGCCCGCCCCCAGCACCAGAGCGGGCCGCCGGTCCGCGAGCCGCCCGCCGACGCTCACCCCGACGAACGAGCCCAGGCCGAACAGCGCGAGCACGATGGGCACCCAGCCGCCCGGCAGCCCGGTGACGTGGGTGACCAGAGGCGCGAGATAGGTGAACGAACAGAAGGTCGCGCCGTTGACCAGGGCGCCCAGCAGCAGCGTGACCAGGAGCCGGGGACGGCGCAGCGTGCGCATCTCCAGCCGTAGCGCGGGACGCGTGACATCGGCGGCCCCGGCCGGCACCGACCTCGCGACCGCCGCCAGCGCCGGCACCGACAGCAGGGCCACCGCCCAGAACGCCGAACGCCAGCCCCACAGTTGACCGAGCAGCGCCCCCGCGGGCACCCCGATCACACAGGCGAGGGTGACCCCGCCCAGCAGCGTGGACGTGGCCCGCCCCTTGGCATCGGGCTTCACCATGTCGACGGCGGCCACCAGGGCCACGGCCAGGAACCCGGCGTTCGCGAGCGCGGCCACGACCCGCGTGGCGAGCAGCACGCCGAAACTGTCGGTGACCGCACCGACGACATGGACGACGAGAAAGGTGCCCAGGAATCCCAGCAGCGCACCCCGCCGCGACCAGCGCCTGCCGAGCCCGGCCATCAAGGGCGCCCCGACGATCATCCCCACGGCGAAAGACGAGGTCAGAGCACCCGCGGCGGGGACGGAAACGCGTAGATCCCGGGCGATGTCCGGCACCAGTCCGGACAGCATGAATTCAGAGGTCCCCTGGGCGAAGACGGCAACGCCCAGCAGAAGAAGAGCGAACGGCATGAAGAAACTCCGCAACCCGAAGTCGAAGTCGAACACGACACGTCGGACGGCAGTCCGGTGGCGTGACGACGCGACGACATGACGGATCGCGGCAGACGCGGAGGGCGCCTGCTCAGCCCGAGGTCACGAACAGCCACCGGAGAGCCGGTGGCCGGAGTCTGGACGCTTCGGGGCTGGACACGGGACGCACACTAACGGCCCCCACGTGACCCGCTCCACCGGTTTTCCGCGCCTACGGTTTCCCCATGACGTCTCCCGACGAGCCGCAGCCCCACCTCTTCACGTCCGTCGCCGACCTGGACGCCTGGCTCACGGCTCACCCGGCGCCGCATCCCGGCCTGTGGGTGAAGGTCGCGAAGAAGGGCTCGGGCATCCCCTCCGTCACGGCCGCCGACGTCAATGACGTGGCCCTCTGCCACGGTTGGATCACGGGCCGGCGCAGGGCGCTCGACGACTCGTACTTCCTCCAGAGGATCACCCCGCGCAGGCCGGGCAGCCTCTGGTCGATGGTCAACGTGCGGCGGGTGGCGGAACTCTCCGAGGACGGCCGGATGCGCCCCGCGGGCCTCGCAGAAGTGAACGCGGCCAAAGCGGACGGGCGTTGGGAGGCTGCGTACGAGTCGCAGAAGAACGCCGCCGTACCGGAGGATCTGGCGCGGGAACTGGAGCGGAACCCACGGGCCAAGGCCGCCTTCGACCGGCTCGGCAAGACGGACCGGTACCTCGTCATGCTCGGCCTGCTCCAGGCCCGTACCCCTGAGAGCCGAGCCGTCCAACTCGCCGCGGTGATCGCAAAGTTGGTAGCGGGCTGAACGCCGAACGCCCGCCCTCCCGCTACGACGGGTGGAGGGCGGGCGTGCGTGCTCATGCGGCGCGGTTTCACGGAGGCCCGTTCACCTTTACGGAGCCACGTTCAGGAAACCCCGTTCAAGCCGAGCGCAGCGTCACGCGTTCTTGATCGCCGAGATGTCGAAGTTCAGCTTGATCTTGTCGGAGACCAGGACACCGCCGGTCTCCAGCGCCGCGTTCCAGGTCAGGCCCCACTCGGAGCGCTTGATCTCCGCCTTGCCCTCGAAGCCGACGCGCTCGTTGCCGAAGGGGTCCTTCGCGGCGCCGTTGAACTCCAGGTCGATGGTGAGTGGCTTGGTGACGCCGAGGATGCTCAGGTCGCCGGTGATCCGGTAGTCGTCGTCGCCGAGGGCCTCCGCCTTGGTGGAGCGGAAGGTCATGGTCGGGAACTCCTCGATCTTGAAGAAGTCGGAGCCCTTCAGATGCCCGTCACGGTCCGCGGAACCCGTGTCGACGCTGTCCATCTTGACGTCGATGGAGGCGGTGGACTGCGCCGGGTCGGTGCCGTCCAGGTGCAGCGAGCCGGTGAAGTCGAGGAATTTGCCCTTGACGTTCGTGACCATGGCGTGGCGGGCGACGAACCCGATCGAGGAATGAGCCGGGTCGATGGTGTAGTCGCCGGTCAGGGCGGCCAGGTCGGAGGTCGCCGCGGCGGTCTCGGCGGCGGTCGCGGTGGTGTCTTCCTTGCGGCCGAAGATGCCCATGATCTGCTCCAAAGGGGACGGGTCGCGGCTCCGGGCGGAGACCACGGCCGGTGATGTTGAAGATTCAACGAGGTCAACACGGCCGACCGTAGACCTATTCCGTTCGAGCTTCAACATCTTGCGCGCCGTGTTCCTGAAAGGCCGCCGGGCAGTCGCCTGGAGGTACGCTCGACCGGCCGTCGAGCCGTGCCTGAGTTTCACTCCGGCGATGGCATGTGCCGCACATGAATGTGAGGTGGCTCTCGGCTGACAAATTGTGCGACCTCTACAAGCCGGATCCCCTCTGACCAGTCGGAACGCCTGCATGCCGTCGAGGTTCTGTCCAGGGGTACCAGGAAAACGGGCCGGAGACTGTACGGAGTCGACGGCCCGCTTTCCTTGCTGTCCTTCGTAAGGTCGCTACATGACCGTTTTGGATGAGGCGCCGGGTGAGTCCACGAGCGAGCCGACCGACGCCCGCGGGCGCGTGGCCGAGCTGCACGAGATCCGGGCGCAGGCGGTGGCCGGTCCGAGCGAGAAGGCGACGTCGGCGCAGCACGCCAAGGGCAAGCTGACGGCCCGGGAGCGCATCGAGCTGCTCCTCGACCCGGAGTCCTTCCGGGAGGTCGAGCAGTTGCGCCGGCACCGGGCGACCGGGTTCGGTCTGGAGGGCAAGAAGCCGTACACGGACGGTGTGATCACCGGCTGGGGCACGGTGGAGGGTCGTACGGTCTTCGTCTACGCCCACGACTTCCGCATCTTCGGCGGTGCGCTGGGCGAGGCCCACGCGACGAAGATCCACAAGATCATGGACATGGCCATCGCGGCCGGGGCGCCGCTGGTGTCGCTGAACGACGGTGCGGGGGCCCGTATTCAGGAGGGCGTCTCGGCGCTCGCCGGATACGGCGGCATTTTCCAGCGCAACACCAGGGCGTCCGGCGTGATCCCGCAGATCTCGGTGATGCTGGGCCCGTGCGCGGGCGGCGCGGCCTACAGCCCCGCGCTGACCGACTTCGTGTTCATGGTCCGCGAGACCTCGCAGATGTTCATCACCGGCCCGGACGTGGTCAAGGCGGTCACCGGCGAGGAGATCACCCAGAACGGCCTGGGCGGCGCGGACGTGCACGCCGAGACCTCCGGCGTGTGCCACTTCGCCTACGACGACGAGGAGACGTGCCTCGCCGAGGTGCGCTACCTGCTGTCGATGCTCCCGCAGAACAACCGCGAGAACCCGCCCCGGGTGGACTCCACGGACGCCCCGGACCGCCGCAGCGACGTCCTGCTGGACCTGGTGCCGGCGGACGGGAACCGGCCGTACGACATGGCGAAGGTGATCGAAGAGATCGTCGACGACGGCGACTACCTCGAGGTCCACGAGCGCTGGGCCCGCAACATCATCTGCGCGCTGGCCCGGCTCGACGGCCAGGTGGTCGGCATCATCGCCAACCAGCCGCAGACCCTCGCCGGGGTCCTGGACATCGAGGCCTCGGAAAAAGCTGCGCGCTTTGTCCAGATGTGTGACGCTTTTAACATCCCGATCGTCACTTTCCTGGACGTGCCGGGGTTCCTCCCCGGTGTCGACCAGGAACACGGCGGGATCATCCGGCACGGAGCGAAGCTGCTCTACGCCTACTGCAACGCGACCGTGCCGCGGATCTCGCTGATCCTGCGCAAGGCCTACGGAGGTGCGTACATCGTCATGGACAGCCAGTCCATCGGTGCCGACCTGACGTACGCCTGGCCGACGAACGAGATCGCGGTGATGGGCGCGGAAGGCGCGGCCAACGTCATCTTCCGCCGGCAGATCGCCGAGGCGGAAGATCCCGAGGCGATGCGGGCCCGGATGGTCAAGGAGTACAAGTCCGAGCTGATGCACCCGTATTACGCGGCCGAGCGCGGTCTGGTCGACGACGTGATCGACCCGGCGGAAACCCGCGAGGTCCTGATCAAGTCCCTGGCGATGCTGCACACCAAGCACGCAGACCTGCCCTCCCGCAAGCACGGCAACCCTCCGCAGTAACCCAGCGGACCCTCTGCGCTACCCGCGCGGAAACCTCTCTCACGGAGACTGAGACCTATGAACACCCCTGACATCCGCGTCGAGAAGGGCCACGCCGAGCCCGAGGAAGTCGCCGCCATCACAGCCATCCTCCTCGCCCGCGCCGCCGCCCAGCCGCCCACCGAGCCGACCCACCGAGGCCGCGCCAAGGCCGGCTGGCGCCGCCTGGAGCGCGAGCCGGGTTTCCGGGCCCCGCACAGCTGGCGCTAAGACCCACCCCGTAAGGGGCGCGGGGAACTGCGCGACCAGCCACACACGGCCCGCAGACGGCCAACTACCCGCAGGGGCAGCCCAGTAGCCGCACGCAGCACACCAAAAGGGGGCGCCCTCTCCAAACGGAGAGGGCGCCCCCTTTTGGCACCGCGCGGCTAGCGCAAGCGAGCCATCAACGCATGCTCCACGAGAGTGATCAGCGTCGACTTCGCGTCCGCGCGATGCCGCGCGTCCGTCGTGATGATCGGAGTGTCAGGCCCGATCTGAAGCGCTTCCCGGACCTCGTCCGGATTGTACGGCTGCTGTCCGTCGAAGCCGTTGAGGGCGATGACGAACGGGAGTCCGCTGTTCTCGAAGTAGTCGACCGCGGGGAAGCAGTCGGCGAGACGGCGGGTGTCGACCAGGACGACCGCGCCGATGGCGCCGCGCACCAGGTCGTCCCACATGAACCAGAACCGGTCCTGACCGGGGGTGCCGAACAGGTACAGGATGAGGTCCTGGTCCAGGGTGATACGGCCGAAGTCCATGGCGACCGTCGTGGTCGTCTTGTCCCCGGTGTGGGTGAGGTCGTCGATGCCTGCCGAAGCAGACGTCATGACGGCCTCCGTGCGCAGCGGGTTGATCTCCGAGACGGCGCCGACGAACGTGGTCTTGCCCACGCCGAAGCCGCCAGCCACCACGATCTTCGCGGACGTGGTGGAGCGGGAAGGCCCTCCGCTAGAGCTTGCGAAGTCCACTGAGCACCCTTTCGAGCAGTGTCACGTCTGGCTGGCCGCCGGCGTTCTCGTCGCCGCCGGGCTGATGGATGGCGACCAGGCCCGCCTCCGCCAAGTCGGCGACGAGGATCCTGGCCACGCCGAGGGGGATCGTGAGGAGAGCCGAGACCTCGGCCACCGACTTGATCTCTCGGCAGAGGTTGCAGATTCGCTGATGCTCGGGCAACTGGCCCTGCATCTGATGCGGCTGCGCGGTGGTGTGCACCAGTGCCTCGATGGCGAGCTGGTAACGCGGGCGCGTCCGGCCGCCGGTCATGGCGTACGGGCGCACCAGGGGGTTGCTTGACGCCCCGGCGGGCGCCTGCTCAGGGGCGCGTCGCTGCGGCTGCACCGGCTGGATGCGCGGCTGATGCGGCTGGTCGTACGGCCCGGGACCCTGCGGCCCCTGAGGCGGGTACGGCTGTTGCCGCCGCTGGCTCGGTGCGGAGGGGAAGTTGTACCGGTTCGCCGACCCGTCGTCCTGACCCGGGCCCTGGGCAGGGCCGTATGACCAGTTGCCCGAAGACGAACCGCCTGGGGGTGTTGCCACTTTCTCCTCCTCCGACTGTGCCTGGCACCCATCACTGTGGAGCCGCGTCCCGAAACCTTACGGCCACGGGACGCCAAAACGCACCGTCTGACTGTTAGTTGAGAAGGCTCCCTTGGAGCTCCGCACGCAGATCAGGGGTGAGGACCGTACCGGCACGGTCCACCAGAAGCGCCATCTCGTACCCAACGAGGCCGATGTCCGCCTCCGGGTGTGCAAGAACTGCGAGCGACGAACCGTCGGAGATGGACATGATGAAGAGGAATCCCCGCTCCATCTCCACAACCGTCTGGTTCACACTGCCGCCCTCGAAGATGCGCGAGGCACCGGCGGTCAGTGAGGTCAGACCGGAGGCGACCGCCGCGAGCTGGTCGGCGCGGTCGCGCGGAAAGCCTTCGGACATCGCCAGAAGGAGTCCGTCGGCGGAGACCACCACCGTGTGGGACACCCCGGGGGTGTTGTCCACGAAGTTGGTGATCAACCAGTTCAGGTTCTGCGCCGCCTGGCTCATCGGGCTCACACTAACGCTCCTGGTTGTAGGTGCTGTCAGGACCACTGTGTTGATTTCTAGTGGCCTGGCCGTTCGTTTCACTTCCCGCGCTGCGTCCCCGCTGGACACCGCGGCGCAGGTTGCTCAGCCTGCCCCGGACGTCCTCGGGAGCGCGGGAGACCTGTGGGCCACCCTGAGGGGTCGCTTCGGCGGTGCCTTCGACCAGGTTGGCCTTGGGTACCCGCCGCGGCAGGCCGGAGGCGGTCACTCCGCCCGCCTTGGGCTTGCGGAGCTGTGCGGCCTGCTGCCAGCGCGCGTCGTTCGCCGAGCGCCAGTCGCCGTTGCCGCTTCCGTTGCTGTCCGGTGCGGAGGCCGGCTGCTCCTGGTTCACGGGCCGCGAGCCGTTGCCGTTCGCGGGGGTTGCTCCGCGGCGGGGCAGTCCGGCGTCGGTCAGCTCGTGAGACGCGGAGGGGGCCGGTCCCGGACGCTCGAAGCCTACGCTGTCGCTTTCCCTCACGTCAGCGGCCTGCGCGGACTCCGGTTCCGGAGCGTACTCGGAGCCGTAGCCGTTCTGGTAGTCGTTCTGCTGCGGCCAGTCGTCCTGGTAGCGCCGCTCCTCGAAGGCCGAGAACGTCTCCGGCGCGGAGCCGCGGGGTGCCGAGTGGTCCTCCTGGACCGGCTCCGGATAGGAGGGCTCGGGGTAGCCGCCGTTCGACGAGAACGTGTCGTTCTGCGGCAGGCCCCCGTTCGGCGCGTAGTACGGCTCGTCGTACGCCGGACGCTGCTGCTCCTCGTACGGCGTCTGCTGCCGCTCGTCGTACGCCGTCTGCTGGTCGTACGCGCCGGGCTGCTCGGGGTAGCCGCCCTGGCCGCCCTCGTAGGGCTGCTGCAGGTCGTCGAACGCGTCGGCGTACGAGGGGGCGGAAGCGTCCTGGGCGGGCTGCTGGCCCGGGTTCTGCGGGCTCTGGGACTCCAGGGCCGCCCGGCGCTCCTCGCGCATCAGGGAGCGGCCTACGGGGTCCAGCTCGCGTATGTCGTCCGGGACCTCGGCGTAGCGGCTGTCGTCGAAGCCGAGCTCCGCGGCCGTGCGCAGCGGCTGGCGGTTGAAGTCCTCACCCTGGAAGCTGCGCTCCGGGATGATCTGGGAAACGGTGAACTCGTCCGGGGCCGACTGGTAGTCGCCGCCACCACCGTGGGTGATCGCGTCGGGCAGCATGACCAGGGAGGTCGTACCGGCCTGCTCGCCGGAGGGGCGCAGCTGGACCCGGATGCCGTGCCGGTCGGACAGCCGGCCGACCACGAACAGGCCCATGCGCTGGGAGATCGCGGCGTCCACGGTCGGCGGGTTGGCCAGCTTGTGGTTGATGTCCGCGAAGTCCTCGGCGGTGAGGCCGATGCCCTTGTCGTGGATCTCGATCATCACGCGGCCGTCGGGGAGACGGGTCGCGGTGACGCGGACCTTGGTCTGCGGGGAGGAGAACGTGGTGGCGTTCTCCAGCAGCTCAGCCAGCAGGTGCACGAGGTCGGTGACCGCGCGGCCGTGGATCTCGGCCTCGGGGACGCCGGAGAGCTCGATGCGCTCGTACTGCTCCACCTCGGAGGAGGCGGCGCGCAACACGTCGACCAGCGGGACCGGCTGGTCCCAGCGGCGGCCGGGCTCCTCGCCGGCGAGGACCAGGAGGTTCTCGCCGTTGCGGCGCATACGGGTCGCCAGGTGGTCCAGCTTGAAGAGGTTCTCCAGCTGGTCCGGGTCGGCCTCGTTGTTCTCCAGGTCGGTGATCAGGGTCAGCTGGCCCTCGATCAGCGACTGGTTGCGGCGCGACAGGTTGGTGAAGATCGCGTTGATGTTGCCCCGCAGCAGGGCCTGCTCGGCGGCCAGTCGGACCGCCTCGCGGTGGACCTGGTCGAAGGCCCGGGCGACCTCGCCGATCTCGTCGGTCGAGTTGATCGGGATCGGCGCGACCCGGGTGTCGACACGGCCGGGGTCGGTGCGCGAGAGCTGGTCGACCAGCATCGGCAGCCGCTGCTCGGCGATGCCGAAGGCGGCGTTGCGCAGCTGGCGCATCGAGCGGGACATCTGGCGGGCCACCATGCCGGCCAGGATGAACGCGGCGAGCAGGGCGACCACGACGGCGGCACCCACGATGAAGGCGTCCCGCTTGGCGTCGTCGGCGATCGACGCGGCCTCGTTCACCGCGGTGTCGGCCAGGTCCGTCTCGATCTGGCGGTAGGCGTTGTACTTGAGGGTGTTGACCGCCCACCAGTTCTGGGCGGTGACGCCCTTCTCACCGAGGGCCTCACGGACGGAGGGGTCCATGCCCTGCATCGTCGCGACCGCCGAGACCATGGCGGTCGGGTTCGAAGGCGGCGGCACGTACTTCTCGCCCTGCGCGGCGGCGTCCGCGGCGGCCTGCTTGGCCATCGCCGCACCGTCGGTCTTGATCTGCTCCTCGGCGTCCTTGAGCTTCTGCTCGTCCGCCGCGGTACCACCGCCGATGTACTCCTCGACGGCGATGCCTTCCAGGTACGCATACGAGGAGAGGGCGACGCGCTGCTTGCCGAAGCCCTCGGCGTCCGGGCCGGGCTTGATCAGCAGGTGCATGCCGATGGCGCGCTGCAGCGACAGGGCCGCCTTGGTGAGCTCGATGGCGTAGACGGTCCGGCCGTAGCTGGTGATGTTGCCGGTGCCCAGACCGAGCTCGTTGGCGAACTCGGTGAGGGGGTGCGCGACCTCGACGTAGCCCTCTTCGGTCTGCACACCCGTGAGCTTGCTCGTGTACGCGGCCGCTCGCAGCTTGGCGAGCTTGGGCTCCTCGTCACGGAACAGCTTCAGGCGGCGCTCCAGGCCCGCCTTCTGCGGCATGTTCTGGGCCGCTTCGTCGAAGGCGTCGGCGGCCTCGTCCGTGGCCCCGCGCGCCTTGGTGACGGTCGCCTTGTCCTCGGCGTTCTGTGCGCTGCCCTTCAGCAGGGGCGCAGCGGTGGTGTCACGCTCGATGTAGAGCGCGTCGGCGTAGTTCAGGGATGCCCGGACCAGGCGCGCGGTGTTCTCCGCGTCCTCGGCCTCCTGCCAGGTGTCGATCGAGCTCTTCACCTGGAAGCCGCCCATGACCAGGCCGACCACCACGGGTATGAGCAGGATCGCGTTCAGCCGGGTCGGCACGCGCCAGTTGCGTGGGGAGAAACGGCCGCCGCTCGGAGCCGGCGCGGCCGTTGGCTCCGATCCGGGCACATGGGCGGGCGCCGCTCCGCGCGGCGGCGGGGTGAAGTTGCCCCGCGCCGACGACGGCTCGGGACCGTTCTTGCTTCGCCTCACTCGACCAACAACCTCTCGGCGGTCGGCACCTTCGTTGTGCCGCAGTGTCTCAGAGCCCTGTGTCATCGACTGAGTACGTCTTTGACTATTGGGCAGTTCAGGCATTCCAGCACGTGGCCGTGCGCTCTTCCAAACAGTGGAAAGCGATCATTACAAGCGATGTAAGCCCCAGATAAAACGGTCATAAAGAGCGAGCCCCGTCAAATGACGGGGCCTTTGTGTGCGCAGCGACACGAGTCGACCGCGACGCGTGGCGGTACCACCCGATTCCTCTGCCGAAACGTTATGAACACCGTGGCCGACCGTGTCAAAGGACACAGTCGGCTCCGGGACATCTACGACAACTGCCGTATGGCGCTTCCAACTTGAGTGTGAGCCGAGCGCTACCTCAGACGAGCCATGAGAGCGTGCTCGACCAGCGTGATCAGGGCACTCTTCGCATCCGACCGGTGTCGGGCATCCGTCGTGATGATCGGAGCGTCCGGACCGATCTGCAGCGCCTCGCGCACCTCTTCGGGAGCGTACGGCTGGTGTCCGTCGAAGCCGTTGAGCGCGACGACGAACGGCAGCCCGCTGTTCTCGAAGTAGTCCACCGCCGGGAAGCAGTCCGCCAGGCGCCGGGTGTCCACCAGGACCACGGCCCCGATGGCGCCGCGCACCAGGTCGTCCCACATGAACCAGAACCGGTCCTGACCCGGCGTACCGAACAGGTACAGGATCAGGTCGCGGTCCAGCGTGATGCGGCCGAAGTCCATGGCCACCGTGGTGGTGGTCTTGTCCCCGGTGTGGGTGAGGTCGTCGATGCCCGCGCTCGCGGACGTCATCACGGCCTCGGTGCGCAGCGGGTTGATCTCGGAGACGGCGCCGACGAACGTCGTCTTGCCGACGCCGAAGCCGCCGGCCACCACGATCTTCGCGGAGGTGGTGGCCCGACCTCCGTCAGAGCTTGCGAAGTCCACTGAGCACCCTTTCGAGCAGTGTCACATCGGGCGCGCCGGTGCTCTCGTCGCCGCCCGGCTGATGGATGGCGACAAGGCCGGCCTCGGCGAGGTCGGCGACGAGGATCCTCGCCACGCCCAGCGGCATGGCGAGGAGAGCCGACACCTCGGCGACCGACTTCACCTCACGGCACAGATGGCAGATGCGCTGGTGCTCCGGGAGGAGTCCCATGAGCGCCGCCGGGTCGGCCGTGGTGCTGATCAGGGCCTCGATGGCGAGCTGGTAGCGCGGCCTGGTACGGCCGCCGGTCATCGCATAAGGACGTACCAGCGGCTCGTCGCCTTCGTCCCCGTACGGCTCCGCGTACGGATCATGAGAGGCGGTGGGCGGGGTCATGAATCCTCCGGGCGGGACAGCAAGTCGGTCAGTCGTGCCGTCAGACGGTGGCCGGTGGGGGGATTGTGGCGGCCGGACGGTGATTTGGTGAGACGGGTAGATCCGGGGCGGGTCAGTGGAGCAGACTTCCTTGCAGTTCGGCGCGCAGGTCGGGCGTGAGCACTGCGCCCGCGCGGTCGACCAGCAGCGCCATCTCGTAGCCGACCAGGCCGATGTCGCACTCGGGGTGGGCCAGGACGGCCAGGGACGAGCCGTCCGAGACGGACATCAGGAACAAGAAGCCGCGTTCCATCTCGACGACCGTCTGTGCCACGTCGCCCCCCTCGAAGATCCGGGAGGCCCCGGCCGTCAGCGAAGTGAGACCCGACGCGACGGCCGCGAGCTGATCGGCTCGATCGCGCGGGAAGCCTTCCGACAGCGCCAGAAGGAGACCGTCGGCGGACACGACGACGGTGTGGGACACCCCAGGGGTGTTGTCCACGAAGTTGGTGATCAACCAGTTCAGGTTCTGTGCCGCCTGGCTCATCTGCCTCAACTAACGCTCCTGCTGGTGAGTGGGGTTCGGGAAGCTGCCGGTCTGACCGCTACCGGCCTGGCGACCCTGCGAAATACCCCGACGGAGATTGGTCAGCCGGCCGCGTACGTCATCAGGCGCACGGGAGACCTGCGGACCGCTGTTGTGCTGTTGCTGCTGAGCCGTACCCGGGACGAGGTTCGCCCTGGGTACCCGGCGCGGCAGGCCGGAGGTGGTGACTCCGCCCGCGGCCGGCTGCCGTACGCGCTCTGCCTGCCGAATGAGATCGTCATTCGGCGAGCTGCGCCAGTTGCCGGTTGCGGGACGCTGGGGTGCGGGAGCGTGCTGCGGCTGCGGCGGGGCGGCCGGCGGGGGAGCCGAGCCGTTGCCCTGCTGCGGTCCGCCCTGGCTGCCCTGACCGTGGAACCAGTTGGTCTCGAGAGTGTCGTACAGCGGCGTACGTCCGTCACCCGGGCCGGCCGGCGGCAGCGCCTCGGGCTCCTGGCGGGTGGGCCGCTGCGGCGGACGCGGCGGTACGGGCGGACGCCCGGCACCGTAGCCGTTGGTGCCGTTGGCGCTCGCCGGGTTCTGCCGACCGGGCTGCGGCGGGTAGCCGTAACCGCCCGTGGAGCCGTTGTCGTACGCCTGCGGGGCCGGCTGGTTGCCGGTCTGGCCGAAGACGTCCGGGCGGACGAACTGGCCCGTGTCCTGGCCGGAGCCCGGGTTCTGCGGAACCGCGCCGGGGCGAGGGAACTCACCGGAGTTCTGGTCCGGCCGGGCGAACTCACCGGTCTGGTGCGGGGCGCCGGCGCCCGGACGCGAGAACTGCCCGGTGTGCTGCGGCCCGTTCGCGCCCGGCTGCTGCGGGGCGCCGAAGTCCGGGGGGCCCTGCCGGTCGTCGATCCGTGGCATCGGCGCGGTCTGCGACGGGTCGCGCTGCTCGTCGTGCCCGCGCGGGGTGTCGAGCGAGGCGCGCGACACCGACGGCTGCGCGTTCTCGTCGCTCCAGCTCGGCGTGCGCGGCTGCTGCGCGTTGCCGCCGGGCAGCTCGGCCCGTGCTCCGCCCCGCGGCGGCAGCTGCGGCCGACGGCCACGCCGCCCACCACGTCCGGATTCCTTGTTCGATACGGCGTCCTGCGCGTCCTGACCCTGCGACGGCCCGCCCGTGCCCGCGGCCGTCAGGCCCTGCGGGGCACCCGGCGCCTGGCCACCGAAGCCGGCACCCGCACCGGCCGGAGCCGGCCGACCGCCCTGCTGAGGCGCCGACGGACCCTGCGGCCCGCGCGCACCCGGCTCGGGACGGCCACCCGCACCGCCACCGCTGCCCGGCAGCGCGGCCCGTGGCCCCGGAGCGGCACCGAGCCGCCCACCGGGAGCACCCGCACCGGCACCGAGAGCACCGCCGCCCTGGCCCGCGCCTCCGCGACGAGCGGCCGCGACACCGGCGGCGGCCTGCGCCGCGGCAGGACCGCCGGAGGAACCGGGGCCACCCTGGCCGGGCTTGGGCTGCGGCTTCTTGCCGCCCTGGGCGACATCGACGGGGAGCATGACCAGCGCGGTCGTACCACCGGAGTCGGACGGGCGCAGCTGGATGCGGATGCCGTGCCGCTGCGACAGACGACCGACCACGAACAGACCCATGCGGCGGGAGACCGACACGTCCACGGTGGGCGGCGAGGCGAGCCGCTCGTTGATCGCGGCGAGGTCCTCGGGGGAGAGGCCGATACCGGTGTCGTGGATCTCGATCAGCACGCGGCCGTCGGGCAGCGCGTGACCGGTGACCTTGACCTTGGTCTGCGGCGAGGAGAACGAGGTGGCGTTCTCCAGCAGCTCGGCGAGCAGGTGCACGAGGTCGTTGACCACGCGTCCGGCCACTTCGGTGGTCGGCACGGCGGCCAGCTCGATGCGCTCGTACTGCTCCACCTCGGAGGCGGCGGCGCGGAGCACGTCGACCAGCGGGACCGGGCGGGTCCAGCGGCGGCCGGGCTCTTCACCGGCGAGAACGAGGAGGTTCTCACCGTTACGGCGCATGCGGGTCGCGAGGTGGTCGAGCTTGAACAGCGAGGACAGCTGGTCCGGGTCGGCCTCGCGGGACTCCAGCTCGGAGATCAGCGACAGCTGGCGCTGGATCAGACCCTGGGAGCGGCGCGAGAGGTTGGTGAACATCGCGTTGACGTTGCCCCGCAGCAGGGCCTGCTCGGCGGCGAGGCGGACCGCCTCGCGGTGCACGTCGTCGAAGGCCGCGGCCACCTTGCCGATCTCGTCCCGGGAGTGCACACCGACCGACTCGACGGAGGTGTCGACGTCCTGCGGGTCGGACTCGGACAGCTGCTTGACCAGCTCGGGCAGGCGGTCCTGGGCGACCTTGGTCGCGGTCTCCTGCAGCCGGCGCAGCGAGCGGATCATGGACCGGGCCACGACGAACGCGCCGACCAGTGAGACACCGAGCACGAGCAGGATCAGCGCACCGGAGATGATCGCTTCGCGCTCCGACTCGTTGCGCAGCTCGCGTGCCTTCTGCTCCATCTGCCCGAGCAGCGTGGTCTCGATCAGTTCCATCTGGTCGATCTTGGACGAGCTGCCGTCGACCCAGTCCAGGTACGACCGCTTCTCCAGGTCGGCCAGGCCGTTCGCCTGGCTGAGCGCACGGTCGGCGTAGGTGTCGGAGGCCTCGATCGTCGGGTTGCCGTCTTCGATCGGCTGGAGCAGCTCGGCGGCGCTGTCCGCTCCGTAGATGCTCCGGAAGCTCAGCAGCTCGGACTTCTCGCTCTCCAGCGCCGACTCGGCGTACAGCCGGTCGTTCTCCGAGAGGTTGCCGCTCGAGCTCTTGGGGTCCGCGGGCAGCGCCGCGGCGATGACCGCGCGCTGGACGGAGGCGTACTCCTTGGCGGAGGAGAACGAGGCCAGCGCACGGGTGCGCTGGATCATCTCGGGGTTGCTGGTGGCCTCCGCCATGTCCTGCGAGAGGTCGAGCAGGTGGGTGATCAGACGGTGGTAGGCCTCGACCGTCTGGGTGGAGTTGCGCTCGGCCTCGTAGGCGTTGTCGCGGATCTTCGCCAGGTTGCTCAGATCGCCGACCAGACCGACGAGGCTGTCGCGGACGCCCTGGAGGTCACCGTCCTTGCTGGAGGCGTCGATCTGTTCCGAGGCGTCGAGGAAGTTCTCCAGGGAGCGGTCGGTCTTGACCCGCCAGCCCTTGACCCCGACGTCGGTGGACGCGTTCGCGCCGTGCGCGAGCGGGCCCGCCGACTGGTCGCGCTCCTCCTGGAGCGCGGCGGCCAGTTCGGTGGCCTGCTTGGTCATGTCCGTCAGCAGCTTCATGTTGTCGAGCTGCTGGATGTCGTTCATGTTGTCGCTGATGCGCAGCGCGCCCAGCGAGGTGGCCGCGACCACCGGGAGCGCGAGCAGCGACACCAGACGCGTGGAGATGCGCCAGTTGCGCAGGGCTATTCGCGATCCGGGGCCGGAGGCGCCCTTCGGCGGCTTCACGGTCGGCGCCGCGGAGCCCGGAGTACCCGGGGCGCCCGTGGCTCCGGTGGACGCCGTGGCGCCGGAAGCTGCGGACGTGCCGGCGCGCCCGCCGTCGCCCGACGCGGCCGGGCCCGGGTTCTGGGCGTGCTGGGGCGAGGAACTGCCGGCATTGGGGCCAGTCCCGCCGTGCGGCTCCGGCTCCGCCGAAGCACTGCCATCCCTCTTGAAACGTCCCTGCACTAGCGTCGCAACCTCTGGACCAGGCGCCCCTCCGCGTGAACGGAAGGACGGTGTCGGCGTGTAGGGGGCGCCCTGAATTTGCGCCCCCCGATGGTCGTGAGTGACCGGCGCTGGCTCCCCCTTCTTGCCGCCACTCGGCGCTCGTCGCGCCCCCTGTGCGCCGGCTAGATCCTGCGGCGGTCCGTGGAATTCCAGCACAGTGCAGGATCTCCAACAAGGCCCATGGGTCAGGCTGTGACCTCCGTGACACCACGTGAGGGCTGCGTTACCAGGCGTAGAAAGTGATCTGTCATAAAACGGACTTACCGCAATGAGTCACCGGTCAGCGGGGGAGTCCCAGTCGCCATGATCAGGAGCGGAATGCGGGCTTCAGGCGGTCAATGTCCGTTTCGTATGGGTCGGTTGTAGGCCTGAATTGACCGGTTTGCCCATGGATTCGTGAGCAAACTCACACGGCGATCAATGAGTCTGGAGGTCTTCGGAAGGGAATCGCATGTTTAGCCTGTGGCTTTACAACAGCAGCCCAACTGTGAAGGCACCTGACACCCGTGAAGACGACGATGTTGTTCCGCACGATAGCCAACCCGCGGCGCACGACGCTGGCGCACCTCGACGACGCCGACGACCTGCACACCCCGGACCACCCGGAGCACTCCGTCGACCTCCCCGCCCACACGGCCAACCCCCGCCGCACCGTCCTCATGGACGTCCCGGCCCAGGCCGCCGCCGCGCAGTAGCCACTCCGTACGACGCCCAGGGCGCCCGCGACCATGCGCGAGGCGCCCGCCCTTTGCCGCGCTAGCCTGGAGCGTCAGACTTCAGTCAGCTCAGTCAAGGGGCCAAGCATCCCGTGCGCATCGCCAGATTCTCCATCGACGGGAACGTCGCCTTCGGCGTGATCGAGGGTGACAAGCCGGACGAGCTCGTCCTGGACATCATCAAGGGCATCCCGTTCACGGACTTCGAGCTCTCCGGTACGAAGGTGCCGCTGAGCAAGGTGAGGCTGCTGCCGCCGGTGCTCCCCAACAAGGTCGTGGCCTTCGGCCGCAACTACGCCGAGCACGCGCGCGAGCTGGGCAACGAGGTGCCCGACGCCCCGTTCGCCTTCTTCAAGCCGTCCACCTCGGTGATCGGCCCCGGCGACGAGATCCAGTACCCGTCCTTCTCCGAGGACCTCCACCACGAGGCCGAACTGGCCGTCGTCATCGGCCGCATGTGCCGCGAGGTCCCCCGCGAGCGCGTCAAGGACGTCATCCTCGGCTACACCTGCGCCAACGACATCACCGCCCGCGACGTGCAGAAACGCGAGAAGCAGTGGGCCCGGGCCAAGGGCTTCGACACCGCCTGCCCGCTCGGCCCCTGGGTGGAGACCGACCTCGACCCCAGCGATCTCACCATCCAGCTCACGGTCAACGGCCAGCAGCGCCAGCTGGGCCGCACCACCGAGATGATCCACCCGATCGAGGATCTGATCGTCAACATCTCCGAGGCCATGACGCTGCTCCCCGGCGACGTGATCCTCACGGGCACCCCGGCAGGGGTCGGCCCCCTCAGCGTCGGCGACGAGGTCGCCGTCACCATCGAAGGCATCGGCACTCTCACCAACAAGGTTGTCAAGCGTGGCTAGCGCACCCGGCTCCCCCGTACGCGTCCGTTTCTGCCCCTCGCCCACCGGTAACCCGCACGTGGGCCTGGTCCGCACCGCCCTGTTCAACTGGGCGTTCGCCCGCCACCACGGCGGCACTCTGGTCTTCCGTATCGAGGACACCGACGCGGCCCGCGACTCCGAGGAGTCGTACACCCAGCTGCTCGACTCGATGCGCTGGCTCGGGTTCGACTGGGACGAGGGCCCCGAGGTCGGCGGCCCGCACGCGCCGTACCGTCAGTCGCAGCGCATGGACCTCTACAAGGACGTCGCGCGGAAGCTCATCGACGCCGGCCACGCCTACTACTGCTACTGCTCCCAGGAGGAGCTGGACACCCGCCGCGAGGCCGCCCGCGCCGCCGGCAAGCCGTCCGGCTACGACGGCCACTGCCGTGAGCTGACCGCACAGCAGGTCGCCGAGTACCAGGCCCAGGGCCGCACGCCCATCGTCCGCTTCCGCATGCCCGACGAGACGATCACCTTCACGGACCTGGTCCGCGGCGAGCTGACGTTCACCCCGGAGAACGTCCCGGACTACGGGATCGTACGAGCCAACGGCGCGCCCCTGTACACGCTGGTGAACCCGGTCGACGACGCCCTGATGGAGATCACCCACGTCCTGCGCGGCGAGGACCTGCTCTCCTCCACCCCGCGGCAGATCGCCCTGTACAAGGCGCTGATCGAGCTCGGCATCGCGAAGGAGATCCCGTCCTTCGGCCACCTGCCGTATGTGATGGGCGAGGGCAACAAGAAGCTCTCCAAGCGTGACCCGCAGTCCTCGCTCAACCTCTACCGCGAGCGCGGCTTCCTCCCCGAGGGCCTGCTCAACTACCTCTCCCTGCTTGGCTGGTCACTCTCCGCCGACCAGGACATCTTCACGATGGGCGAGATGGTCGCGGCCTTCGACATCGCGGACGTGAACCCCAACCCGGCCCGCTTCGACCTCAAGAAGTGCGAGGCGATCAACGGCGACCACATCCGCCTGCTGGATGTGAAGGACTTCACGGAGCGCTGCGCGCCATGGCTCCAGGCCCCCTTCGCGCCGTGGGCCCCGGAGGCCTTCGACGAGGCGAAGTGGCTGGCGATCGCGCCCCACGCGCAGACCCGCCTGAAGGTGCTGTCGGAGATCACGGACAACGTCGACTTCCTGTTCCTGGCGGAGCCGGTCGCGGACGAGGCCTCGTGGACCAAGGCGATGAAGGAGGGCAGCGACGCCCTGCTGCGTACGGCCCGCGAGAAGCTGGAGTCGGCGGACTGGACCTCGGCGGAGTCGTTGAAGGAGGCCGTCCTGGCCGCCGGCGAGACCCATGGCCTCAAGCTCGGCAAGGCCCAGGCCCCCGTCCGCGTCGCCGTCACCGGCCGCACGGTCGGCCTCCCGCTCTTCGAATCCCTGGAAATCCTGGGCAAGGAGAAGACCCTCGCCCGCATCGACGCGGCCCTGGCGAAGCTCACGGCGTGACCATGAACATTCGCGCCGTGGTCTGGGACGTCGACGACACCCTCTTCGACTACACCACGGCCGACCGTGCCGGAATGCGCGCGCACCTTGTGGCTGAGGGCCTGCTCGGCGGAGACGAGTCCGTGGAGCGGGCCCTGGTGCGTTGGCGGGAGGTCACGGACCGGCAGTGGGCGCGGTTCGCCGCGGGGGAGGCGTCGTTCGAGGGGCAGCGGCGGGACCGGGTGCGGGTGTTCCTGGGCGAGGAACTGAGCGACGCCGAGGCCGACGCCTGGTTCCGGCGGTACATCGCGCACTACGAGACCGTCTGGGCCCTCTTCCCGGACGTCCTGCCGGCCCTGGACGCCCTCGCCACCAGCCACCGGCACGCGGTGCTGTCCAACTCCAGCATCCACGTCCAGGATCACAAGCTGCGTGTGCTCGGCGTACACGACCGCTTCGAGACCATCCTGTGCGCCGCGGAACTCGGTGTCTCCAAGCCGGAGGCCGGCGCCTTCCACGCGGCCTGCGAAGCCCTGGGCCTCGCCCCCCAACAAGTGGCGTACGTGGGCGACCACCCGGAGATCGACGGGCAGGGCGCCGCCGACGCAGGACTGCTGTCGGTGTGGATCGACCGTGACGGCGTGTACACCAGCGCTGACGCCCCCACCGGCCCGCACCGGATCGCCTCGCTCGCCGAACTCCCCGCGCTGCTCGGCGCGGATACCCGTTTTGGAGCCCCGTCCACCTTCGGGTAATGTTCTTCCTGCGCCGCCGGAGAGCGGGCCGAAAGGCCGGGAACCGGAGGCGCAAACTAGAACAAGATCCCCTGAGGGGCTTGCGTTCCAGTGGCCTATGGTGTAATTGGCAGCACGACTGATTCTGGTTCAGTTAGTCTTGGTTCGAGTCCAGGTAGGCCAGCTCGCAGAGCTCATCTGCAAAGCCCCCGTTGTGTAGCGGCCTAGCACGCTGCCCTCTCAAGGCAGTAGCGCCGGTTCGAATCCGGTCGGGGGTACGACGATCTCCTTCGAGTTGATCGTTAGGGCCCCCGTTGTGTAGCGGCCTAGCACGCCGCCCTCTCAAGGCGGTAGCGCCGGTTCGAATCCGGTCGGGGGTACAAACTGGTCTAAACCACATTGGTCTATGGTGTAATTGGCAGCACGACTGATTCTGGTTCAGTTAGTCTAGGTTCGAGTCCTGGTAGACCAGCTCGGATCTGCGGCGGTGTAAATCAAACGCTTGCAAGATCCTCGCCCCCGTTGTGTAGCGGCCTAGCACGCCGCCCTCTCAAGGCGGTAGCGCCGGTTCGAATCCGGTCGGGGGTACACACAGTGAAGGCCCTCCACTTCGGTGGGGGGCCTTCGTCGTCCCCGGCTCACTCGAAGCCGTAGCGCCGTGCCGTCTCCTCCTCCTGGGCGACCCGGCGCAGGGCGTGCAGCACCGGTTCGAGCAGGACCGTCCCCAGGACCGCGATCTCGACCTTCTCCTCCTCCGACGAGTGGGTCTCCACGAAGTCCAGGTCGAGCACGGCCACCTCATGCATCAACCGGGCGTACGGCAGCGTCAGTTCGATGTCCCAGGTGTAGCCGAGACGCCGGAATGCCGCCAGCCCCACCACCAGAGAGCGGTAGGCGGGAGAAATGGTGCTCAGCGCCTGGGCGTTCGACCAGCCGAGGCGCTCCAGCAGTTGCTCCACCTCGCCGCGAGCCGACTGCACGAACTCGTCGTCCTCGTCCGGCTCGGGAACCTGCGGCAGCGCCCACAGCGCCGCGCCCATGCGGATGGTCCGGCCGAGAGAGTCGTCGTCGATGTGCGTCAGCACCTCCCGGGCCGTCGCCACCGGGAGCCGGCCGATCTGGATCAGCGCCCGCACCACACGCAGCCGGCGAAGGTGATCCTCGTCGTACTCGGCGGTCCTCGCGTTGATCTGGCGACCCGGCGCCAACAGCCCTTCGCGCAGGTAGTACTTGATGGTCGCGATGGGTACACCGCTGCGCTTGCTCAACTCCGCCAGCCGCACCTCTTGCGCCTCTCCTTGGAAACTGCCACTATCCAACCATTGCCCAGAAGGATAGCGCCGGTATCCAATCGGGGACTGCGGGGGTTGCCATGTTCGCAAAGCCGGTTTCAGGTCGTACGACCGCGGCCGTCGAAGGCGACGCCGTGGTCCTCCTGATCGGGATGCGCGTCAACCACTTCTGGGCGGTGCACCAGTGGCTGCCGGTCTTCCTGTCGATGTATCGCATGCTTGGGGAGCTTGCTCGCGACAGGAGCCGGGGGCTGCTGGGGCACATCCTGCTGACCGGCTCGCCGCGGACGTACTACGTCGTCCAGTACTGGGAGTCGAAGGAGAAGCTCTACGCGTACGCGAACTCGCCCGACATGTTCCATCACAAGGTGTGGTCGATCATCAACCGCAAGGAGCGGGCGGGGAAGGTGCGCGGGCATGTGGGGATTTGGCACGAGGCCTACGTGGTGCCCGAGGGGGCGCACGAGTCGATCTACGTCGACATGCCGGCCTTCGGGCTCGCGCGGGCGCACGGTCAGGTGCCGGTCGAGCAGCGGGGGCGGTTCGCGAAGGACCGCTTCGCGCACCGCTCGTCGCGGGCGCAGGTGCAGAACTCGCAGGTGGAGCAGGAGACTGCCTGACCGGGGGGATCGGGGAGGGCCTGCCGCGGCGTTGAGGCGGGCCCTCCCCGAGGATGTCCCCGAATGTCAGCCGGTGCGGCGCAGGGCCTCGGAGAGGCGGGCCGCGGCGTCGATGACCGCCTGGGCGTGCATACGGCCCGGGTGGCGGGTGAGGCGCTCGATGGGGCCGGAGACCGAGACGGCGGCCACCACGCGGTTCGAGGGGCCGCGTACGGGCGCGGAGACGGACGCGACGCCCGGCTCGCGCTCGCCGATGGACTGAGCCCAGCCCCGGCGTCGTACGCCCGAGAGCGCGGTGGCGGTGAAGCGGGCGCCCTGGAGGCCGCGGTGCAGGCGCTCCGGCTCCTCCCAGGCCATGAGGATCTGGGCGGAGGAGCCCGCCTTCATCGTGAGCGTCGAGCCGACCGGGACCGTGTCCCGAAGGCCGGACAGACGCTCCGCCGCGGCGACGCAGATGCGCATGTCGCCCTGGCGGCGGTAGAGCTGCGCGCTCTCGCCCGTGATGTCCCGGAGGTGGGTGAGCACCGGGCCCGCGGTGGCGAGGAGACGGTCCTCGCCCGCGGCCGCGGCCAGTTCTGCCAGGCGCGGGCCGAGAATGAAACGGCCCTGCATGTCGCGCGCCACCATACGGTGGTGTTCCAGAGCCACGGCCAGGCGGTGCGCCGTGGGTCGTGCCAGCCCGGTCGCCGCGACCAGACCCGCGAGGGTGGCCGGACCGGACTCCAGGGCGCTCAGGACAAGGGCTGCCTTGTCCAGGACGCCGACGCCGCTACTGTTGTCCATGAAACGATACTCGCGTCTCACTCTGTGAAACGCAAGTTCAATTTTCCGTGGAACGCGCCACTCTGGAAGACACGAAGGCACAGCGGCCCGCGGACCAACGGGCCCGGCGGTGGGCGTCCGCGAACAGGGGCGTCAAGGTGAGCTGCCTCATATGGGGCGCCGCTGCCTCCTCAAGATCTCTAGTTGGGTCGGCGCACATCTGGCCGGCCGGAGGGAAAGCGATGGGTAGGACACTCGCGGAGAAGGTCTGGGACGACCATGTCGTCCGGCGCGCCGAGGGCGAGCCCGACCTCCTCTTCATCGATCTGCACCTGCTGCACGAAGTGACCAGCCCGCAGGCCTTCGACGGTCTGCGCAAGAGCGGTCGCCAGGTGCGCCGGCTCGACCTGACCATCGCCACCGAGGACCACAACACCCCGACCCTCGACATCGACAAGCCCATCGCCGACCCGGTCTCCCGAATCCAGCTGGAGACGCTGCGCAAGAACTGCGCCGAGTTCGGGGTACGTCTGCACCCGCTGGGCGACGTCGAGCAGGGCGTCGTCCATGTCGTCGGACCGCAGCTGGGTCTCACCCAGCCCGGCACGACCGTCGTGTGCGGCGACTCCCACACCTCCACGCACGGTGCCTTCGGCGCGTTGGCGTTCGGCATCGGCACCTCCCAGGTCGAGCACGTACTGGCCACCCAGACGCTGCCGCTGGCCCGCCCCAAGACCATGGCCATCACCGTCGAGGGCGAACTGCCCGACGGCGTCACCGCCAAGGACCTGATTCTGGCGATCATCGCCAAGATCGGTACGGGCGGCGGCCAGGGCTACATCCTGGAGTACCGCGGCCCCGCCATCGAGAAGCTCTCGATGGAGGCCCGGATGACCATCTGCAACATGTCGATCGAGGCCGGCGCCCGCGCGGGCATGATCGCCCCGGACGAGACCACCTTCGCCTACCTCAAGGGCCGCGCGCACGCGCCCGAGGGCGCCGACTGGGACGCGGCGGTGGAGTACTGGAAGACGCTGCGCACCGACGAGGACGCCGTCTTCGACGCCGAGGTCCTGATCAACGCCGACGAGCTGTCCCCGTTCGTCACCTGGGGCACGAACCCCGGCCAGGGCGCGCCGCTTTCGAGCGCGGTCCCCGACCCTGCTTCGTACGAAGACGCTTCGGAGCGCCACGCCGCCGAAAAGGCCCTGGAATACATGGGGTTGGAGGCGGGGCAGCCGCTGAACTCCATCAAGGTGGACACCGTCTTCGTAGGCTCGTGCACCAACGGCCGTATCGAGGACCTGCGCGCGGCCGCCGAGATCATGAAAGACCGCAAAGTCGCCGACGGCGTACGGATGCTGGTCGTACCCGGCTCCGCCCGGGTCGGTCTGCAGGCCGTCTCCGAGGGCCTGGACCTCGTCTTCAAGGAGGCCGGCGCCGAATGGCGGCACGCGGGCTGTTCGATGTGCCTCGGCATGAACCCCGACCAGCTGGCGCCCGGTGAGCGCTCCGCGTCCACCTCCAACCGCAACTTCGAGGGCAGGCAGGGCAAGGGCGGTCGTACGCACCTGGTGTCGCCGCAGGTCGCCGCCGCGACCGCCGTGCTGGGCCACCTGGCGTCCCCCGCCGACCTGAACGACCAGTCTGCCGTCCGTACGCCCGCTGGAGTCTGAGAACCATGGCCATGGAAGCATTCACCATCCACACCGGACGGGCCGTCCCGCTGCGTCGCAGCAACGTCGACACCGACCAGATCATCCCTGCTCACTGGCTCAAGAAGGTCACGCGGGACGGTTTTGAGGACGGGCTGTTCGAGGCCTGGCGCAAGGACGAGAACTTCATCCTCAACCGGCCCGAGCGGCAGGGCGCCACCGTCCTGGTCGCCGGCCCCGACTTCGGCACCGGCTCCTCGCGCGAGCACGCCGTCTGGGCGCTGCAGAACTACGGCTTCAAGACGGTGATCTCGTCCCGCTTCGCCGACATCTTCCGCGGCAACTCGCTCAAGAACGGCCTGCTCACGGTGGTTCTGGAGCAGAAGGTCGTGGACGCGCTGTGGGAACTCACCGAGAAGGACGCGACTGCTGAGGTCACTGTTGACCTTGAGGCCCGTGAGGTGCGCGCCGAGGGCATCACCGCCTCCTTCGAGCTGGACGAGAACTCCCGCTGGCGGCTGCTGAACGGACTGGACGACATCTCCATCACCCTCCAGAACGAGGCCGACATCGCGGCGTACGAAGCCAAGCGGCCGTCGTACAAGCCGTGGACGCTGAAGGTCTGAGCCGAGCGCGCCCGGAGGGCTGAGCCGAAGGCCCGGCGCAAGTCGAGTTTCGGCCACCACAACACCCCCGCTGTACCCCCGATCAGCCCGATCGGGGGTACAGCCTTGTCTGCACCCGAACGGCCCTGCGTGGTTCGGCGGGCGTCTTCAACTTCCCACGTTAGAGCGGTTGTTGCCGGGGTACGCGAGCCTTGTAGCCGCGGCTTTCGCGCGTGCTCGGAAGGCCGTTTGAGGCGGCAGTTGCACCCTGGGCAGGCGACAACTCGCCCCAGATGGCACAATCTGTGCATGGAACACGACGGCCAACTCGAGCTCTATGCGGCAGTCGCGGGCCAACTGAAGGAAGCGCACGCAAGGGTGCGCGCACTGCAAGTCCCGGAGGGCGTACGGATGGCGCTGACCCGGAAGCTGCTGGTCATTACGGCCGCGGCCAAGCACGATCTCGCCGATGCGACAAGGCGTCTGGAGCGGTTCACTGCCGACCTCGACGAGGGTCGATTCCCCGAAGAGGAAGGCTGAACAGCCCTTAAGACCGCCGAGTCCGCTGCGGCACAAGGGTGATAAGCCCGTTTCGTGTTTGATTTGCGGTATATATCTGCCTAACGTGCGAAAAAGCTTGAACACTTTCGTTCTGGCGATGTCTCCGAAGGGGAAGACGTGAACAAGGCGCAGCTCGTAGAAGCGATTGCCGACAAGATGGGCGGCCGTCAGCAGGCCGCCGATGCTGTCGACGCGGTACTGGACGCCATCGTCCGCGCGGTGGTCGGAGGCGACCGGGTCTCGGTCACCGGCTTCGGTTCGTTCGAAAAGGTCGACCGTCCCGCCCGTTACGCCCGCAACCCTCAGACCGGCGAGCGGGTTCGGGTCAAGAAGACCTCCGTGCCGCGCTTCCGCGCGGGCCAGGGCTTCAAGGACCTGGTGAGCGGCTCGAAGAAGCTCCCGCGCGGTGGCGAGGTCGCCGTCAAGAAGGCGCCCAAGGGCAGCCTGACCGGCGGTGCCGCGGCCACGGTCAAGAAGGCCGCGGCCAAGAAGACCACCAAGGCGGCCGCCGCGAAGAAGACCACGGCGAGGAAGGCGGCGACGAAGAAGACCACCGCGGCCGCCAAGAAGACCACGGCCAAGAAGACGACCGCGAAGAAGACCACCGCGACGGCCAAGAAGACCGCGGCGAAGAAGACCACCGCCAAGAAGGCGACGGCCAAGAAGGCCCCGGCGAAGAAGGCGACGGCCAAGAAGGCCCCCGCCAAGAAGTCGTCCGCGCGCAAGACCACCGCCAAGAGGGCCACCGCTCGCTAGTAAGCGGGGCACAGGGGTACTCACGTGCCGGGCCGGACTCCCTCATGGAGTCCGGCCCGCGGTGTTTTTCGCCGCGTTCACAGGGTCTGTAGCGTCACCAGCGTGATGCGCGGGCCGTCTTTGGGGCCCTCGACCTCGATCCGTACGCGCTGCCCGGGGCGGAGCAGGCGGAGGCCGCCGGCGTCGAAGGCTGGGGCGTCGAAGGGGAGGGGGGTGCCGTCGTCGAGCAGCACGCTGCCGGTGCGGGTGGTTGCGTCGTAGGTGTATGCGGTGGCCTGCATGCTGACAGAGTATGGGCTGCCTTGGGTTGTTCGTTGGGTGCGGCGCCGTTGGGGCTGGTCGCGCAGTTCCCCGCGCCCCTACGGGGCGCTCTCACAACCCCGTGATCAAGAGGCGTGCCGTTGCCTTTGCTGTTCTTGGGCCGACCCCCAGTGCCAGTGCCGCGCGCAGGTCCTCGCCGGTGTCCACGTCCTGGCGTACGGAATCCACCGCGTCCAGGGTGAGTTCCACCGCGCCGGAGGAGCGGTGGCGGGCTCGGGAATCGGTGCCGAATTGTGGGTGCAATTCACGGTCGGGGGTGGCGGCCAGCAGAGTTGTGCCGATTGCGGCCGCATCCGGGAGAAAAGCGCGGGGGAATTCCGCGGCCGCGTCCAGGACTCGGGCCAATTCCGCTGGGCGCAGGGCGGGAAGATCGGCGTTGAGTGCGGCAAGCGCGGTTCGGGGGCGGGATGCCCGTACGACCGTCGCGGCGTGCGTCAGGGCCGCGTTCAGGCCGCCTGCGGGTTCGTCGGGGACGATACGGGCGCCCAGGGCGGCCAGCTCACGGCCGGCCAGGGCGTCTCCCGTGACAACCGCCACATCACGGACCGCCTGGCAGGCCAGCGCGGCCGCCACGGTGTCCTGGGCGAAGGCGAGGGCGAGGCCCGGGCGCAGCCCGTCGGCGGCGGTGTCCGAGAGCCTGCTCTTGGCGTGCGCCAAAGGCTTCAGGGGTATCACCAAGGTCCACTGCACGAGCGTTCGTCCCTCTCTTGTCGCGGCCATTGTCACCTGCCATCTGGCGGGCGGGTGCTCGGGGCGTACGGTGTTCTCGACAGACCGGCGGCCTGGGGCGACACTTGTGCGGCCCCCCAGGCCCTAGAGGAAGGTGTCCGCGTGCCCCGCCGCAGAATCGGCTTCTGGTACCGCTTCGCAGCGGTCCTCTGCAAACCGCCGCTGGTGGTTCTGATCAAGCGGGACTGGCGTGGAATGGAGCACATTCCGGCTGAGGGCGGATTTATCACCGCGGTGAACCACAATTCGCACATCGACCCCTTCGGCTACGGGCACTTTCAGTACAACACCGGCCGTGTTCCGCGATTCCTCGCGAAGAGCAGCCTTTTCAGGAAGGGGTTCGTCGGCGCCGCGATGCGCGGCACCGGGCAGATCCCCGTCTACCGGGAAACCACGGACGCGCTCAGTGCCTTCCGGGCCGCGATCGCCGCCGTGGAGCGCGGCGAGTGCGTGGTGTTCTACCCGGAGGGAACGATCACTCGCGACCCGGACCAGTGGCCCATGACCGCCAAGACCGGCGCCGCGCGCGTCGCCCTGCAGACCAAGTGCCCGGTGATTCCCGTCGCCCAGTGGGGCGCCAACGAACTGCTGCCGCCGTACGCCAAGAAGCTCAACGTCCTTCCACGCAAGACCCACCACGTGCTCGCGGGCCCGCCCGTCGACCTGACGCGCTTCTACGACGAGGAGATGACCCCGGAACTCCTGAAGGAGGCGACCGAGGTCATCATGGCCGCCATCACTCGCCAGCTGGAGGACATCCGCGGTGAGAAGGCGCCCGAGACGCCGTACGACCCGCGCCAGGAGCGGATCGAGCAGCGGCGCAGGAGCAGGGTCCAGGCGGAGGGCAAGGCCGTACAGGAAGAGGGGCAGGGCACGTGAGCAAGCGGGTCAAGGCGGCTGTCTTCAGCGCCGGTTCGTGGGGTACCGCCTTCGGCATGGTGCTCGCCGACGCGGGCTGCGAGGTCACCATCTGGGCGCGTCGGCCGGAGGTCGCCGACGCCATCAACTCCAGCCGGATGAACCCCGAGTACTTCCCCGGCATCGAGCTCCCGGAGAACCTGCGGGCCACCACCGACCCCGCCGAGGCCGCGGCCGGCGCCGACTTCACGGTCCTGTCCGTCCCCTCGCAGACCCTGCGCGGCAATCTCGCCGAGTGGGTGCCGCTGCTCGCGCCCGGCACGATCCTCGTCTCCCTCATGAAGGGGGTCGAACTCGGCACCGCCATGCGGATGAGCGAGGTCATCGAGGACGTCGCCAAGGTGGGTCAGGACCGTGTCGCCGTCGTGACCGGACCCAACCTCGCCCGTGAGATCGCCGCGCGGATGCCGGCGGCCTCCGTGGTCGCCTGCACCGACGAGGCCGTGGCCCAGCGGCTCCAGGCCGCCTGCCACACGCCGTACTTCCGCCCGTACACGAACACCGACGTGGTGGGCTGCGAGTTGGGCGGTGCCGTGAAGAACGTCATCGGCCTCGCCGTCGGCATCGCGGACGGCATGGGGCTCGGCGACAACGCGAAGGGGTCCTTGATCACACGTGGTCTCGCCGAGACCACCCGGCTCGGTCTGGCGATGGGTGCCGACCCGCTGACGTTCTCCGGACTCGCGGGCCTGGGCGACCTGGTGGCGACCTGTTCCTCGCCGCTGTCCCGCAACCACACCTTCGGCACCAACCTCGGCAAGGGCATGACCCTTCAGGAGACCATCGCGGTCACCAAGCAGACCGCCGAGGGCGTCAAGTCCTGTGAGTCCGTGCTGGATCTGGCCCGCAGGCACGGCGTCGACATGCCGATCACGGAGACGGTCGTCGGCATCGTGCACGAGGGCAAGCCTCCGGTGGTCGCCCTCAAGGAGCTGATGTCGCGCAGCGCGAAGCCCGAACGACGCTGAGCGACGCCCGGGCAACACCGGGATGCGGACGCTGTGTCCGGGCGCTACCAACGGGTACCCTCAACGCGATATGAGCACCGAGAACCTCCCCCAGAGCCCCCAGCAGCCGCCTCGCAAGCCGCGCGTGGCCGTCGTGTTCGGCGGACGCAGCTCCGAGCACGGGATCTCCGTGGTCACCGCCGGCGCCGTCCTCAAGGCCATCGACCGGACCAAGTACGACGTCCTGCCGATCGGCATCACCCAGGACGGCCGCTGGGCGCTCACCGCCGACGAACCGGAGCGCATGGCGATCACCGAGCGCCGTACGCCCAACGTCGCGGAGCTCGCCGAGTCGAGTGAGGGCGGTGTGGTGCTCCCCGTCGACCCGGGAAACCGCGAAGTCGTCTACAGCGAGCCCGGATCGGTGCCCAAGGCGCTCGGTGAGGTCGACGTCGTCTTCCCCGTCCTGCACGGCCCGTACGGCGAGGACGGCACCCTCCAGGGCCTTCTGGAGCTGTCCGGGGTGCCGTACGTGGGCTCGGGTGTGCTCGCCTCGGCCGTCGGCCAGGACAAGGAGTACATGAAGCGGGTGTTCACGTCGTTCGGGCTCGCGGTCGGCCCGTACGTGGTGATCCGGCCCCGCGAGTGGGAGCAGGACGAGTCCGCCGCCCGCAAGAAGATCGTCGACTTCGCCGGCGAGCACGGCTGGCCGCTCTTCGTGAAGCCCGCGCGCGCGGGTTCGTCGATCGGCATCACCAAGGTCGACGACCTGGCCGGGCTCGACGACGCGATCGCCGAGGCCCAGCGCCACGACCCCAAGATCCTCGTCGAGGCCGCGCTGCGCGGCCGGGAGATCGAGTGCGGGGTGCTGGACTTCGAGGACGGCCCGCGGGCCTCGGTGCCCTCCGAGATCCCCTCGCCCGAGACCCACGCCTACTACGACTTCGAGGCCAAGTACATCGACTCCACACCGGGCATCGTCCCCGCGCCGCTCACGCCGGAAGAGACGGCGGAGGTCCAGCAGCTCGCCGTCGACGCCTTCGAGGCAGCCTCCTGCGAAGGCCTGGTCCGCGCCGACTTCTTCCTCACGGACCAGGGCTTCGTCATCAACGAGATCAACACCATGCCCGGCATGACCCCGATCTCGATGTATCCCCAGATGTGGCAGGCGAGCGGAGTCAGCTACCCCGAGCTGGTGGACAGGCTGATCCAGGCGGCACTGCGCAGGTCAACGGGCTTGCGGTGACTGAGGTCCCCCAGGCGCTCAGTCGGCGATCCCCTCCGGCACCGCCTTCTTGACGGCGGGCGCCAGATCAACCAGCGGCGCCATGCCGTCACCCGTGCGGTCCTTGGGGATGATCACCTCCACGTATGCCTTGCGCAACGTCGTGATGAACCGGAAGTCCCCGCTGTCCTGCTCCTGCAGCAACCAGCCGACGCCGTTCACATCGACCCCGTCGGACTGGGAGTCGTTCATCTCCTCAGGCCGCTCAACACCGCACCGCAGTATGATCGCCGGGTCCCCCCACCCCGCGGTCAACGCGGAGGCAGGTTCGGGATCCCGGCGATCCTGACCGTCGACCTTGGACGGCAACACCGTGTCCAGGTTTCGGCACAGCTTCGTGACCTTGGTGCCCGGACCGGGAACCGCGGCCCGGGCGCTGTCGTCTGCTGAGGAGCAGCCCGCGACGGTGATCAACAGAGCGACGGTGGGCAGACCGATGAGCCGGTGGGGAAAGAAGGTCACCGGCCAAGGGTAGACGGGGGCTACAGATGAACGACGGGGCAGGTCAGGGTTCGTGTGATGCCGTCCACTTGCTGGACCTTGGCGACCACCATGCGGCCGAGGTCGTCGACGGTGTCTGCTTGCGCACGCACGATCACGTCATAAGGTCCTGTCACATCCTCGGCCTGGATCACCCCAGGAATCTTGCTGATCGTCTCGGCGACGGTCGACGCTTTGCCGACCTCCGTCTGGATCAGGATGTACGCCTGTACCACGGAACCTCCAGGGCGGCCACGAGGATCATGTGGGGAAAAGGAACGCCACGGTATCGCGTCGCCGCTCGCCGCGGGGAGACCTGCGGGGACCGGGGCTTGCGCGCCGGGGTGCAGGCACGACAGAAGTTGACGGTCAACTCGACCGTATCGAGGACACTGGTGACGCGCGACCGGGCACGGACAGGCACAGAAGGGGCGAAAGGACAATGAAGGGCACTGTTGGTGAGCTGGGGGAGTTCGGGCTCATCAGGGAGCTCACCTCCCGTCTCACCACCACCCCGGCGGTCCGGGTCGGCCCCGGCGACGACGCCGCGGTGGTCGCCGCACCCGACCGCAGGGTCGTGGCGAGCACCGACATCCTCGTCGAGGGGCGGCACTTCCGCCGCGACTGGTCCACGGCCTACGACGTGGGCCGCAAGGCCGCCGCACAGAACCTCGCGGACATCGCGGCCATGGGCGCCGTACCGACCGCACTACTGCTCGGCCTGGTCGTCCCGGCCGAACTCCCGGTGGCCTGGGCGACCGAGATGATGGACGGACTGCGCGACGAGTGCCAGGTCGCGGGGGCGTCGGTGGTCGGCGGGGATGTCGTACGGGGCGACACGATCGTGGTGTCGATCACCGCGCTTGGCGATCTGCGCAATCAGGAGCCCGTGACGCGGGGCGGTGCGCAGCCCGGGGACATCGTCGCGGTGACGGGCTGGCTGGGCTGGTCGGCGGCCGGGTACGCGGTGCTGTCGCGCGGGTTCCGTTCACCCCGGGCCTTCGTGGAGGCGCACCGGCGCCCGGAGCCGCCGTATCACGCGGGGCCGGCCGCGGCCGGGCTCGGCGCGACCGCCATGTGCGACGTGAGCGACGGGCTGATCGCCGACCTCGGGCATATCGCGGAGGCCAGCAAGGTCCGTATCGACATCCGCTCCGGCGCGATCGACATCCCCTCCCAGATGAACGACATTGGGCAGGCCGTCGGCGTCGACCCCATGCAGTGGGTGCTCACCGGGGGAGAGGACCACGCGATCGTGGCGACCTTCCCGCCGGACGTGAAGCTGCCCGCCCGCTGGAAGGTCATCGGCGAGGTGCTCAACCCGTCGGCGCTGCCCCAGGTGACGGTCGACGGGGCGCCGTGGACGAGCAAGGGCGGCTGGGACCACTTCGGGGACATCGAGTCGTGAGCGCGCCGCCGAGAGTGCTGACGGTCGCGGGCTCCGACTCCGGTGGAGGCGCCGGAATCCAGGCCGACTTGAAGACGATGCTGGCGCTGGGCGTGCACGGCATGAGCGTCGTCACCGCGGTGACCGCGCAGAACTCCCTTGGCGTGCAGGGGGCTTGGCCGCTGCCCGTGGAGGCGGTGCGGACCCAGTACCGGAGCGTCGTCGACGACATCGGCGTACAGGCCGTGAAGACCGGGATGCTCGCGTCCGCCGAACTCGTCGAGGCGGTGGCCGAGTTGATCGCCGGTACGGATGCTCCGGCCGTGATCGACCCCGTGGGTGTCTCCAAGCACGGGGACTCGCTGCTGGCTGCGTCCGCGCTGGATTCCGTACGGACGAAGCTGCTGCCGGTCGCGACCGTGGCGACGCCGAACCTCGACGAGGTGGCCCAACTCACGGGCGTGCACGTCGAGTCGGAGGAGCAGATGCGGGGGGCCGCGGCGGCTGTTCTGGCGTACGGGCCGCGCTGGGCGCTGATCAAGGGTGGACATCTGCCCGGGGACGCCGTGGATCTGCTCACCGACGGGGCGGAGGAGCACTGGCTGCGGGCGCCCCGGCACGACAACCGGCACACGCACGGTACGGGCTGCACGCTCGCCTCCGCGATCGCTTCAGGGCTTGCGAAGGGGCTGCCTGTGCCGGAGGCGGTGGCGGCGGCGAAGGAGTACGTCACCGGGGCGATCGAGGCGGGGTTCGCGCTCGGTGGGGGGATCGGGCCGGTGGATCATGGGTGGCGGTTCAGGGACGTCTAGGTGCCGTCCAGGCCCCGGAGGCAGCAAAAAGCCGGTCCACCAGAGGTGGACCGGCTTCTGCAGCGAACCGGCAGTGGCCGCGCTACCGCGTAGCGTCAGCGCGAGACCTTGCCGGCCTTGATGCACGAGGTGCAGGCGTTCACGCGCTTCGGCGTCCCGCCGACCACGGTACGGACGCGCTGGATGTTCGGGTTCCAGCGACGGGACGTACGGCGGTGCGAGTGCGAGATGTTGTTGCCGAAGCCCGGCCCCTTGCCGCAGACGTCGCAGTTGGCAGCCACGGGTCACTCCAAAGACTTCAGATGCACTTACGGTTGAACCCGGCAGGCCGGGATCAAGATCGCAGGATAGAGATCTGAGTGGCGTTGCCAGGGAAATGGCCCGATGTGGATCGGGCAACCGGAGCAGCATACAACGACTGCGCCAGTACAACGAAACTACCATGGCTGCTCAGGGCCCCGCTCCGGCCCACTTCCGGTGGACACCGGCCCGGGGTCTACGCTGCGTCCCACGTCCAGGCCCTAAGGAGGCGCAGGTGGCGCAGGTGCCGCAGACATTCTTCGATGCTCTCGCGGTGCGCACCTGGTGCGGTCTCGCGCTGGAGGCGCTGGGGCGGTCGCGTGAGGAGATCGACGCGATCAACGTCTACCCGGTGGCCGACGGTGACACCGGCACGAACCTGTATCTGACGGTGGAGTCGGCGCTCGCCGCGGTCGATGCGGTCTTCACCGGCCACGAGGTCGGGGGCGGTGCGGGGGCGCCGCCGCTGGCCGACACCGTGCAGGCCATGGCGCACGGCGCGCTGATCGGGGCGCGCGGGAACTCCGGAACGATTCTGGCGCAGCTGCTGCGGGGGATGGCGCAGGTGCTCGCTGCCGACGGAGACGGTGGTGCCTCCTCCCTTGGTGAGACCTCTCACAGTGACGCCCGGGGGCTGCGGCTCGCGCTCCGGCATGCGGCCGACTCCGCCCGGCAGGCCGTGGCCCACCCCGTGGAGGGCACGGTCCTCACGGTCGCCTCGGCCGCCGCGGACGCCGTCACCGGAGCCGAGGGGGACTGCGGGACGGTCGCGCGGGCGGCCTACGAAGGGGCACGAGCGGCGCTCGCCGCGACACCGGGCCAGCTGGCCGTCCTGGAGCGCGCGGGTGTCGTGGACGCGGGCGGGCGGGGGCTGGTGGCGGTGCTGGGGGCGCTCGTGGAGACGTTCACGGGGGAGCGGCCGGCGGCGGTGGCCGTGGCGTCGCCGGTGGACGTGGGGCACGCGCGCGTGGATGACCTCGGCACGGCGGACGGGCACGCGCGCGTGCCCGCCGAAAACCTCGCTGACTGTCTGGACGGGACAGCCGTCCTGGAGGAGGGCGGGCCCGCCTTCGAGGTGATCTACCTGCTGGAGGCCGAGGACGCCGCCGTGACCCGGCTGCGGGAGCGGCTCGACGCGCTCGGGGATTCGCTCGTCGTGGTCGGCGGCGACGGGCTGTGGAACGTCCATGTGCACGTGGACGACGCGGGCGCCGCCGTGGAGGCGGGCGTGGAGGCCGGGCGGCCGTACCGGATCAGGATCACGCACTTCGCCGTCGGCGACGTGCACACCACCGGCGGCGGACGCCCGCCCCGCGAGCGCGTCCAGCGTGCGGTCGTGGCCGTGGTGCCCGGCGAGGGGCTGGCCGGGCTGTACACCGAAGCGGGCGCGACCACGGTGCTCGCGCGCCCCGGGGAGCCGCCCGCGAGCGGGGAACTCGTCGACGCCGTACGACGGGCCCACGCGCGCGAGGTCGTCCTGCTGCCCAACGACGCCGACCTGCGCCACACCGCCGCCGCGGCGGCCGAGCAGGCGCGCACGGAGGGCATCCGGGTGGCGCTGATCCCGACGCGTTCCGCGGTGCAGGGGATCGCGGCGCTGGCCGTGCACGAGCCGGACCGCCGGTTCGACGAGGACGTCGTCCAGATGACCTCGGCGGCCGGCGCGACCCGCTACGCCGAGGTGACCGTCGCCGAACGCCAGTCCTGGACCACGGCCGGGATCTGCCAGGCCGGTGACGTCCTCGGCCTCATCGACGGCGACGTCGCCGTGATCGGCTCGGACGTCACCGACACCGCCGAGACCGTCATCGACCGCATGCTCCAGGCCGGCGGCGAGATGGTCACCCTCGTCCTCGGCGACGAGGCACCCGACTCCATCGCCGAGCGCGTCGAAGCACGCGTGCGTGAGGTGTACCTCGCTGTCGACACGGTGGTGTACCGGGGCGGGCGGCAGGGTTCGCTGCTGCTCATCGGCGTCGAGTAGGCCGTGTTCCTCCAGGGGCCCTATTCCTCCGTCTGTTCCTGCTGATCCTGCTGTTCCTGCATCAGCTGGAGCATCTGCTCCGCCTCCGTCCGCCGGGCCTGTACCGTCTCGTCGCCGTCGTCGGCACCGTCGTACGCGACCAGCACGGCACGCGCGCGTGCGGCGGCCTGTGCGGGGCGGCTCAGGTCTGCCTCCAGCCAGCCGGCGGCGAGTTCGGCGCCGGTGCGGGCGTGCAGGGCGTCGTCACCTGCGGCGGCGAACACCGGGACCGCGTCCAGCATCTGGCACAGGGCTTCTTCGAGGGTGGCCCGGATCGAGTCGTCCTCGGCGTCCTCGGTGGCGGACCGGGCGAGCAGGTCGCCGAACTGACGGTGGGTGTGGCCGAGTTCGGCGGTGAGGCGCTGCCGTGCCTCCTCGTCGGCGGTCGCGTCCCGTGCCGTCGCGCAGTCGCGGACCGCGCCCGCCATCAGCTCCCGTGCCCCGTCCGGCCCGTCCTGCGTGCGCAGCGCGAGCCAGGAGCGGGCGCGCAGGGAACGCACCAGGCCGTGCACGTTGCCGAGTTCGCGCCACAGGTCGCCCGCGCGCGCGTAGGCCTGGTCGGCCTCGTCGTGCAGCCCCGCGTGCCCCAACGACTCGGCGGCGAGATGGGCGAGCGTGGCGTGGTCGTGCTGCTCGGGCCAGTGCCGGGCGATCTCGGCGGCCTGCAACCGCCGTTCGGCCGCCGCGCGGTGCTCGCCGAGCTCGCTCAGACAGTCGCCGAGCCACCACTGCGTCTGTACGACCGCGCCGTCGCCGTGCGTTTCGGCGGTCAGGTCGGGCAGCGCCGACTCCAGCACCTCCGCGGCCTCCGCCCACCGTCCCTGGCGCAGCAGGAACCCGCCGAGCTGGTGCCGGGCCCAGGCGCCGAGCGTCGGACCCTCGCCCGCCTCGTCGGCCCAGTGCGCCGCGTCCAGGGCGTGTTCGGCGGCCTCCGCGGACCGGCCCCGGCCGCCCAGCACCTCGGCGAGCTGAAGGTGCAGCTGGGCGCGGCCGACCGGCTCCAGGTGCGGTCCGCCGTGCTCCAGCGCCGCCCGCAGCGCCCGTTCGGCCTCCGCCGTGTCGCCCAGGTGGTGGGCGAGCCCCGCCAGGCGGGCCTCGTACTCCACCGCGAACCACGGCAGCCCCGCCCCGACGAACGCCGCCGCGGCCCGCGCGAACAGCTCCGCCGCCCCCTCCACGTCCCCGGCATGCGCGGCCAGCTCCGCGAGCATCGCCTGCGCCTCCGCGGCCCGCGAGGCCAGCCGCACATCGTCCCCGGCACGCCCCTCGACCAGCGCGAGCACCTCCCGCGCGGCGGCTTCGGCGTCGACGAAGACCCGGTCGGCCGGTGAGCCGCCGAGCCCGTCCGACGAGGAGCGGCCGACGGCCGCATCCCGCGTCGAGTGGTGGGCCGGGATCTCGCCGTCCGGGAAGGGGTCGTCCCCGGTGGCGTCCGGTAGGGGGTCTGGGTCGTGTGGGGAGCCGTGGGCCGGGGGTTCGCTGTTCGGGGAGGCGCCGCCTGCCGCGTCCGGCACGAAGCCCGCGTCCTGCGGGGAGTCGTAGCCCATTGGTTCGCCGTCCGGGGCAGCGGCACCCGCCGAATGCTCCGCCTCGTGCACCCGCCGCATCAGGATCCGGGCCTTGCCCATCAGTACCGACGCCGTCTGGGGTAGGCCGGTGCCGCCCTCGGCGTAGAGCGCCAGGACCTCGTCGTAGGGGCCTGCCACGGCGGCGAGCGCGCCGGCCGTGTCGTCCGCGAGCGCGCGCATGTACGCCGCACGCGTGCGTGCCGCCAGGGCCTCACCGGGGTCGCCCGCCTCCGCGTACAACTGAGCGGCGCGCTCGAACAGGTCGATGCCTTCCGGGCCGAGGTCCATCGCACGGTGGTCGGCGATCTCGGCGCGGTCCCGGGGGGACAGTTCAACCCCCTCGGCGGCTCGGGCGACCGCCGCCCATGCCTCGATCGCGTTCGGCTGCAGGGTGTCCGACAGCCGCCGGGCCTCGGCCAGCAGCGCGGGCAGATCGGGCTCCACGGCCTCATCGTGCGCCGGAACCGGCGGGACGGGAACCGTCGCGGGACGTGCCGAGCGCACCCCCAGCGGCAGTCGCTCCACCAGTGGCCGCTGCTCCATACGCGCGCGTGCCCGCTCGCTCACGTGTGCCGTGCCGTTGCGCTGGTCGAACCGCCCGGCCAGCGCCATGGCCTCCACGCGCGCGTGAGCGGCGAGTTCGCCCGCCGTCCACTCCCGCCCGGCCGGCCCCGGCACCCGCTGGCCGCCCAGCCCCAGCGCGGTCAGCCGGTCCATGAGCAGGGCCACGACGCTCATGAAGTCCAGCCTGCTGCGCGGATGTCCGGTGTCGGTGAAGTAGGCCGGCCGCTCCGCGAGCAGCTCCAGGCCGCGCGCCTCGTTGCCGGTCAGCGCACAGAACTCCACATGGTCCGCGTACGCGCCGCGCATGCTCTCCATGGACCGTACGAGCCGGAAACCCCGCAGATGGTTGGCCCGCGCCTCGTCGAGGCGGCCCAGCCGCAGCAGGGGCACCAGGGACGACGCCAGGACCGTGTGCGGCTCGTGGGCGCAGGTGAACTCGCCCTCCAGGACGGGCGCCCACAGCTCCAGCGCCGCCGCGTCCCGCTCCCGCTCCGCCTGCCACCACCCCTGCCCGTGCAGCTCGCACGCGTGGCAGTCGGCCATGGTGTCCCGGTCGGCGGCCAGCCAGGCGGCGTACGCCCGCTCGGCCCGGTCGTCGTCCCCGATGTGCGCGGCCACACTGAACTCGGCGCTGCGCACGGCCCGTTCGGAGTGACCGGCGAGCCGGTAGCGGTGTTCCATCGCGCCGAGCCACTTCTCGACGGACGCGAGCGGGATGTGCGGCTGGTCGAGCATGCCGGACGACATCCACTTGAAGACCCAGTGCAGCGAATGGGTCTCGTACTCGTCGAAGTCCTCGGGGTGTTCGTCCCACATGCGCAGCAGGCGCGCGAAGGGGACGAACATCTTGTCCTTCTCGGAGCTGTAGTTGTAGACCTTCAGCTGGTGCCCGAGCGCCTCGATCACCGCAAGGGGGATGTTCAGCTTCTCGGCCTCCGCCAGCAGCTGTTCCGCGCGCGCGTTGCGGGCCGGGCCCTCAGGCTGCTCGCCGTTCTCCGCCATCGCCCGGCGCAGGGAGTCGAAGTCCGTGATCTCAGTCATCGCTGACCGTCCTCGCTGTGCGTGGCCCACTCCAGGAGGCCGATGAACGCCCGGTTCAGCAACGCCGAGTCGGCGGGCCTGAGCGGCCGCTGCGCCATCAGCAGGGCCTGCCCGTACAGCGACTCCGTGGCGGTGCCGATCAGCTCGGGGTCCCGCAGGGAACTGATCCTGCGGATCAGCGGGCTGAGATGGTTGAGTACCAGCCGCGCGCGGGGGGCGCTGCCGCGCAGCGAGCCGAGGATGCCCGCCCAGAGGTCGTCGGCCTGCTCCTCGGCCTCGGCCCGGGCCTGCTCGTGCCGGGCCGCACGGTCGTCCAGGTGCAGTGCGGGCACGGACAGTGGATGGAAAGCGCGCAGTACTATGTCACATCCCAGTGGGTCCAGCGTCGCCCGCGCCGCCGCCAAGAACCCCGCCAACGCCAGCTCCTCCGCCGGATCGACCGCGTCCAGATGGGCGGTCACCGTGTCGGCGTCCAGCTCGGCGACCACCGTCCCCGGCCGCACCGACGGCAGCGCCTCGACCAGCTCACTGTCGTACGTGTAACCGCCGTTGATCACCCCGACGCCCTGCGCGGACGCGATCGGCGCGACCTGCCGGTACTCCTCGACGGTCCGGGTGAAGTGCACCACCGGGTGCCGCTGCGCGAACTCCTCCAGGGACAGCCGCCCGTCGGTCGTCTCGAAGGGCAGCCACGGCAGCATCGTGCGCAGCATCTCCTTGTCGTGCCGCGCAAGGGACTTCACGCCCAGGTAGTGCACCGACAGGAAAGCGGCCAGCCGCTCCGGATCACCGGCAGCCAGCCCGGTGAGCCACGCGCGAATCCTTTCCCCGAGAGCGTCCCGTACGGCGGCGAGCGTCTCGTCCTCGTACAGCGACTCGCGCGAGGCCGTGGGCCGCAGACTGTCGGTGTCGAGCACGCAGCGCACGAAGAACGCCCAGTCGGGCAGCAGTTGTTCGGCCCGCTCGGTCAGCAGCATGCCCTTGAGGTGGACGCGATGACTCGCCCGCTGGGCCGGGCTGACCGCTGACGGCAGCACGTACGCCACCCCCCGGACACCGGCGAGCGGCACGTTCAGCTCGATCGCGTCCAGCGGGGTGAAGCCGAACAGATCGTGGCAGTGCCGGGCCAGGGCCACCCTTCGGGTGGCGGGGGAGGGGTACGTACGGTCCCAGGGCGCGGGCAGGTCCGTGATCGCCTCGTCGCCGACCCGGACGTCGTACGGCAGCAGGGACCCGAAGTCGCGGGCCAGCGCGAGCACCCGCTCCTCGGTGAGCCACTCCCCGGCGCCGGGCCGCGCCACCAGATGCACGGTGGTGCCCGGTTCGGTGCGGGCGTCCGGCGGCAGGCTCCGTACGGTGTACGAGCCGTCGTCCGCCGCGGTCCACTCCACGGGCGCCGCGCCGGGCGTACGGGCGCTCAGACTGACGACCCGGATCCGCTCGGCGACGACGAAACAGGCCAGCAGGCCGATGCCGAACTGGCCGAGGAACTCGGACCGGGCCTCCTGCAACCCCTCCGCACGCTTCGAGCTGCGGCCGATCGTCGCAAGGAGGTTGTGCACATCCGCTTCGGTGAGCCCGATCCCGGAGTCCTCCACGCGCAGGGTCCCGCCCTCCGCGTACAGCCGCACGCGGGCAGGGGCATCGGGCTGCTCGGCACGTCTCGCCGTGATGGCGTCGACGGCGTTCTGCAGCAGTTCCCGCAGATAGACCTTGGGACTGGAGTAGAGGTGATGAGAGAGCAGGTCCACCAGACCGCGCAGGTCGACCTGGAACGTATGAGGTGACTGGGGTGCCTGGGATGACTGTGAGGTCTGGGAGTCCATCGTCACGGCGCCGGTGGGGGGACGGGCGACGGCGCGGGGTCGGGCGGTCCCGGTTGAGCCGGTGACCGCGGAAAGGATGGCCGGAGCGCGTCATCCTATGGCTCGAACGAGCCGTCTGACCAGGGGTTTCCCGAGACGTATACGGGATTGTCAGTGGCGTGGTGTGCAATGGATCTCGTGCCCGCACTGGAAGAACCACTGAAGAAGGTGCTCGGCCCCGCCACCGCGAAGGTGATGGCCGAGCATCTCGGCCTGCACACCGTCGGCGACCTTCTGCACCACTACCCGCGCAGATATGAGGAGCGGGGCCAGCTCACGCACCTGGCCGACCTCCCCATGGACGAGCACGTGACGGTGGTCGCCATGGTCGCCGACGCCCGTCTGCACACCTTCGCCTCGTCCAAGGCTCCCCGAGGCAAGGGCCAGCGCCTCGAGGTCACCATCACGGACGGCAGCGGCCGACTCCAACTGGTCTTCTTCGGCCACGGCGTTCACAAGCCCCACAAGGAACTGCTGCCGGGCACCCGCGCGATGTTCGCGGGCAAGGTCTCCGTCTTCAACCGCCGCCTCCAACTGGCGCATCCGGCGTACGAGTTGCTTCGCGGCGACGCGGGGGAAACCGTCGAGACGTGGGCCGGCGCCCTCATCCCCCTCTACCCCGCCACCGCCAAACTGGAGTCCTGGAAGATCGGCAAGGCGATCCAGACCGTCCTGCCCAGCGCCCAGGAGGCCCTCGACCCCCTCCCGGACACCCTCCGCGAAGGCCGCGGCCTGGTCCCCCTCCCCGAGGCCCTGCTCAAGATCCACCGCCCCCACACCAAGGCGGACATCGCCGACGCCCGCTCCCGACTCAAGTGGGACGAGGCCTTCGTCCTCCAGGTCGCCCTCGCCCGCCGCCGCCACGCCGACGCCCAACTCCCGGCAGTCGCCCGCAAACCCAAGCCGGACGGCCTCCTCACGGCCTTCGACGACCGCCTCCCCTTCACCCTCACCGAGGGCCAGCAGAAGGTCTCCAAGGAGATCTTCGACGACCTGGCGACCGAGCACCCGATGCACCGGCTGTTGCAAGGGGAGGTAGGTTCGGGCAAGGCCCAGCCTCTCGACTCGCTCGTGCTGACACCTGCCGGTTTCCGCCGCATGGGCGATATGGAGGTGGGGGACGAAATTGTCGTTCCCGACGGTGAGGTCGCACTTGTCGACGGGGTCTTCCCACAGGGCGAGCGCGATGTCTGGCGCCTGATCCTTTCTGATGGGACCTACGTCGAGTGCGATGACGAGCATCTATGGATCGTTGGCACCAGTAGCGGGTGGCACCGGGGACAGACTCCCAAGGTCATGACGACTCGCGAGATTCGCATGGACACCTTCAAAGCAAACGGATCTTCGAAGTGGTACCTCCCGGCTGCTGCCCCGGTCGATCTCGGAGGTGATTCCGGGCTGCCTCTCGATCCGTACCTGTTTGGTCTGCTGCTGGGAGACGGCTCATTCCGGCACAACCTGCGAATGTCCACGATCGACGACGAGGTCCGTGATGCCGTGGCGGCGAGTGTGGCTCCTGAATGCCGACTGGTTCCGGTGAAGGGTTCGCGTTGTGACTTCACGATTCAGCTGACGCGCCGCGCTGGAGGTGTCCGTAACCCCGTCGTCCAAACCCTGCGTGACTTGAACCTGTGGGGCGTGACGTCACACGGAAAGTTCGTTCCTGACGAGTTCAAGAACACTTCGATCAAGAACCGCCTGGCTCTTCTCCAGGGACTTCTGGACACGGATGGCACGGTCCAAGCGGATGGGCTGAGCATCTCGCTCTGCTCAGCTTCGCGCCGGCTTGCGGACGACGTTGCCTGGCTCGTGCGCTCGCTCGGTGGCCAGGCGCGGGTTCTCCCGAAGAAGGCCGCCTTCAACGTCTCGGTGGCCCTGCCTGACGAATACGCCCCCTTCAGGCTGAGTCGCAAGGCCGAGCGTGTACGGTCCAGGCCGAAATACAACACGTTCCGACGCGGAATTCGCGCGGTGGAGTACGTGGGACGAAAGCCCGTCCAGTGCATCAGCGTCGCCCACCCGGGCCATGCCTACGTCACAGACAACTTCACAGTGACCCACAACACGATGGTGGCGCTCCGCGCCATGCTCGCCGTCGTCGACGCGGGCGGTCAGGCCGCGATGCTCGCCCCCACCGAAGTGCTCGCCCAGCAGCACCACCGCTCGATCGTCGAGATGATGGGCGAGCTGGCCGAGGGCGGGATGCTGGGCGGTGCCGACCAGGGGACCAAGGTCGTACTGCTCACCGGCTCGATGGGCGCCGCCGCCCGCCGCCAGGCGCTGCTCGACCTGGTCACCGGCGAGGCCGGGATCGTGATCGGCACACATGCGCTGATCGAGGACAAGGTGCAGTTCCACGACCTCGGCCTGGTCGTCGTCGACGAACAGCACCGCTTCGGCGTCGAGCAGCGCGACGCCCTGCGCGGCAAGGGCAAGCAGCCGCCCCACCTGCTCGTGATGACCGCCACGCCTATCCCGCGCACCGTCGCCATGACCGTCTTCGGCGACCTGGAGACCTCCGTCCTCGACCAGCTCCCCGCCGGGCGCTCACCGATCGCCAGCCATGTCGTCCCGGCCGCCGACAAGCCGCACTTCCTCGCCAGGACCTGGGAGCGGGTGCGCGAGGAGGTCGGCAAGGGACATCAGGCGTACGTCGTGTGCCCACGGATCGGCGACGAGGAGGAGGACCCGAAAAAGAAGAAGTCCCCCGAGGACGAGGCCGAGAAGCGCCCACCGCTCGCCGTCCTGGACGTGGCCGCCCAACTCGCCAAGGGCCCCCTGCGAGGCCTCGGGGTCGAGGTCCTGCACGGCCGAATGCACCCCGACGACAAGGACGCGGTCATGCGCCGCTTCGCCGCCGGCGAGACCCATGTCCTGGTCGCCACCACGGTCATCGAGGTCGGCGTGAACGTCCCCAACGCCACCGCCATGGTGATCATGGACGCCGACCGCTTCGGCGTCTCCCAGCTCCACCAGCTGCGCGGCCGAGTCGGCCGAGGCTCCGCGCCAGGGCTCTGCCTCCTGGTCACCGAGATGCCGGAAGCCAGCGCCGCCCGCCAGCGCCTGAACGCCGTAGCCGCCACCCTCGACGGCTTCGAACTCTCCCGCATCGACCTGGAACAACGCCGCGAGGGCGACGTCCTCGGCCAGGCCCAGTCCGGCGCCCGCACCAGCCTGCGCATGCTCGCCGTCATAGAGGACGAGGAAATCATCGCGGAGGCGAGGGATGAAGCGGCGGCGGTAGTGGCAGCCGACCCGGACCTGAAGCAGCTCCCAGCCCTACGAACGGCCCTGGACGCCCTCTTGGACGAGGAGAGAGAGCAGTACTTGGAAAAGGGGTGAAGGAGACCCACCTGAGGGGCGCGGGGAACTGCGCGACCAGCCACACTGATACCTGAAGCCGCCCACAACCAAGGACCCAAGATGACCCGCGTGATCGCCGGCGCAGCCGGCGGACGTCGCCTGGCCGTTCCACCGGGAACCGGTACGCGCCCCACCTCCGACCGCGCACGCGAAGGTCTCTTCTCCACCTGGCAGTCCCTCCTCGGCGGCCCCCTGGCCGGCGAACGGGTCCTCGACCTGTACGCGGGATCCGGCGCCGTGGGCCTGGAAGCCCTGTCCCGAGGCGCGGGCCATGTCCTCCTCGTCGAGGCCGACGCCCGCGCCGCCCGCGTCGTCCGGGAGAACGTGAAGAACCTCGGCCTCCCCGGCGCCGAAGTCCGGGCAGGTAAAGCGGAACAGATCATCCGCACAACCCCGCCTGAACAGCCGTACGACATCGTCTTCCTCGATCCGCCGTACCGAGTCTCAGATCACGATCTTCGGGAGATCCTGCTCACACTCCGCACCGAGGGCTGGCTAGCGCCGGAGGCCCTCGTCACCGTGGAGCGCAGCACTAGAGGCGGCGAATTCGGCTGGCCGCCCGGCTTCGACGCGATCCGGGCCCGTCGTTACGGCGAGGGGACGTTTTGGTACGGTCGCGCCGCCTCTACGTGCGAAGACGCACGATGACCGGACCGGAGAGCGAGGGATCTCAAGTGCGCCGCGCCGTCTGTCCCGGGTCGTTCGACCCGATCACCAACGGACACCTCGACATCATTGGCCGCGCCTCCAGGCTGTATGACGAGGTCTACGTCGCGGTGATGATCAACAAGTCCAAGAAGGGCCTGTTCGAGATCGAGGAGCGGATCGACCTGATCCGCCAGGTCACCGCCGAATTCGAGAACGTCCGGGTCGAGGCCTTCCACGGCCTGCTCGTCGACTTCTGCAAGGAACGCGACATCCCGGCCATCGTGAAGGGCCTGCGCGCCGTCAGCGACTTCGACTACGAGCTGCAGATGGCCCAGATGAACAACGGCCTGACGGGTGTCGAGACGCTCTTCGTGCCGACCAACCCCACCTACAGCTTCCTGTCGTCCTCCCTGGTCAAGGAGGTCGCGACCTGGGGCGGAGACGTCTCCCACCTGGTCCCGCCGGTGGTCTTCGAGGCCCTTGCCGAGCGCCTGAAGAAGGACTGAGCGGGCCGTATCACGGGCGCCCGGAAAGCCACTCCGGAAACCCCCGGAAAATCCCCCGGAAGCTGACAATCCGTCACCCGCTGTCCGGCGGGCACCCCATGGCCGTACAGTCGACCCGTCCGTCTCCATCACAGCTGTAGAGAGTGGCGAGCACACGGTGGACGTGCAGAAGAAGCTCGACGAGATCGTCGCCGCGGTCTCCAGTGCCCGGTCGATGCCCATGTCGGCCTCGTGCGTGGTCAACCGCGCCGACCTGCTCGCGCTGCTCGAAGAGGTGCGCGAGGCGCTGCCCGGCTCCCTCGCGCAGGCCCAGGAGCTGATCGGCGGCCGTGAGCAGATGGTCGAGCAGGCCCGCCAGGAGGCCGAGCGGATCATCCAGTCCGCGCACGCCGAGCGCGGCTCGCTGATCTCCGACACCGAGGTCGCCCGCCGCTCCCAGAACGAGGCCGACCGCATCCTCGCCGAGGCCCGCAAGGAGGCCGAGGAGATCCGCGCCGAGGCCGACGACTACGTCGACTCCAAGCTCGCCAACTTCGAGGTCGTCCTCACCAAGACCCTCGGCTCGGTCGGCCGCGGCCGCGAGAAGCTCCTCGGCACCGGACCCGGCCTCGACGAGCAGGGCTACGAGGACGAGGACGCCCCCGAGCGCAGCCACGACCCCGAGACCCTGCGCCGCACCGCCGACGAGTACGTGGACGTCAAGCTGGGCGCCTTCGAGGCGGTCCTGGCCAAGACCCTGGAAGCCGTCGGCCGCGGCCGGCAGAAGCTGCACGGCCGTATCGCCTCGGACGACCTCGGCGCCCTCGCCGACGACATCAGCACCGTCCAGCACTCCAGCGACGCCGACTACCTCGCCGACCTCGTGGCGCAGGCGGAGCAGGACGCCCCGGCCCCGCAGCAGCCCGAACAGCCCCAGCAGCCCGACTACGGCCAGCCGCAGCCGGCGTACGGCTACCAGCAGACCGCGCAGCAGGACCCGTACGGCGGCTACCAGCAGGCCTACGCGCAGCAGGACGCCTACGGCTACCAGCAGGCCGACCCGTACGCCTACCAGGGCTACGACGCCCAGCAGCAGGCGTACGACCCGAACCAGGTGCCACAGCAGCCCCAGCAGGCCCAGCAGGGCTACGCCCTCGACGAGACCAGCCTCTTCGACACCGGCATGATCAGTGCCGAGCAACTGCGGGCCTACGAGCAGGGACGCGGCAACGGCTGAGGCCCCGGTGCCCAGCGGATTGGGCCGAGAGCGAAAGGTCCAGTATCCTGGCTCTTCGGTCGTGTGTACGTCCGCGATCCATGCTGCCCGGGAAACATCAAGGGCGGCGTCCCTCTGAGCTCGAAGATCGAAAGCAGGAACGGCGTGACAGCCCGCCTCGACCACCGCAACCCTCTCGTGTTCGACACGCACGAGCTGGGTCGGCGGCCTGGTGCGCTGCAGCGCCTGACCCGCGAGATCGGCGCTCCCAAGGATCTCGGGATCCAGGGAGTCATCGGAGTGCCGGAAGGCGCACCGGTGGAGCTCGAACTCCGGCTCGAGTCGGTCATGGAAGGGGTGCTTGTCACAGGCACCGCCCGTGCACAGGCCGAGGGGGAGTGCGTAAGGTGTCTGGAGCCGCTTGAGCTGGCGCTCGAAGCGGATTTCCAGGAGATGTTCTCGTACCCTGACGCCGATGACCGGGGCCGTGTCAAAGCGGAGCCGGTCGACGACGCCGAGGAAGACGAGGACAGGCTCTTCATCGAGGACGGCCTGTTCGACCTCGAACCCGTGCTGCGCGATGCGGTGGTGCTCGCACTGCCGATGCAGCCGGTGTGCCAGGAAGACTGCCCAGGTCTGTGCGCCGAGTGCGGCGTACGCCTTGCGGACGACCCGGACCACCACCATGACGCCGTCGACATCCGTTGGGCGGCACTGCAGGGACTCGCCGGTTCACTCGGAGACGGCGAGAAGGACGAGATGAGCGGCGGCGCGCCTCAGTCAGCACGCGCCGACGAGAAGCAGGAGAAGTAGCCGTGGCTGTTCCGAAGCGGAAGATGTCGCGCAGCAACACGCGCCACCGCCGGTCGCAGTGGAAGGCTGCGGTCCCCACCCTGGTTGCGTGTGAGCGCTGCCACGAGCCCAAGCTGCAGCACATCGCGTGCCCGTCTTGCGGCACTTACAACAAGCGCCAGGTCCTCGAGGTCTGAGCGGCTGGTGAGAGGCACTGTGTCCACGCCGAAGAAGAACTCTGCGGAGACCACGGCCTCGTCCCACACGCTGTTGGAAGGGCGGCTCGGGTACAAGCTCGAGTCCGCCCTTCTGGTGCGTGCGCTGACCCACCGGTCCTACGCATACGAGAACGGCGGTCTGCCGACGAACGAGCGGCTGGAGTTCCTGGGGGACTCCGTGCTCGGCCTCGTCGTCACGGACACGCTGTATCGCACCCACCCCGACCTGCCCGAAGGCCAGCTGGCCAAGTTGCGGGCCGCGGTGGTCAACTCGCGTGCGCTGGCGGAGGTCGGCCGCGGGCTCGACCTGGGCTCCTTCATCCGGCTCGGCCGCGGTGAAGAGGGCACGGGCGGGCGGGACAAGGCGTCCATCCTCGCCGACACCCTGGAAGCGGTGATCGGCGCGGTCTATCTCGATCAGGGTCTGGACTCGGCCTCAGAGCTGGTCCACCGTCTGTTCGACCCACTGATCGAAAAGTCCTCGAACCTCGGAGCCGGCCTGGACTGGAAGACCAGTCTCCAGGAGCTCACCGCGACCGAGGGGCTCGGCGTACCCGAGTACCTGGTCACGGAGACCGGCCCCGATCACGAGAAGACCTTCACTGCTGCCGCCCGCGTCGGAGGCGTCTCGTACGGCACCGGCACCGGCCGCAGCAAGAAGGAGGCGGAGCAGCAGGCAGCTGAGTCCGCGTGGCGGTCCATCAAGGCCTCCGCGGACGAGCGTGCCAAGGCTGCCAAGGCCGCAGCGGCGGAAGCCGAAGCGGCCAGGGCCGAGGCGGTGGAAGCCGAAGCGGCCAAGGCCGAGGTGGCGGAAGCCGCCGGAGGCGCCGACGAGGCGCAGGCCTCCGCCTGACGAACAGCGCAGGACGAGCGCCCGCCCCGCCTTGTGGGGCGGGCGCTCGGCTCGTACACCGGCTCGTTACGGGGGATCCCATGCCCGAGTTGCCCGAGGTCGAGGTCGTACGGCGGGGCCTTGCGCGGTGGGTCGCCCATCGCATCGTCGCCGAGGCCGAGGTCCTCCACCCGCGCGCGGTGCGCCGCCATCTCGCCGGCGCCGACGACTTCGTACACCGCCTCAAGGGCCACCGCATCGGCACCCCCAGCCGCCGCGGCAAGTACCTGTGGCTGCCCCTGGAGGACACGCACCAGTCGATCCTGGCCCACCTCGGCATGAGCGGCCAGCTGCTGGTCCAGCCGCAGGCGGCAGTCGACGAGAAGCACCTCAGGATCCGGGTGAGATTCGCCGACGACCTTGCCACGGAACTCCGCTTCGTCGACCAACGCACCTTCGGCGGCCTGTCGTTGCACGACAACACCCCCGACGGCCTGCCCGACGTCATCGCGCACATCGCCCGCGACCCGCTCGACCCCCTCTTCGACGACGAGGCCTTCCACCAGGCGCTGCGCCGCAAGCGCACCACCATCAAACGGGCCCTGCTCGACCAGTCGTTGATCAGCGGCGTCGGCAACATCTATGCGGACGAGGCCCTTTGGCGCGCCCGCCTTCACTACGAGCGCCCCACCTCGACCTTCACCCGCCCGCGCACCGCCGAACTCCTGGGCCACGTCCGGGACGTGATGAACGCGGCCCTTGAGGTGGGCGGCACCAGCTTCGACAGCCTCTACGTCAACGTCAACGGGGAGTCGGGCTACTTCGACCGATCGCTCGATGCGTACGGCCGTGAGGGACTGCCCTGCAAGAGGTGCGGTACGCCGATGCGCCGCCGCGCCTGGATGAACCGGTCGAGCTACTTCTGCCCGAAGTGTCAGCGGGCGCCGCGCGTCTCGTCGTAGCGCGCCCGTGCGGTGAGCACGTCGTCCATGCGGCCTTCCACGAAATGGATGAGGGCCAGCAGGCGCTCGGCGATCTCGCGGCCGAGCGGGGTCAGTTCGTAGTCCACGCGGGGCGGATTGGTCGGCTGGGCCTCACGGTGCACCAGGCCGTCGCGCTCCAGTGCGTGCAGCGTCTGGGACAGCATCTTCTCGCTCACGCCGTCCACGCGGCGGCGCAACTCGTTGAAGCGCAGCGACCCCTCGTACAGCGCGCCGAGCGTCAGTCCGCCCCAGCGGCCCGTGACATGCTCCAGCGTGCCGCGCGAGGGGCATGCCTTCGCGAACACGTTGAACGGCAGCTCCTGCTCCGCCGTGCGCTCCTGCATGATGTCCATGCCTCAAGCGTACTCGGGTGCAGCGCTAACCAGAAGTTAGCGCTACGTCTCAGTACCCGAAGTCCTGCGTCCACCACGGTCCACCGGACCCGAGGTGGACACCCACGCCCAGCGTCTTGAAGTCGCAGTTCAGGATGTTGGCCTTGTGCCCGGGGCTGTTCATCCAGGCCTCCATGACGGCGGCCGCGTCGGCCTGGCCGCGGGCTATGTTCTCGCCGCCGAGGTCGGCTATCCCGGCTGCTTCGGCCCGGTCCCACGGAGTGGCTCCGTTGGGGTCGGTGTGGTCGAAGAAGCCCAGTGCGGCCATGGCGTCGCTGAAGTCCCGGGCCAGGTCGGCCAGCGCGCTGTTCGCGGAGACCGGGCTGCAGCCCACCTTCGCCCGTTCCTGGTTGACGAGCTTGAGCACCTCGGCCTCGGCCCTGGCCTCGGCGGACACCGTCACCGGGGCCTTGGTGTCCTTCTCCGGCGCCTTGGTGGCCGGGCGCGACGGGGTGGGAGTGGGCTTCGGCTTCTTGGTCTTGGCCGGCGGGGCCTTCGGCTCCTTCGACGGAGTCTCGCTCGGCGCCGTGGACGCCGAGGCGGACGGCGCCGGTGAGGCCGAACGCTCGTCGCCCCGGCTCGTCGACTCGTCGGTCTCGCGGCTGTCGGTGGCGCCGGACGTGCCGCCCTGCTCGGTCGCGCTGTTCGAGGGCGTGTCCACGGCCTGCACGTTGTCGCCGCTGTCGCTGCCGCCGCCGAGCTTGTAGTTCTCCACGCCGGGCACCACACCCGTGGCGACCGCGACGGTGCCGATAGCGACCGCGGCGGAGACGCCGAGCAGTCCGGCGCGCACCGGGCGCGCCGCCTTCTTCTTACGGCGGTGCCCAGCCGCCCGCCGGCCACCCCCGTCGGGTGCCGCTTCAGGGAAGACGACGCGGTAGTCCTCGTCCGAGGCGAAGAGGTAGCGCTCGCTGCGGGCGGTGGTCTCGGCGTATGCCGGGGTGCCCAGGTAGGGCGCCATGCCCACCGTGGGGTGGTCTGCCGCGTACGCGTCGTATGCGTCGTACGAGTCCTGCGGGTCGTGGCTCCCTGTGCGGGAACCGTACGTATCTGTGACCCCCGTGGCGCGGCCCGTGGCGGCGCGGCCGGCGGCTGAGCGTCGGTGGCGTCCCATGTCCTTGCCTTCCTCGTCCTGTGCGGTCGACTCGCCCATGCGGTCAACGCAACTCACTCGATCGAGTGAGTTTCATATGAGATTCATTGGGGCTGGACGGTACCGCATGGCGCTCGGTGAGGAAGTGCCCAGAGAGACATTGGCCCGTTAGGTTGCACTCATGAGCGAGGATGTGCGGTTGGTCGCCTGGGTGCGTGGACGCGTCCAAGGTGTGGGTTTTCGCTGGTTCACACGGGCCAAGGCGCTCGAGATCGGCGGCCTGAGTGGTTTTGCTCTCAATTTGGAGGACGGACGGGTCCAGGTGGTCGCGGAGGGCCCGCGCGGAGCGTGCCAAGGGCTCCTCGACTGGCTCGGGGGCGCCGACACGCCCGGCCGCGTCGACGGAGTCACCGAGATCTGGGACACACCCCGCGGCGGCTACGACGGCTTCTCGATCCGCTGAGCGATTTCTGTAAAGCGGCCCTGGCGGAAGCGGAGGGACGTGCCACCGGCAGTTGCCCCGAGCAGAAAGGGCCTGGTGGTTGCCAAGAACCGGTTGCCGTGGCAGGCTCCGCAGGCAAGGATGATCGTCACGCCCTGAGAGGCCCGCAGGAGCAGCAGCGCCGCCGCTTTTACGGCCGCGCGCCCCCGGGATGCCCGCCAATGCAGGGCGTGATCGTGTTGACCGTCAAACTTTTTGGTGAGACGCTGAAAGCCCCGCGCACCTTAGCTGTTTGGCATGGAGAACGGCAGCACAACTCAACAGTGCCAAGCACCGCGGGTGCGAATCCCTCACGACCCACACCGCATCGGTCGGTCACTCAGTGTGGAGGACCATCCATCATGGCAAAGGCGCTTCTCGGTTACGTCGGCGGCTCCGACCCTCGACTCCTCGCCGAGATGCGACGGCTCCAGCAGCGTGTCCAGGACCTGGAATCCGAGCTCGGACGAATCCAGGCTGAGAACGACGCGCTGACGGCTGCCGCTTCTCACGACAGGATCATGGAGAGCATCGACTCTCACGACAGGGTCATGGAGAGCATCGACGCACACCAGGCGGAGCCTGCGCTCACCTGATCACTGCATCACGCAACGACAGCAGTGGTTGGGCTGCCCGTATCAACCGCTAAGTTGTCAGAGTTTGCAAGGGACGCTTCGGCGTCCCTTCTTTCTTGCCCCCGCGCATCCTTTCACCCTCTTTAACGTCTGGTGTGCCCTGCACGTTCATGGGTGAAACCGCGGGGTACCCCAGGGTTCGGCGTCTGAGATACCGGCGGGAGGTAGAGTCCAGCGGCGTGCACCTCAAGGCCCTGACCCTCCGTGGGTTCAAGTCGTTCGCCTCGGCGACCACGCTCCGGTTCGAGCCGGGGATCACGTGTGTCGTCGGACCGAACGGCTCGGGCAAGTCCAATGTGGTGGACGCGCTCAGCTGGGTCATGGGTGAGCAGGGCGCCAAGTCGCTGCGCGGCGGCAAGATGGAGGACGTCATCTTCGCCGGCACCACTGGCCGCCCGCCGCTGGGCCGCGCCGAGGTGTCCCTGACCATCGACAACTCCGACGGGGCGCTGCCCATCGAGTACGCCGAGGTCACCATCACGCGGATCATGTTCCGCAACGGCGGCAGCGAGTACCAGATCAACGGCGACACCTGCCGCCTGCTCGACATCCAGGAACTCCTCTCCGACTCCGGCATCGGCCGCGAGATGCACGTCATCGTCGGCCAGGGCCAGCTCGACTCCGTACTGCACGCGGATCCGATGGGCCGCAGGGCTTTCATCGAAGAGGCCGCGGGTGTGCTGAAACACCGCAAGCGCAAGGAGAAGGCGCTCCGGAAGCTGGACGCGATGCAGGCCAACCTCGCTCGCGTGCAGGACCTGACGGACGAGTTGCGCAGGCAGTTGAAGCCCCTGGGCCGTCAGGCGGCAGTGGCGCGCAGGGCCGCCGTCATCCAGGCCGACCTCCGCGACGCCCGCCTCCGCCTGCTCGCCGACGATCTCGTACGACTCCGAGAGGCGCTCAACGCCGAGGTCGCCGACGAGGCCGCGCTGAAGGAACGTAAAGAAGCCGCCGAGCTGGAGCTGAAGAAGGCGCTTCAGCGGGAGGCGCTCCTGGAGGACGAGGTACGGCAGCTCACACCGCGACTCCAGCGCGCCCAGCAGACCTGGTACGAACTCTCTCAGCTCGCCGAACGCGTCCGCGGCACGATCTCGCTGGCCGACGCCCGGGTGAAGAGCGCCACTTCCGCGCCGCCCGACGAGCGCCGGGGCCGTGACCCCGAGGACATGGAGCGCGAGGCCAACCGGATCCGTGAGCAGGAGGCCGAGCTCGAAGCGGCCCTGGAGGCGGCCGAGCGCGCGCTGGACGACACGGTCGCGCACCGCGCCGACCTGGAGCGCGAGCTGGCCATGGAGGAACGGCGCCTGAAGGACGTCGCCCGCTCCATCGCCGACCGCCGCGAGAGCCTCGCCCGGCTGAACGGCCAGGTCAACGCGGCCCGTTCGCGTGCCGCCTCCGCCCAGGCCGAGATCGACCGCCTCGCCGCCGCCCGCGACGAGGCCCAGGAACGCGCCGTCACCGCCCAGGAGGAGTACGAGACCCTCAAGGCCGAGGTCGACGGTCTCGACGCGGACGACGCGGAACTCGGCGAGCAGCACGAAGCGGCCAAGACGGCACTGACCGACGCGGAAGCCGCCCTGACGGCGGCCCGCGAAGCGGCCACAGCAGCGGAACGCAAACGCGCCGCCACCCAGGCCCGCCACGAGGCGCTGGCGATGGGCCTGCGGCGCAAGGACGGAACCGGCGCACTGCTCGGTGCGAAGGACCGGCTCACGGGCCTGCTCGGTCCGGCCGCGGAGCTGCTCACGGTGACCCCGGGCTACGAGGTCCCGCTGGCAGCCGCGTTCGGTGCCGCGGCCGACGCGATCGCGGTGACGTCCCCGTCAGCCGCGGCGGACGCAATCCGCCTCCTGCGCAAACAGGACGGCGGCCGGGCGGCCCTGCTGCTCGCAGGTGACGCAGACGCGCCCCAAAGGGGCGCGGGGAACTGCGCGACCAGCCACGACGAACCCGCAGTCGAAAGACAACCCGCACCCTCCGCTGCTGACTTCGTCCGCGGCCCAGCCGAACTCATGCCAGCCGTACGACGGCTACTCCACCGCATCGTCGTCGTAAGCACCCTCGAAGACGCCGAAGACCTCGTCTACGCCCACCCCGACCTCACCGCCGTAACCGCCGAAGGCGACCTCCTGGGCGCCCACTTCGCGCACGGCGGCTCCGCCGGAGCACCCAGCCTCCTCGAAGTGCAGGCCTCCGTGGACGAGGCCGCCGCCGAGCTGGAAGAGCTGGCCGTGCGGTGCGAGGCACTCACCGAGGCGCAGCACGCCGCGACCGAGCGACGTAAGGAGTGCACCGCTCTCGTCGAAGCCGTGGGGGAGCGGCGCAGGGCCGCCGACCGGGAGAAGTCGGCCGTGGCGCAGCAGCTCGGACGGCTCGCCGGTCAGGCGCGCGGTGCCGCCGGCGAGGCCGAGCGGTCCACCGCGGCGGCGGCGCGGGCGCAGGAGGCGCTCGACAAGGCCGTACAAGAAGCCGAGGAGCTGGCCGAACGGCTCGCCGTCGCCGAGGAGATGCCGGTCGAGGAGGAGCCGGACACCTCCGTACGGGATCGGCTCGCCGCCGACGGCGCCAACGCACGCCAGACCGAGATGGAGGCCCGCCTCCAGGTCCGTACGCACGAGGAGCGGGTCAAGGGGCTCGCCGGCCGCGCCGACTCCCTCGACCGCGCCGCCCGAGCGGAGCGCGACGCACGCGCGCGTGCCGAGCAGCGGCGGGCGCGGATGCGGCACGAGGCGGCCGTCGCGGAAGCCGTCGCCTCCGGTGCGCGGCAGCTGCTCGCGCACGTCGAGGTCTCCCTCGCCCGCGCCGACGAGGAACGCACCGCCGCCGAGGCCGCCAAGGCCCGGCGTGAGCAGGAGCTGACCGTCGCGCGTAACACGGGGCGCGATCTCAAGTCCGAGCTGGACAAGCTGACCGACTCCGTCCACCGCGGCGAAGTGCTCGGCGCCGAGAAGCGGATGCGGATCGAGCAGCTGGAGACCAAGGCGCTGGAGGAGCTGGGTGTCGAGCCGGCCGGGCTCGTCGACGAGTTCGGCCCGCATCAGCTCGTCCCGCCCTCGCTCCCGGCGGAGGGGGAGCAGCTGCCGGAGGACCCCGAGCATCCCCGCAACCAGCCCAAGCCGTTCGTCCGGGCCGAGCAGGAGAAGCGGCTCAAGTCCGCCGAGCGGGCCTATCAGCAGCTCGGCAAGGTCAACCCGCTGGCGCTGGAGGAGTTCGCGGCGCTGGAGGAGCGGCACCAGTTCCTCAGCGAGCAGCTGGAAGACCTGAAGAAGACCCGCGCCGACCTGCTCCAGGTCGTCAAGGAGGTCGACGAGCGCGTCGAGCAGGTCTTCACCGAGGCCTTCAGGGACACGGCCCGTGAGTTCGAGGGCGTCTTCAGCCGGCTGTTCCCGGGTGGTGAGGGGCGGCTGATCCTTACCGATCCCGACAACATGCTCACCACGGGCGTCGACGTCGAGGCACGTCCTCCGGGTAAGAAGGTCAAGCGGCTCAGCCTGCTCTCCGGTGGCGAGCGCTCACTGACCGCCGTCGCGATGCTCGTGTCGATCTTCAAGGCCCGGCCCAGCCCGTTCTACGTGATGGACGAGGTCGAGGCCGCGCTCGACGACACCAACCTGCAGCGGCTGATCCGCATCATGCAGGAGCTGCAGGAAGCCTCGCAGCTGATCGTGATCACCCACCAGAAGCGGACGATGGAGGTCGCCGACGCGTTGTACGGCGTCTCCATGCAGGGCGACGGTGTGTCGAAGGTCATCTCCCAGCGTCTGCGCTAGATGCGTGCTGCCTACACCGGTTCTGACCAGCGGTTTGGGGATCATTCCTTCAAGTCTTGAACGCAAGGCCCTCACGTGTGCGGTGCGTTTTCTTAACAACGTCATATTGACTTCGAAACTTGAAGACATAGCCTGAGCAACGTTGTTTTTACCTTCAGGTACCTTCTGGTGGACCTCGAAGGGCTGACCCCAACCGGCAGCGTTGCCGGTAGCCCGAGGAGTACACGTGACCAGCACAGCGCAGGCACCCAAGTCAGGAGCCGCTACGGCTCATCCCGAACATCTCGGGCGCGTCATCTTCATCGCCGCGGCGGCCGCGATGGGCGGCTTCCTCTTCGGCTACGACAGCTCCGTGATCAACGGCGCCGTCGAGGCCATCCGCGACCGCTACGACATCGGCTCCGCGGCGCTGGCGCAGGTCATCGCCATCGCCCTGATCGGCTGTGCCATCGGCGCCGCCACCGCCGGCCGGATCGCCGACCGCATCGGCCGTATCCGGTGCATGCAGATCTCCGCCGTGCTGTTCACCGTCAGCGCCGTCGGCTCGGCGCTGCCGTTCTCCCTGTACGACCTCGCCTTCTGGCGCGTCGTCGGCGGCTTCGCCATCGGCATGGCCTCCGTGATCGGCCCCGCCTACATCGCCGAGGTCGCCCCGGCCGCGTACCGCGGACGGCTCGGCTCCTTCCAGCAGGCCGCGATCGTCATCGGCATCGCCGTCTCGCAGCTGGTCAACTGGGGTCTGCTCAACGCCGCCGACGGCGACCAGCGCGGTCAGATCCTGGGCCTGGAGGCCTGGCAGGTCATGCTCGGCGTCATGGTGATCCCGGCCGTCATCTACGGCCTGCTGTCCTTCGCCATCCCCGAGTCCCCGCGCTACCTGATCTCCGTCGGCAAGCATGAGCAGGCCCGCGAGATCCTCGCCGAGGTCGAGGGCAAGAACATCGACTTCGACGCCCGGATCGCCGAGATCGAGCACGGCATGAACAGCGAGCACAAGTCGAGCTTCAAGGACCTGCTCGGCGGCTCCTTCTTCTTCAAGCCGATCGTCTGGGTCGGTATCGGCCTGTCGGTCTTCCAGCAGTTCGTCGGCATCAACGTCGCGTTCTACTACTCGTCGACCCTGTGGCAGTCCGTCGGCGTCGACCCGACGGACTCGTTCTTCTACTCCTTCACGACGTCGATCATCAACATCGTCGGCACCGTGATCGCGATGCTCCTGGTGGACCGCATCGGCCGTAAGCCGCTGGCCCTCATCGGCTCCGTAGGCATGGTGATCGGCCTGGCGCTGGAGGCCTGGGCGTTCTCCTTCCACCTCGTCGACGGCAAGCTGCCGGCCACGCAGGGCTGGATCGCCCTGATCGCCGCCCACATCTTCGTCCTCTTCTTCGCCCTGTCCTGGGGTGTGGTCGTCTGGGTCTTCCTCGGCGAGATGTTCCCGAACAAGATCCGCGCCGCCGCCCTGGGCGTGGCCGCCGCCGCACAGTGGATCGCCAACTGGGCCATCACCGCGAGTTTCCCGTCGCTGGCCGACTGGAACCTCTCCGTGACCTACGTGATCTACACGGCCTTCGCGGCGCTCTCCATCCCGTTCGTCCTCAAGTACGTGAAGGAGACGAAGGGCAAGGCACTGGAGGAGATGGGCTGAGCCTCGTAGACGTACCGCCCGGCTCAGCCTTCGAGGTCATTGAGCCGGGGCAGTACGTTTTCGCAGAACAGCCGCAGGCTGCGCCACCCCTCCTCCACCGGCATCCCGCCCGACAGCGGATGCAGCACATAGTTGTCGAGCCCCTGTGTCACACACTCGTTCGGCGTGAGGATCCGGTAGACGCCCTCGGCGCGCAGCTCGTCCACGGTCGTGGCCGCCGACTTCACCGCGGACCGTATACCGCCGGACTGCCAGGAGGCGTACGTCCGCGCCTCATGCAGGAAGTGGCCGCCGTACTCGCTCCACGCCCGGTCCGGGTCCTCGGCGATGTGCAGCAGCGGCTGCTCGGTCGCGGGCATCATGGTCCAGCCCTCGGTGCCGTACTCGACGAGCCGTTCCTTGTAGTACGTCTCCAGCTCCGGCAGATGCGCGCTGGGGAAGAACGGCAGGCCGAGCCGGGCGGCCCGGCGGGCGGCGGCCTGCGAGGAGCCGCCGACGAGGAGGAGCGGGTGCGGTTCGGTGAACGGGCGCGGGGTGACCCGGACCGTACGGCCCCGGTACTCGAACTCCTCGCCGGTCCAGGCCTTGAGGAGGGTTTCGAGGAGTTCGTCCTGGAGCCGCCCGCGCCGCTTCCACTCCACGTCGAACAGGGCGTACTCCTCCGGCCGGTAGCCGATCCCGGCGACGGTCACCAGCCGTCCGCCGCTCAGCAGATCCAGTACGGCGATGTCCTCGGCCAGCCGCAGCGGGTCGTGCAGCGGTCCGATGATCGCCGAGACCGTGACCGCGATGTTCCGGGTGGCGCCGAAGACGGCTCCCGCGAAGGTGAAGGGCGACGGCAGCCAGTTGTTCGTGGCGCCGTGGTGCTCTTCGGTCTGGACGGTGGTGATGCCGTGATCGTCGGCGTACCCGGCCATCTCCAGCGCCGCCTTGTAGCGGGCGCTGAGCGAGGCGGGGGTCGCGCCGGGCTCGACGAGGTTGAAACGTACGACCGTGACGGGCATGGGAAGAGTCCCCCTTCACCGGTGGATGCGAAGGGGGACGGTAGCTGACGGGGCGTCAGACATCCAGGGGTGCGGTTCCTCGGTCCGCGAGCAGTGGCAGGAGGGCGACCCAGCCCCTTGGAGGAAGCTACAAGCTGGGTCCCGCGGAGCCCGATGGCTGATACTGGACGCGTTATGGAAACCGTCATCCTTGCTGTAGTCATCGCCGTGGTCGTGCTCGGTGCGCTCGGCGGGCTCATCGTCGGCACCCGGCGCAAGAAGCCGCTGCCCCCGCCGCCGCCCACCGCGCCCGACATCACCGCCCCTCCGGCCGAGCCGCACGTCGGCGACGAGGCCGAAACGCCGCGCGAGGAACCGCGCCGCACGATAGAGGAGGTGGACCTTCCCGACGGCTCGGCCCCGGCCGCCGTCGAGGAACCGCCCGTCGTCGAAGAGCTTCCGCCGACCGAGATCGAGGTCCCGGAACCCACCGCGGGGCGCCTGGTGCGCCTGCGCGCCCGTCTCTCCCGCTCCCAGAACGCCCTCGGCAAGGGGCTGCTCACGCTGCTCTCGCGCGAGCACCTCGACGAGGACACCTGGGAGGAGATCGAGGACATCCTGCTCACCGCCGACGTCGGTGTGCTGCCCACCCAGGAGCTGGTCGACGGGCTGCGTGAGCGCGTCAAGGTGCTCGGTACCCGGACGCCCGACGAACTGCGCGGCCTGCTGCGCGAGGAGCTGCTCAAGCTGGTCGGCACCGACATGGACCGCGTCGTTAAGACCGAGCCGGAGGACCGCAAGCCCGGCATCGTGATGGTCGTCGGCGTCAACGGCACCGGCAAGACCACCACCACCGGCAAGCTCGCCCGGGTGCTCGTCGCCGACGGCAACAGCGTCGTCCTGGGCGCCGCCGACACCTTCCGTGCCGCCGCCGCCGACCAGCTGCAGACGTGGGGCGAGCGGGTCGGCGCGTACACCGTGCGCGGGCCCGAGGGCGGCGACCCCGCCTCCGTCGCCTTCGACGCGGTCAAGGAGGGCAAGGAGATGGGCTCCGACGTCGTCCTCATCGACACCGCCGGGCGCCTGCACACCAAGACCGGCCTCATGGACGAGCTGGGCAAGGTCAAGCGGGTCGTGGAGAAGCACGCTCCGCTGGACGAGGTGCTGCTCGTGCTGGACGCCACCACCGGCCAGAACGGTCTGGTGCAGGCCCGCGTCTTCGCCGAGGTCGTCGACATCACCGGCATCGTCCTGACCAAGCTGGACGGTACGGCGAAGGGCGGCATCGTGATCGCCGTGCAGCGCGAGCTGGGCGTGCCGGTCAAGCTGGTCGGCCTCGGCGAGGGTGCCGACGACCTGGCGCCGTTCGAGCCGGAGGCGTTCGTCGACGCCCTTATCGGAGAGTGAGTCCTGCGTCGGCCGTACGAGAGCGCCCGCCCCCACAGCTGGAGGCGGGCGCTTCGCTGTGTACGCCTACGCCCGTGATCGATGTGCCACGTACGCCAGCGTGCCCAGCAGCAGCCGTGCCTCCGGCGGCCGGGTCGCCGAGTCCAGCTCGGGGGAGCGCAGCCAGCGCACCGGACCCAGGCCGGCCCGGTCGGACGGCGGGGCGGTGATGTACGTACCCGGGCCGAGGCCGTGCAGGTCGAGGGAGGTCGGGTCGTCCCAGCCCATGCGGTAGAGCAGCTCGGGGAGGTCGGTGGCGGCGCCCGGGGCGACGAAGAAGTGCGCGCGGCCCTCGGGGGTCGCCGTGACCGGGCCGACGGGCAGGCCCATGCGCTCCAGCCGGGCCAGCGCATGGCGTCCGGCGGGTTCGGCGACCTCGATGACGTCGAACGTCCGGCCGACCGGCAGCATCGCCGAGGCGCCGGGGAACTCGCCCCAGGACTCGGTCACTTGGTCGAGGGTGGCGCCGGCGGGTACTTCCGGCGCGAAGTCCAGCGGATGTGCGCCCGGCGTGCGACAGTCGGCGTGGCCGCAGGAACAGGCGCCCGCCGCGGCCCGCGCGCCCGGCACCACGTCCCAGCCCCAGAGCCCGGTGAACTCGGCCACGGCGGTGCACTCCGACGTGCGGCCGCGGCGGCGCGAGCCGGACCGGATGTCGCGGATGCCCCGACTGCTGCCGATCGTGAAGCCCATGCCCCCTCCAACGGGTCCGACGCACCGGTGGTTACGAGACCACCCGGAATGTGACTGACCGTGTCCTCGCCTCGATGCCAAGCGGCGCCTTCGAGCGGCTCGGGTGGTGCGCCCGGCTGTGTGCGCCCCTGAGTGCACCGTTCCGCCCACTCCTGGCCGTCCTATGTCAAGTGAATCGCGTACGACCGACCGTGAGTTCATTCGAAGGGGTGGCGAATGGTGGCGTTTCCGGGATCGCCATGGCTGGAGGCGTGATCGTAGGATTACTTTGAGTGCACGAGTCCTGGGGGCACATGCACTTGTGGGTATGCCGGAGGCAACTCGGTTTTCCGTTCGATGGGTGACAACTGCCGGACGGACGGCCGTATTTACCGGCATTCTGATAGGGCTTGGCGCACTCGGCGACAAGTGGTCTCAGGGATGGGGGCGTTCCAGTGGGCGGCAACGGCGGAAGCGGTACGAACGCTGACAAGCGCCCCAATGAGCTGCTCGGCTCGTGGTTCGTGCGCAGCGGCTGGTCCAAGGGCGAGCTCGCGCGGCAAGTGAACCGCAGGGCTCGCCAGTTGGGGGCCAACCACATCTCCACCGACACCTCGCGGGTACGTCGCTGGCTGGACGGCGAGAATCCGCGCGAGCCGATCCCCCGGATCCTGTCCGAGCTGTTCTCCGAGCGGTTCGGATGTGTCGTCTCCGTCGAGGACCTGGGGCTGCGCGCCGCCCGCCAGTCACCGTCCGTGTCCGGAGTCGACCTGCCCTGGACGGGCCCGCAGACCGTGGCCCTGCTCAGCGAGTTCTCGCGCAGCGACCTGATGCTGGCGCGGCGCGGCTTCCTCGGGACCTCGCTGGCCCTCTCCGCGGGCCCGTCCCTCATCGAGCCGATGCAGCGCTGGCTGGTGCCGGCGCCGCAGGCCCCGCAGCAGGAGGCCGGTGCCGTCCCGTCCTCACGCGCGCGTGGCCGGCTGTCCAAGCCCGAGCTGGACCTCCTCGAGTCCACCACCGTGATGTTCCGCCAGTGGGACGCCCAGTGCGGCGGCGGCCTGCGCCGCAAAGCCGTCGTCGGCCAGCTGCACGAGGTGACCGACCTCCTTCAGGAGCCGCAGCCCGAGTCCACCACCCGCAAGCTGTTCAAGGTCGCCGCCGAGCTGGCCGAGCTGGCCGGCTGGATGTCGTACGACATCGGACTCCAGCCCACCGCGCAGAAGTACTTCGTCCTCGCCCTGCACGCCGCGAAGGAAGCGGGCGACAAGCCGCTCGGCTCGTACATCCTGTCCAGCATGAGCCGCCAGATGATCCACCTCGGGCGGCCCGATGATGCGCTGGAGCTGATCCACCTCGCGCAGTACGGCAGCCGGGACTGCGCGAGCCCCCGCACCCAGTCGATGCTGTATGCGATGGAGGCCCGGGCCTACGCCAATATGGGCCAGCCCGGCAAGTGCAAGCGGGCGGTGCGGATGGCCGAGGACACCTTCGGCGAGGCCGGCGAGTGGGACGAGCCGGACCCCGACTGGATCCGCTTCTTCTCCGAGGCCGAGCTGTACGGCGAGAACTCCCACTCCTTCCGCGACCTCGCCTATGTGGCGGGCCGCAGCCCCGCCTACGCGTCCCTCGCCGAGCCCCTGATGCAGCGGGCCGTCGACCTCTTCGCCAAGGACACCGAGCACCAGCGGTCGTATGCGCTGAACGCGATCGGAATGGCCACCGTGCATCTGCTGCGACGGGAGCCCGAGCAGGCCTCTGTCCTCGCCGCCGAGGCCATGCAGATCGCCAAGAAGGTCCGCTCCGAGCGCGTGAACACTCGTATCCGAAAGACGGTCGACACGGCCGTACGCGACTTCGGTGATCTCGCCGAGGTCGTGGACCTCACCGACCGGCTCGCCATCGAGCTGCCCGAGACCGCCGAAGCGGTCTGACACCCCAGAACCCCGGCCGCGGCCGGCCCTCCCGACTGCCCGACTCGGCTCCCCCATGCCAGGTCATTCGGAAGGCCGCCCGCGGCCGGACCCTGAAGGTTGCGCCACGATAACGATCGACCCGGCCACAATCCGGCAGTTCATCGACGCGTAACACACAGGGCGTCTTCGTCACGGCGGCGAAACAACGAGGGGCTTCCATCGAAACGGCGCTGCGCCAATCTCATGGCGCATAAACCGGCCCACCCCTCAAATCCGCTCAAGGCTTCGCCCGCACGGGGCCGTACCAACGACGAGGAGACGCCGATGGCATCAGCCGCCATCACGCTAGCCGCAGACGCTCCCACGCTGTCTGCCGCAAACACCGGGTTCATGCTGATCTGTTCGGCGCTGGTGTTGCTCATGACCCCCGGTCTCGCCTTCTTCTACGGAGGCATGGTCCGGGTCAAGAGCACCCTGAACATGCTGATGATGAGTTTCATCAGCATCGGCATCGTGACCATCCTGTGGGTGCTGTACGGATTCTCCCTCGCCTTCGGCACGGACAAGGGCAGCATCATCGGCTGGACGTCGGACTACGTCGGACTCAGCGGCATCGAGACCGGTGACCTGTGGTCCGGCTACACCATCCCGGTCCTCGCCTTCATGGTCTTCCAGCTGATGTTCGCGATCATCACGCCCGCCCTGATAAGCGGTGCTCTCGCGGACCGCGTGAAGTTCACCGCCTGGGCGCTGTTCGTCGCCCTGTGGGCCACGATCGTGTACTTCCCGGTCGCCCACTGGGTCTGGGGCACCGGCGGCTGGGCGTTCGACCTGGGCGTCATCGACTTCGCCGGTGGTACGGCGGTCCACATCAACGCCGGTGCAGCCGCGCTCGGCGTGATCCTGGTCATCGGCAAGCGCGTCGGCTTCAAGAAGGACCCGATGCGCCCGCACAGCCTCCCGCTGGTCATGCTCGGCGCCGGTCTGCTGTGGTTCGGCTGGTTCGGCTTCAACGCCGGCTCGTGGCTCGGCAACGACGACGGCGTCGGCTCCCTGATGTTCGTCAACACGCAGGTCGCCACCGCCGCCGCCATGCTGTCCTGGCTGATCTACGAGAAGATCCGCCACGGCGCGTTCACCACGCTCGGTGCCGCCTCCGGTGCGGTCGCCGGTCTGGTCGCGATCACCCCGTCCGGTGGCGCGGTCTCCCCGATCGGCGCGATCGTCGTCGGTGTCGTCGCCGGTCTGCTGTGCGCCATGGCCGTCGGCCTGAAGTACAAGCTCGGTTACGACGACTCGCTCGACGTCGTCGGCGTCCACCTCGTCGGCGGTGTCGTCGGCTCGCTGCTCATCGGCCTCCTGGCCAGCGGCAAGGGCCAGTCCGAGGTCGAGGGCCTCTTCTACGGCGGCGGCATGACGCAGATGTGGAAGCAGCTCGCCGGTGTCGGTGCGGTTCTCGCCTACTCCCTGATCGTCTCCGCGCTCATCGCCTTCGTCCTCGACAAGACCATCGGCATGCGGGTCTCCGAGGACGAAGAGGTGGCCGGCATCGACCAGGCCGAGCACGCCGAGACCGCATACGACTTCAGTGGCGCCGGTGGCGGTGCCGCCAAGTCCACCGTGGTACCCCCGGCCCCCGCAGCCACGAGCAAGAAGGTGGACGCATGAAGCTCATCACCGCCGTCGTCAAGCCCCACCGGCTCGACGAGATCAAGGAAGCCCTCCAGGCCTTCGGGGTCCACGGACTGACGGTCACCGAGGCGAGCGGCTACGGTCGTCAGCGGGGCCACACCGAGGTCTACCGGGGCGCCGAGTACACGGTCGACCTCGTCCCCAAGATCCGCATCGAGGTCCTCGCCGAGGACGACGACGCCGAGCAGCTGATCGACGTCATCGTCAAGGCGGCCCGTACCGGCAAGATCGGTGACGGAAAGGTCTGGTCCCTCCCGGTCGAGACGGCCGTACGGGTCCGGACCGGCGAGCGCGGGCCGGACGCGCTTTAAAAGAAAAGGAACAGGAGTCGCTGGGTGACGAGTACGGACGTACGGGAAGATGCAGAGGACTCGGGACCCAGCGGCTACGCGGCGGCCCGGCTGCGCCTCCTCCAGGAGGGGGCGCGGTCCGGGCCGCCGCGCCGTACGGCCCTCGCCGAACTGACCGACGACTGGCTGTCGGGGCTGTTCGGCGCGGGCGCCGACGGGCTCAAGGGCGCCTCCCTGATCGCGGTCGGCGGCTATGGCCGCGGCGAGCTGTCCCCGCGCAGCGACCTCGATCTGCTCCTGCTGCACGACGGCAGTGACTCGGACGCGGTCGCCGCGCTGGCCGACCGCATCTGGTACCCGGTCTGGGACCTGGGCCTGGCGCTCGACCACTCGGTGCGTACACCGGCCGAGGCACGCAAGACCGCGGCCGAGGATTTGAAAGTCCAACTCGGTCTCCTGGACGCCCGGCACATCGCCGGCGACCTCGGCCTGACCGCGGGACTGCGCACGGCCGTCCTCGCCGACTGGCGCAACCAGGCGCCGAAACGTCTCCCCGAACTCCAGGAGCTGTGCGCCGAGCGCGCCGAGCGTCAGGGTGAGCTGCAGTACCTGCTGGAGCCGGACCTGAAGGAGGCCCGCGGCGGCCTCCGTGACGCCACCGCCCTGCGCGCCGTCGCCGCCTCCTGGCTGGCCGACGCCCCGCGCGAGGGCCTCGACGACGCACGGCGCCGACTGCTCGACGTACGCGACGCCCTGCATCTGGCGACGGGCCGGGCCACCGACCGGCTGTCCCTCCAGGAGCAGGACCAGGTCGCCGCCGAACTGGGACTCCTCGACGCCGACACTCTGCTGCGGCAGGTGTACGAGGCGGCGCGCGTCGTGTCGTATGCGAGCGATGTCACCTGGCGTGAAGTGGGGCGCGTGCTGCGGTCGCGCGCGGTGCGGCCGCGGCTGCGCGCCATGCTGGGCGGTGGCGGGAAGCCGGTCGCCGAGCGGTCCCCGCTCGCCGAGGGCGTGGTGGAACAGGACGGCGAGGTGGTGCTCGCCCGCGCCGCGCGCCCCGAACGCGACCCCGTGCTGCCCCTGCGCGCCGCTGCCGCCGCCGCGGAGGCTGGCCTGCCGCTCTCCCTGCACGCCGTACGGCGCATGGCGGCCACCACACGCCCCCTGCCCACGCCGTGGCCCGCCGAGGCACGTGAGCAGTTGGTCACCCTGCTGGGCTCCGGCCACCCGACCATCGAGGTGTGGGAGGCGCTGGAGGCCGAGGGCCTGATCACCCGCATGCTCCCCGACTGGGAGCGGGTCCGCTGCCGCCCGCAGCGCAACGCCGTGCACATCTGGACCGTGGACCGGCATCTCATCGAGACCGCCGTCCGCGCCTCCGACTTCGCCCGCCGGGTCAGCCGCCCCGACCTGCTCCTGGTCTCCGCGCTGCTGCACGACATCGGCAAGGGCTGGCCCGGCGACCACTCGGTGGCCGGCGAGATCATCGCCCGCGACGTGGCGGCCCGGATCGGCTTCGACCGCGAGGACGTCGCCGTGCTCGCCACGCTCGTACGGCATCACCTGCTGCTCGTCGAGACGGCCACCCGGCGCGACCTGGAGGACCCGGCCACCGTGCGCTCGGTCGCCGAGGCGGTCGGCACGCAGAGCACGCTGGAGCTGCTGCACGCGCTGACCGAGGCGGACGCGCTGGCCACCGGCCCGGCCGCCTGGTCGTCCTGGCGCGGATCCCTCGTCGCCGACCTGGTGCGACGGGTCTCGGCGGTGCTCGCCGGGGACATTCCGGAGGAACCGGAGGCCGCCGCGCCCACCGCCGAGCAGGAGCGGCTCTCCATCGAGGCGATCGCGACCGGCAGCCCCGTGCTGTCGCTGCGCGCGCAGACCGAGCCGCCGACGGAGGACCAGCCGACCGGCGAGCCCGAACCACTCGGCGTCGAGCTCCTCATCGCCGTACCGGACCAGAAGGGGGTGCTGCCCGCCGTGGCCGGTGTGCTGGCGATGCACCGGCTGACGGTACGGACCGCGGAACTGCGGGCCCTGGACCTGCCGGACGGCGTCGAGGGGTCCGTCCTGCTGCTGAACTGGCGGGTCGCCGCCGAGTACGGCTCCCTGCCGCAGGCAGCCCGGCTGCGCGCCGATCTCGTACGGGCCCTGGACGGTTCCCTGGACATCGCGGGCCGCCTCGCCGAGCGCGACGCGGCCTATCCGCGGCGTCGTGGCGTCGTGGCGCCGCCGCCCCGGGTGACGGTCGCACCGGCGGCATCGCGGCTGGCGACGGTGTTCGAGGTCCGGGCCCATGACGCCCCGGGCCTGCTGCACCGGATCGGGCGAGCGCTGGAGGACGCGGGCGTGCGGGTACGCAGTGCGCATGTGTCGACGCTGGGCGCGAACGCGGTGGACGCCTTCTACGTCACCAGTTCGGAGGGCGCCCCGCTGCCGAGCGAGGAGGCGGGGGCCGTGGCGCGGAAGCTGGAGGAGACACTGCGGGGGTGACCTCGCGGTCATGTGATGTGTCGCCTCCGCTGCTGAATGCAGGCGGCGGGGACGATTGCCTTGCAAGGCCGGATACCCTGGAAGACGCTCAGACTGCTCCCGACCCCGAGGACCGACGCCGCCGTGTTCGATACTCTCTCCGATCGCCTTTCAGCGACCTTCAAGAACTTGCGCGGCAAGGGGCGCTTGAGCGAAGCGGATATCGACGCCACGGCGCGCGAGATTCGCATCGCCCTTCTCGAAGCGGACGTGGCGCTGCCTGTCGTCCGTACCTTCATCAAGAACGTGAAGGAAAGGGCTCTCGGCGCCGAAGTCTCCCGCGCGCTGAACCCGGCCCAGCAGGTCCTCAAGATCGTCAATGAGGAACTGGTCACCATCCTCGGCGGCGAGACCCGTCGTCTCCGCTTCGCCAAGCAGCCGCCCACCGTGATCATGCTGGCGGGTCTGCAGGGTGCCGGTAAGACGACCCTCGCGGGCAAGCTCGGCCACTGGCTGAAGGAGCAGGGCCACTCGCCGCTGCTCGTCGCCGCCGACCTCCAGCGCCCGAACGCCGTGAACCAGCTCAGCGTCGTCGCCGAGCGCGCCGGCGTCGCGGTCTTCGCGCCGGAGCCGGGCAACGGCGTCGGTGACCCGGTCAAGGTCGCCAAGGACTCCATCGATTTCGCGAAGACCCGGGTCCACGACATCGTGATCGTCGACACCGCCGGCCGCCTGGGCATCGACCAGGAGATGATGCAGCAGGCCGCGGACATCCGGGACGCGGTCTCGCCGGACGAGATCCTCTTCGTCGTCGACGCGATGATCGGCCAGGACGCGGTCAACACCGCCGAGGCCTTCCGCGACGGCGTCGGCTTCGACGGCGTGGTGCTCTCCAAGCTCGACGGTGACGCCCGCGGTGGTGCGGCCCTGTCGATCCGCCAGGTCACCGGCAAGCCGATCATGTTCGCGTCGAACGGCGAGAAGCTCGACGACTTCGACGCCTTCCACCCTGACCGGATGGCCTCCCGCATCCTCGACATGGGTGACCTGCTCACCCTGATCGAGCAGGCGGAGAAGACGTTCAGCCAGGAAGAGGCCGAGAAGATGGCCTCCAAGCTGGCGTCCAAGAAGGGCCAGGACTTCACCCTGGACGACTTCCTGGCCCAGATGGAGCAGGTCAGGAAGATGGGCTCCATCTCCAAGCTGCTCGGCATGCTGCCCGGCATGGGCCAGATCAAGGACCAGATCAACAACCTCGACGAGCGTGACGTCGACCGCACGGCCGCGATCATCAAGTCGATGACCCCGGCCGAGCGCCAGGAGCCGACGATCATCAACGGCTCGCGGCGTGCCCGTATCGCCAAGGGTTCCGGCGTCGACGTCAGCGCGGTCAAGGGCCTGGTCGAGCGGTTCTTCGAGGCCCGCAAGATGATGTCCCGCATGGCCCAGGGCGGCGGCATGCCCGGTATGCCGGGCGTCCCGGGCATGGGTGGCGGCCCCGGCCGGTCGAAGAAGCAGCCCAAGAAGGCCAAGGGCAAGCAGCGCTCCGGCAACCCGATGAAGCGCAAGCAGCAGGAGCAGGAGGAGGCCGCCCGCCGCGCCGCCGCCGCTCAGGGCGGCAACGCGTTCGGTGTGCCGCAGCAGGGCGCGCAGGACTTCGAGCTGCCGGACGAGTTCAAGAAGTTCATGGGCTAGAGGTTCATGGGCTGACGGTTCGGTCTGTACAGCCTGGTTCATACGACGCTGGGGGCGCCCCTCGCCAGGGGCGCCCCCAGCGTCGTATGCGCACATGCTTGCGGGCGTGTGATGTCGTAACGTCCCGATATGACCAACCCGGCGCCGACCCGTAAGTCTCCCGAGCAGCCCTGGCGAACCGAGGGCACGCCCGAGGAGCCGCCGAAGCCGCCGTCCGGTGGGCGCAGGCTGCGTGGAGGCTGGTGGAGCCTGGTCCTCGCCGCGCTGGTCGTGTTCCTCGTCGCCAATCTGGTGCTCTCGTACTTCGACGAGGACGAGCCGACCATCTCGTACACGGAGTTCAGCAAGCAGGTCGACGCCGACAATGTCAGCAAGATCTATTCCAAGGGTGACGCGATCCAGGGGCAGCTGAAGAAGTCCCAGGACGATCCCGAGGGCGACGGCAAGTACAGCAAGTTCAAGACGCAGCGCCCGGAGTTCGCGGACGATCAGCTCTGGGCGGAGCTGACCAAGAACAACGTCACCGTCACGGCGGAGCCGGTCGTCCAGCAGCGAAGCTTTCTGGCCAATCTGCTGATCTCGCTGGCGCCGATGGTGCTCCTGGTCGTGCTGTGGATCTTCATCGCGCGGCGGATGAGCGCGGGGATGGGGGGCGCGGGCGGCATGCTCGGCCGGAAGGCCCCGCCGAAGCCGGTCGAGCTGGAGCCCGGCGCCGAGCGCACGACCTTCGCGGACGTGGCGGGCATCGACGAGGTGGAGGGCGAGCTCAATGACGTCGTGGACTTCCTGAAGAATCCCGACGCCTATCGCCGTATGGGCGCCAAGATGCCCCGGGGTGTCCTCCTCGCGGGGGCGCCCGGCACCGGGAAGACCCTGCTCGCGCGGGCGGTCGCGGGGGAGGCGGGGGTGCCGTTCTTCTCGGCGTCGGCGTCCGAGTTCATCGAGATGATCGTGGGCGTGGGTGCGTCACGCGTGCGTGAGCTGTTCGCCGAGGCGCGCAAGGTGGCGCCGTCGATCATCTTCATCGACGAGATCGACACCATCGGGCGGGCACGCGGCGGCGGCGCGAGCATGGGCGGGCACGACGAGCGCGAGCAGACGCTCAACCAGATCCTGACCGAGATGGACGGCTTCTCGGGCGCGGAGGGCGTGATCGTCATCGCCGCCACCAACCGCGCCGACGTCCTGGACCCGGCCCTGACCCGCCCGGGCCGCTTCGACCGGGTGGTCATGGTCTCGCCGCCGGACCGCGGTGGCCGCAAGGCGATCCTGGAGATCCACACCCGGGAGATCCCGCTCGCCGAGGACGTCGACCTGGCCCAGGTCGCGCGCACGACCCCGGGCATGACCGGCGCCGAACTGGCCAACCTCACCAACGAGGCCGCCCTCCTCGCGGTCAAGCGCAAGCAGGACAGGGTGAAGCAGGCTGACCTCTCCGAGGCCCTGGAAAAGGTCCAACTGGGCGCCGAACGCCCGCTGGTGATGCCCCTGGAGGAACGCCGGCGCACCGCGTACCACGAGAGCGGCCACGCCCTCCTCGGCATGCTGCAGCCGGGCGCCGACCCCGTCCGCAAGATCACCATCGTGCCGCGCGGCAGGGCCCTCGGCGTCACGCTCTCCACCCCGGAGTCGGACAAGTACGCGTACACCGAGGAGTATCTGCGAGGCCGCGTCATCGGCGCCCTCGGCGGCATGGCGGCGGAACAGGTCGTGTACGGCATGATCACGACCGGTGCCGAGAACGACCTCGAACAGGTCACCAACATCGTGCGCGGCATGGTCGCGCGGTGGGGGATGAGTGAGCGGGTGGGACGGCTGTCCGCGCTCCCGAACGACGCTCAGCAGGCGTACGGCCTCGCCGCCGCGCCCCAGACCCTCGATGTGATCGACGACGAGATGCGGCGGATCGTCGACGAGTGCTACGACGAGGCGTGCCGCAAACTCCGCGACCATCGCGGCCAGTTGGACGACCTCGCCCAGGCGCTCCTGGAGAACGAGACGCTGGAGGAGGCGGACGCGTACCGGATCGCGGGGATCACGCGCCTGGCGAAGGACGTGGACACGTGAGCGCTCCGCTGGTTGTGCCGCGATGTGTCGTCGGTTTGCTGCGGCTCCGTCGTGGCTGGTCGCGCAGTTCCCCGCGCCCCTTCGGGGCGCTCCGCTTAGGGCGTACGGGCGATCAGGTACCGGAACACGTTCGGCATCCACACCGTCCCGTCCCGCCGCAGATACGGATGCAGAGCCTCCGTCAGCTCCTTGTCGACCTGCGCCTGGTCCGTCGCGGTGATCGCCGCGTCGAACAGCCCCGTGGACAGCAGTCCGCGCAGCGCGCTGTCCATGTCGGCGTAGCCGAAGGGGCAGGCCACCCGGCCCGAGCCGTCGGGCTTGAGGCCGGCCCGCTGGGCGACCTCCTCCAGGTCGTCGCGGAGGGCGGGGCGCCAACTGCCCGCGCTGCGCAGCGGATCCGCCAGCTTGGCGGCCACCCGCAGCACGGACGACGTGGTGCAACGTTCCGGCGGACCCCAGCCGGCCAGCACCACGGGCGCCCCCCGATCGGCGAGCGGTGCCGCTGCCTCGAGCAGCTCGCCGAGTCCCTCCGAGTCGCCCGCGAGACACCCGATGGGCTCGAAAGCGGTCACCAGGCTGTACGCGGGCGTCTCCGCGTCGGCCGCGTCCCGCGGTGAGCCGTCGACGAGCCGGGTGTCCGCACGCGCGCGCGTGCCCCACGCCTCGGGCCGCAGCCGCTCCCGCGCGAGGGCGAGCCGCTGAGGCGAGGAGGGTTCGACACCGGTGACGGCGGCGCCTCTGGAGGCAGCCATCAGCAGGGCCAGCCCGGATCCGCAGCCGAGGCCGAGGAGCCGTGTGCCGACGCCCACTTCCAGTCGCTCGTAGACGGCCTCGAAGAGCGGAACCAGCATCCGCTCCTGGATCTCGGACCAGTCACGCGCGCGTGCACACAGGTCCACGCGTGGCCCGGGGCCCGCAGGAGACAGGTGCTGCCGCACGAGCGTAGGTGTCATGTAAAGCGCCCCAATCCGACGAGAGTTGCCGCTGTGCCCGATTCCGTAGCCCCCGTGACGTGCGCTCGCTGTCCCCCCGTATGCCAGGAAACTCCGCGTCCGACGCCTCGTCCAGAGGGTTGTGCCGCCCGGCTTGTGGGTTCGCTGTACGAGTGGCGAGATTTCACATTCCGGCAACGTGGGCCCGTACCATCTCGCCATGGCCAAGGCACCCGTACTCACCCCGCGGGCGGACGACTTCCCGCGCTGGTACCAGGATCTGATCAACAAGGCCGAACTGGCCGACAACGGTCCGGTGCGCGGCACCATGGTGATCCGACCGTACGGGTACGGGCTGTGGGAGCGGATGCAGGCCGAGATGGACGCCCGCATCAAGGAGACGGGCACCCAGAACGCGTACTTCCCGCTGCTGATCCCGCAGTCGTACTTCGCCAAGGAGGCCGAGCACGTCGAGGGCTTCGCACCCGAACTCGCCGTCGTCACGCACGGCGGCGGCAAGGAGCTCGAAGAGCCGGCCGTCGTCCGTCCCACCTCCGAGATGATCATCAACGACTACTTCTCGAAGTGGGTGCAGAGCTACCGCGATCTGCCGCTGCTGATCAACCAGTGGGCGAACGTGGTCCGTTGGGAGCTGCGGCCCCGCCTCTTCCTCCGTACGACCGAATTCCTGTGGCAGGAAGGCCACACCGCACACGCCACATACGAGGACGCCCGCGACTTCGCCGCGCACATCCACCGCAAGGTCTACGAGGACTTCATGGTGAACGTCCTCGCCATGGACTCCGTCCCCGGCCGCAAGACCGTCAAGGAGCGCTTCGCGGGCGCCCTCAACACCCTCACCCTCGAAGCGATGATGGGCGACGGCAAGGCCCTCCAGTTGGCCACCAGTCATGAGCTGGGCCAGAACTTCGCCAAGGCCTTCAACACCCAGTACCTGTCCAAGGACGGCAGACAGGAACTGGTCTGGCAGACGTCCTGGGGGTCCACCACCCGCATGATCGGCGCCCTGGTGATGACTCACGGAGATGACAATGGCCTGCGCGTCCCGCCGCGCCTCGCCTCGGTGCAGGCCGTCGTCCTCGCGATCAAGGGCGATGACGCGGTTCTGGCCAAGGTCCGCGAGATCGGCGACCAGCTGAAGGCGGCGGGCATCCGCGTCCACGTCGACGACCGCACGGACACCCCCTTCGGGCGCCGGGCCGTCGACTGGGAGCTGAAGGGCGTGCCGGTCCGGATCGAGGTCGGCCCCCGTGACCTGGAGAACGGCACCGCGATGCTGGCCCGCCGGATCCCCGGCGGCAAGGAGCCGGTGGCGATCGACTCGCTCGTACGGCTGCTCCCCACGGTCCTCGAAGAGGATCAGGCGCTGCTGCTGACCCAGTCCCGCGAGCGCCGTGAGTCCCGTACGTCCGACGTGTCGAGCATCGAGGAGGCCGTGGACGCCACGACCGCCGGCGGCTGGGCGCGCATCCCCTGGGCGGCCCTCGGCGAAGAAGGCGAGGCCAAGCTGGGTGAGCACGCGGTGACCGTACGGTGTCTGGTCGCCGAGGACGGGTCGGTGCCGGACGCCGATGACGCACCCGGTAACGTCGCGATCGTCGCGCGAGCCTACTGAGCCATGGGCGGAGCCGACCGAAACGCCTCTTGCGCATCGCGCGAACACACGTACCCCGGCGCGCGGACAGGCTCTACGCGCCGGGCCGTACGTCAGACTACGTACCGGCTTGGTATGAGCTGCGAGGCTTCTCCGCAGATCAGCGCACCCGCCCTCGTCCGGACGCATCAGCGGCAACTGACGGGTACGTGCAAATTATTTGGGATGCCCCGGAATAGGAACACAGCGGCACTCTGGCTCGTTGTCATTACGTGAGCACGACACAGACACCACCTGTTCTCGCCGCAGAGCTGGCGCAGGCGTGGGCCGACATTCAGCGGTACCACCCCGAGCTGCCGGATCTTGCCGCGCCCGAGTCACTGATCGGGGAGTCGTCGTCCGCCTGCGGGCACGCGCTCTCCTTCGAGCGACTGCTCCATGAGGCAGTCCATGGCATCGCCGCCGCCCGCGGAATCCGCGACACCTCGCGCGCCGGCCGGTACCACAACCGCAGATTCCTCGCGATCGCCGAGGAGCTGGGCCTTGACCACCCGGAGGAACCGCATCCCAGCAGCGGCTTCTCCCTGGTCACGCTCAACCCCGAGGCGAAGAGGCGCTACCGCCCGACGATCGAGCGGCTCCAGCGCGCCCTCAAGGCCCATACCGCAGCGACCTCCGCCGACACGTCCCGGACCTTCCGCGGCCCGGCGGCCCGGCATGGCTCCTCCGGCGGCGGTGTCCGCGTCAAGGCCGTCTGCGACTGCGGGCGCAACGTCCGCGTCGTTCCGTCGGTCCTGGCCCAGGCCCCGATCGTCTGCGGCGGCTGCGGCAAGCCGTTCCGCATCCCGGAGGTCGTGGGCGCGGCGTAACCACGGGGCGTTGAGTACCGGCATCTCGTGGCTGCCGGTCGGAACGCGTGGCGATGGGGTGGGGCTGTTGCAGCTCGTGCCGCCGCCTGCGGGCAGTCGTGCCGCCTGGGGCGGCACGGGTGGGCGCAGGCGGCACCCCGTGGCGCCGGGCTGCGCGACGCACCCCCAGGGCACCCAAGACGCCGGGTGCCCCTCAGGCATGCCCAGCTCCGCGCACCGTCGGTCCAAAGCGACCCGCAGGGTGTGGCACAATGACTAGCTGTACTCGACAGCCGCACAGGACCCCTCTCTCCTCCGGCTGACGCGTCCATCGGGCACTCGGGTACCCGCAACCCCACGCGGCCATCTCGCCGTGCCCAACCACGTCAATCCAGGAGAACCCACTCCCGTGGCAGTCAAGATCAAGCTGAAGCGTCTGGGCAAGATCCGTTCGCCTCACTACCGCATCGTCGTCGCCGACTCCCGCACTCGCCGTGACGGCCGTGCGATCGAGGAGATCGGTCTGTACCACCCGGTGCAGAACCCCTCGCGCATCGAGGTCAACGCCGACCGCGTGGCGTACTGGCTCTCCGTCGGCGCCCAGCCGACCGAGCCCGTCCTCGCCATCCTGAAGAAGACCGGCGACTGGCAGAAGTACAAGGGCGAGCCCGCCCCGCCGCCGCTGCTGCAGCCTGCCGAGAAGGCGGCGCGTCCGTCCTTCGAGGCTCTCGGTGGCGACGACGAGGGCAAGGGTGAGGCGATCACCCAGAAGAAGAAGGCTGAGAAGAAGGACGAGGCCGCCGCCGAGTCCGCGTCGACCGAGGCCTGAGCATGCTCGAGGAGGCTCTCGAGCACCTCGTGAAGGGCATCGTCGACAACCCGGACGATGTGCAGGTCGCCTCGCGCACCCTGCGCCGCGGACGCGTGCTCGAGGTCCGGGTCCACCCGGACGACCTCGGCAAGGTCATCGGCCGCAACGGCCGTACCGCACGCGCTCTGCGTACCGTCGTGGGCGCCATCGGCGGCCGCGGTGTCCGCGTCGACCTCGTCGACGTGGACCACGTCCGCTGACGCCAATCGCAGCACCGGCTCGGGCCGGGGAGGGCCACTGGGCCGTCCCCGGCCCGCAGTCGTACGTACGACAGGAGATCTTCGAAAAGTGCAGCTCGTAGTCGCCCGGATCGGCCGCGCCCACGGCATCAAGGGCGAGGTCACCGTCGAGGTACGTACCGACGAGCCTGAACTCAGGCTCGGCCCCGGCGCCGTACTGGCCACCGACCCCGCCTCCGTGGGCCCCCTCACCATCGAGACCGGCCGGGTGCACAGCGGCCGCCTCCTGCTGCGCTTCGAGGGCGTACGCGACCGGACCGGCGCGGAGGCCCTGCGCAACACCCTCCTGATCGCCGAAGTGGACCCGGAGGTACTCCCTGAGGAAGAGGACGAGTACTACGACCACCAGCTGATGGACCTGGACGTCGTCACCAAGGACGGCACGGAGGTCGGCCGGATCACGGAGATCTCGCACCTGCCGTCCCAGGACCTGTTCATCGTGGAGCGCCCCGACGGCAGCGAAGTACTGATCCCGTTCGTGGCGGAGATCGTCACCGAGATCGATCTCGAGGAGCAGCGCGCGGTCATCGACCCGCCGCCGGGGCTGATCGACGACCAGGCAGAGGTCGTCTCGTCGAAGGACCCCGAAGCATGAGACTCGACGTCGTCACGATCTTCCCCGAGTACCTGGAGCCCCTGAACGTCTCCCTCGTCGGCAAGGCACGCGCGCGTGGACAGCTGAATGTGCACGTGCATGACCTGCGGACCTGGACGTACGACCGCCACAACACGGTCGACGACACCCCGTACGGCGGCGGCCCCGGCATGGTGATGAAGACCGAGCCCTGGGGCGACGCCCTGGACTCCGTCCTCGCCGACGGCTACGAGACCGGTTCCCACGCCCCCGCGCTCCTCGTCCCCACGCCCAGCGGCCGCCCCTTCACCCAGGAACTCGCCGTCGAGCTCTCCGAGCGCCCCTGGCTGATCTTCACGCCCGCCCGCTACGAGGGCATCGACCGCCGCGTCATCGACGAGTACGCGACGCGGATGCGCGTCTACGAGGTGTCCATCGGCGACTACGTCCTCGCCGGCGGCGAGGCGGCCGTACTCGTCATCACGGAGGCCGTCGCCCGCCTGCTGCCCGGCGTCCTGGGCAACGCCGAGTCCCACCGGGACGACTCCTTCGCGCCCGGCGCCATGGCCAGCCTCCTGGAGGGGCCCGTCTACACCAAGCCGCCCCAGTGGCGCGGCCGGGAGATCCCGGAGGTACTGCTCAGCGGCCACCACGGCAAGATCGCCCGCTGGCGCAGGGACGAGGCGCTGAAGCGGACGACCGCCCATCGGCCCGATCTCATCGAGCGCTGCGACCCCAAGGCCTTCGACAAGAAGGACCGCGAGATGCTCTCCATCCTGGGCTGGATGCCCGACCCGGAGGGCGAGCCGTACGGCCGATTTTGGCGCAGGCCAGAGGGCATGGAAGAATAGGCCGCTGCTGTGCGCCGTCCGGCGTGCGCCCCTGCCACAGGGGGACACGACGCCCGCCCCGACGAGCACGGCTCTCATTCCAGGAACACCTAGTTTCCGTTGATGACCTGTGGCATCAGCGAAGAAAGCAGACGAAATGTCTCACCTGCTCGACTCCGTCGACGCCGCGTCGCTGCGCAGCGACGTCCCGGCCTTCCGCCCGGGCGACACGGTCAACGTCCACGTCCGCGTCATCGAGGGCAACCGCTCCCGTGTGCAGCAGTTCAAGGGCGTAGTCATCCGTCGCCAGGGCGCCGGCGTGCGCGAGACCTTCACGGTCCGCAAGGTCTCCTTCTCCGTCGGCGTCGAGCGCACCTTCCCGGTGCACACCCCGATCGTCGAGAAGATCGAGCTCGTCACCAAGGGTGACGTGCGCCGCGCCAAGCTGTACTACCTGCGCGACCTGCGCGGCAAGGCCGCGAAGATCAAGGAGAAGCGCGAGAACTGAGCGCTTCTCGGAGGTCACAGCGGGGCCGGATAGCATCTGGCCCCGATGGACACCGAAGCACAGCCGACGGAGCGCGACCGCTCCTCCCGCCCACTCGCATCCGAGGAGATCTCGGACACAGGGGGGCAGGAGGGACGGTCGCGTTTCGCGTTGGTCTCGCGGATCAGCGACTGGCTCCCCGGCGGGCGGATCAGCCTGACCCTGCTTGTCTGCCTGCTGTTTCTCCTGCTGCTCAACGCGTTCGTGGTGCGGCCGTTCCAGATTCCCAGCGGATCCATGGAGCGCGGATTGAGGATCGGGGACCGCGTTCTCGTAAATAAGTTGGCGTACCGTTTCGGTGCTCAGCCGCGGCGTGGCGATGTGATCGTGTTCGACGGAACCGGGTATTTCGGGGACGCGGACTACATCAAGCGCGTTGTCGGTGTGGGGGGAGACCACGTGGTCTGCTGTGACAAGGAGGGGAGGATCGTGGTGAACGGCCGGTCGGTCGACGAGTCGTCGTTCCTGTACCCCGGTGACAGACCGTCCACGGTGCCCTTCGACGTCGTCGTGCCGGAAGGCACCCTGTTCGTCCTCGGCGACCACCGCAGCGAGTCCAGCGACTCCCGAGACCACCTCGGCTCACCGGGCGGCGGCATGATCCCCGTGGACGACGTCGTGGGCCGGGCCGACGGGATCGTATGGCCCGCGGATCACGCCACCCGCCTGCACCGTCCCGACGCCTACGCGCGCGTGCCCGCCGCGGAGGGTGCGCATGGGTAACCGTGGCAGGCCTCGCGGTGTCTCCGCTCACGCGGCCGACAATCTGCTGCCCACTGGCGTCCGGCGGGCGTCCTCCCCGGCCGGCGGCCGTACCCGGGCCGAGCGGCGCAAGCTCCAGCGCAAGGTCAAGCGGCGCCGCAGGCGCTCCGCCGCCAAGGAGATACCCCTCCTCGTCGGCGTCGCCGTGCTGATAGCCCTCGTCCTGAAGACGTTCCTCGTCCAGGCCTTCGTGATCCCGTCCGGCTCCATGGAGCAGACGATCCAGATCGGCGACCGCGTCCTGGTCGACAAGTTCACCCCGTGGTTCGGCTCCAAGCCGCAGCGCGGGGACGTCGTCGTCTTCAAGGACCCCGGCGGCTGGCTCCAGGACGAGCAGACCACCACCAAGAAGGAAGACCCCATCATCGTCAAGCAGGTCAAGGAAGGGCTCACCTTCATCGGCCTGCTGCCGTCCGACGACGAGAAGGACCTCATCAAGCGGGTCGTCGGAGTCGGCGGCGACCGCGTCAAGTGCTGTGACACGCAAGGACGGGTGACCGTCAACGGCGTTCCGCTGGAGGAGGGTGACTATCTCTATCCCGGCAACGCCCCGTCCCAGAGCGAGTTCGACATCACCGTCCCGCAGGGACGGCTGTGGGTGATGGGCGACCACCGCAGCAACTCCGCGGACTCCCGCTCGCACCAGGACCAGGAATACGGCGGCACGGTCTCCGAGGGCGAGGTGGTGGGCCGGGCCATGGTCATCGCCTGGCCCTTCAACCACTGGAACTCCCTGAACGAACCAAAAACCTACGCTTCCGTGACCGACTCGACGTCCGGGTCGACCGCGGCTCCCCAGCTGTCGCATAGGGTTGCACCCGACGATCCGAACGGAACGATCCAGCTCCCGACCCCTGCGGAACTCCCGCTCGTTATGGGAGTGGTGGGCCTGCGCCGCGCATGGGGCAGGCGGCGGCACAGAGTAAGGAGTTGGCGTGGGGGATGTGGCGGTTGGCGCACGGTCCGGACAAGACGGCGAGGACCGCGGGCGCCCCGTGGAAGCAGCTGTCCCGGCCGCGGACAGCGCCGTGACCTCCGGGAATGACTCCGGGGCGGCCGACGACGGGACAACGGCGGACCAGCAGAACCTGATCGGGACCCGGGGACCGGGCGACTCGACCCCCGAGGCGAAGAAGCCGCGCTCCTTCTGGAAGGAGCTGCCCATCCTGATCGGTATCGCGTTGGTACTCGCGCTGCTGATCAAGACGTTCCTGGTGCAGGCGTTCTCGATCCCCTCCGACTCGATGCAGAACACCCTCCAGCAGGGTGACCGCGTCCTGGTCGACAAGCTCACCCCCTGGTTCGGCTCCGAGCCCGAGCGCGGCGAGGTCGTCGTCTTCCACGACCCGGACAACTGGCTGGCGGGCGAGCCCACGACCGACCCGAACGCGCTGCAGACCTTCCTCAGCTGGATCGGCCTGATGCCGTCCGCGGAGGAGAAGGACCTCATCAAGCGCGTGGTCGGCGTCGGCGGCGACACCATCGAGTGCAAGGGCACGGGCCCGCTGAAGGTCAACGGCAAGGCGCTGAACGAGTCGTCGTACGTCTACCCGGGCAACACCCCGTGCAGCGTCGACGACCAGGGCGGCCAGTTCAAGGTGAAGGTTCCCGAGGGCTTCATCTGGGTCATGGGCGACCACCGGCAGAACTCCCGCGACTCCCGCTACAACACGTCGGACGCGAACAAGGGCATGGTCCCGGTGGACAAGGTCGTCGGCCGCGCCATCGTCAAGGCCTGGCCGATCAACCGCTGGGGCACGCTCCCGGTTCCGGACACCTTCGACCAGCCCGGCCTGAGCGCCCAGGCGGCGGCCGCGGTCACCGCGCCGGGTGCCCTGGCGCTCGTAGGCGCTGTGCCGCTGGTGCTGGTGCGGCGGCGACGGAAGGCGGCCGAGTACCGGAATGCCGCGGAGTAGCGCCCCAGCTGGTTTGTGAACCAAAACTTGGGCTGACCCGGTGCCGTACCCCCGGGTAGGGTGCGGACCCATGGGTGGCGAGAGCACGACACGTACGGCCCCGCGCAGCGGCGGGGTGGACAGGAGCCCGGCGGGCGGCCGGATCGGACAGCGGTTGTCCGGAGTGGCCGTGGCGCTGGGCCTTGTGCTGTTCCTCGGCGGATTCGCATGGGGCGCGGTCGTCTATCGGCCGTACACCGTGCCCACCAGCTCGATGTCGCCGACCATCGACATGGGCAACCGGGTGCTCGCGGAGCGGGTCGACGGCGCCGACGTACGCCGGGGTGACGTCGTCGTCTTCCGGGACAAGACCTGGGTGACCAACGCGCCCGTGGTCAAGCGGGTCGTCGCCGTCGGTGGGGACACCGTCGCCTGCTGCACCGACGGCAAGCTGACCGTCAACGGCAAGGAGATCGACGAACCGTATCTGCCCAAGGGCAGCGCGGCCGAGATCACGGACTTCCCGACCGTGACGGTCCCCGAGGGGCGGCTGTTCCTGCTCGGCGACGAACGACAGGGCTCCCTGGACTCCACCGCCCACCTGACCGACGCCGCCAGCGGCACGGTGGCGCGCAGCGCCGTCAGCGCCCGGGTCGACGCGGTCGTCTGGCCCATGGACGGCATGCTGCAGAGCCCCAGCGGTTTCGAGACGCTCGGCGCCCTGTCCTCGCCCGGACCACTGCGTATGATCGTCGCGCTGGTGATCGTCGGCGGTGTCCTCGTCCTCGGCGGTGGGGCGTACGGCCCGATCGCCAAGCGGTTCGGCTCCCGCAACCGTACGAGCGCGGAGTCCGCTGGTGCCCGCTGAGGCGACGGACGCCGGCGAGGAATCGTACGAAGGCGGACTGCGCAAGGTGGCCCGGGTCGTCCTCCTCGACCCGGAGGACCGCATCCTGCTGCTGCACGGCCATGAGCCGGACGACAGGACCGACGACTGGTGGTTCACGCCTGGGGGCGGCCTGGAGGGCGACGAGACCCGTGAGCAGGCCGCTCTCAGGGAACTCGCGGAGGAGACCGGGATCACCGAGGTCGAGCTCGGGCCGGTGCTCTGGCGGCGGAAGTGCTCGTTCCCGTTCGCGGGCCGACGCTGGGACCAGGACGAGTGGTACTACCTGGCCCGTACGACACAGACGGCCACGCGGGCCGCGGGCCTCACCGAGCTGGAGCGGCGCAGTGTCGCCGGAGCACGTTGGTGGACCTGTGAGGAACTGACCCGGGCGCATGAGACGGTGTATCCGACCAGACTCGCCGAGCTGCTGCGCAGACTGCTCGACGAAGGTCCCCCGGCCAGTCCCGAGATCCTTGACACAGAAATCGTCTAGGGGCTCACGGGACTGGCGCACAATGGTGGGATCGCACGGCTGAAGGGGAACATGCCATGAGCGCCGAGGACCTCGAAAAGTACGAGACCGAGATGGAGCTGAAGCTCTACCGGGAGTACCGCGATGTCGTCGGTCTGTTCAAATACGTGATCGAGACCGAGCGGCGCTTCTACCTGACCAACGACTACGAGATGCAGGTGCACTCGGTCCAGGGTGAGGTGTTCTTCGAGGTGTCCATGGCGGACGCCTGGGTGTGGGACATGTACCGGCCGGCTCGGTTCGTGAAGCAGGTCCGGGTGCTCACATTCAAGGATGTGAACATCGAGGAGCTGAACAAGAGTGATCTGGAACTGCCGAGTGGGTGACGGAGTTTTCCACAACCGGTGAGTAATTCACCAAGATCAATTTGATCTGCTCGATTGCGTGACGGTTGGCGCCGGAGGTGGTGCCGACATGAACGCACGAGGTGGACTCGGCAGGTACGGCGAAGACCTGGCCGCACGGCGACTGGCCGCGGTCGGGATGACGGTCCTGGAGCGCAACTGGCGCTGTGGACGCACAGGTGAGATCGACATCGTGGCGAGGGACGGCGACGTCCTGGTGGTCTGTGAGGTGAAGACCCGCAGGGCCGGGCCCTTCGAACATCCGATGGCGGCGATCACGCCTGCCAAGACCGATCGCCTGCGCCGCCTGGCGGAACGCTGGGTGCAGGAGCACGGAGGAGCCCCGCCGGGAGGCGTCCGCATCGACCTCATCGGCGTCGTCCTGCCCCGCCGCGGCGCCGCCGTCGTCGAACACGCGCGGGGGGTGGCCTGACATGGGGTTCGCTCGTACGTGCTCGGTGGCACTGGTCGGCGTCGAGGGCGTCGTCGTCGAGGTCCAGGCCGACCTGGAACCCGGGGTCGCCGCGTTCACGCTGGTGGGGTTGCCGGACAAGAGCCTGACGGAGAGTCGGGATCGGGTTCGGGCCGCGGTGGTGAACTCCGGCGCGGAGTGGCCCGCCAAGAAGCTGACGGTGGGGCTCAGCCCGGCGTCGGTACCGAAGGCGGGCAGCGGCTTCGATCTGGCCGTCGCATGTGCCGTTCTCGGCGCCGCCGAGCGGATCGACCCACGAGTGCTCGCCGACATCGTGATGATCGGGGAGCTGGGGCTGGACGGACGGGTGCGCCCGGTGCGGGGCATCCTGCCCGCCGTGCTGGCCGCGGCCGACGCGGGCTATGAGCAGGTGGTCGTGCCCGAGTGCGCCGCCGCCGAGGCCACCTTGGTGCCCGGCGTGTCGGTACTGGGTGTGCGCAGCCTGCGCCAGCTGATCGCCGTTCTCGCCGACGAGCCCGTGCCGGAGGAGGAACCGGACGAACAAGGCCGCCCCGACCCACTCCTGGCCGGCCTGCGCGTACCCGGCACAGGTGCGGCCACGGGCATGCACAGCATGGGCACCGCGCAGCCCGACCACGGCCATGACCTCGCCGATGTCGTCGGCCAGATCTCGGCGCGTACGGCAGTGGAGGTCGCCGCGGCGGGCGGCCACCACCTGTTCCTCGAAGGGCCGCCCGGCGCGGGGAAGACCATGCTCGCGGAGCGGCTGCCCGCCATCCTGCCCCGGCTCAGCCGACAGGAGTCGCTGGAGGTCACGGCGGTGCACTCGGTGGCGGGTCTGCTGCCGCCGGGCAAACCCCTGATCGACGTCGCCCCGTACTGCGCCCCGCACCACTCGGCGACGATGCAGGCGCTCGTCGGCGGCGGCGCCTCCATCGCCCGGCCCGGTGCGGTGTCGCTCTCCCACCGGGGCGTGCTCTTCCTGGACGAGACGCCGGAGTTCAGCAGTCAGGCCCTGGACGCCCTGCGGCAGCCGCTGGAAGCGGGGCACGTCGTGATCGCGCGCAGCGCCGGCGTCGTGCGCTTTCCGGCGAAGTTCCAGATGGTGCTCGCGGCCAACCCCTGCCCGTGCGGGCGCTTCTCCGTGAAGGACGACTTCTGCGACTGCCCACCGTCGTCGATCCGCCGCTACCAGGCCAGGCTGTCCGGCCCGCTGCTGGACCGGGTCGACCTCCGGGTCGAGGTGGACCGCGTCACGAGGGCGCAGCTGACCGAGCGCGGCGCCCGGGGTGAATCCACCGCGACGGTCGCCGACCGGGTGCGCGGCGCCAGGGAACGGGCGGCGGCCCGCCTGGCCGGCACCCCATGGCGCACCAACAGTGAAGTCCCCGGGCGTGAGCTGCGCAGCCGGTGGTACGCCGCTCGCGGCGCCATGGACGAAGCGGAACGGAACCTCGAGCGGGGCGTGCTCACGGCTCGCGGACTCGACCGTGTGCTGCGCGTCGCCTGGACCGTCGCCGACCTCCTCGGTCACGACCGGCCCGATGCGACGGACGTCGCCCTGGCCCTGCAGCTGCGCACCGGGGTGCCCCGCGGCGTGCCCATGGCCATCGGGGCCATGACGTGAACAGTGACGACGACCCGGACGACGAACTCCTCGCCCGTGTCTTCCTCACCCGCGTCATCGAGCCGGGCGACGAGGTCGGTGGGCGGTGGGTGCGGGAGTTGGGGGCCGTGGAGGTGGCCCGGGTGTTGCGGGAGGGCGGGGCGCAGCTTGCCGGGGTGACGGACAAGCGGTGGGCCGGGCTGCGGGCCAGGGCTCAGGCGGCCGAGCCTCGGTGGGATCTTGGCGTCGCTCGGGACGCCGGGGTGCGGTTCGTGTCGCCGGGGGATGCCGAGTGGCCTGGGCAGTTGGATGATCTGGGAGATGCCCGGCCGCTGGGGCTGTGGGTGCGTGGGCGGCCCAGCCTGCGGATATGGGCGCTGAGGTCGGTCGCCGTGGTGGGCGCGCGGGCCTGCACGGAGTACGGCGCGCACATGGCCGTCACGCTCGCCGCCGGGCTGGCCGAGCGCGGATGGGTGGTCGTGTCCGGCGGGGCCTACGGAGTGGACGGCGCCGCACACCGCGGGGCCCTCGGCGCCGGCGGTGCCACCGTCGCCGTACTCGCCTGCGGAGTCGACCGGCCCTATCCGCGGGGACACACCGAGTTGATCACCAGGATCGCCGAACAGGGGTTGGTGATCGGTGAGTTGCCGCCCGGTGATCATCCGACGCCGAGCAGATTCGTGCTGCGGAACAGGGTGATCGCCGCGCTCACCCGGGGCACCGTGGTCGTGGAGGCCGCCTATCGGAGCGGATCGCTGGTCACGGCACGGGCCGCGCAGCGGTTGGGGCGGTTCACGATGGGCGTACCCGGGCCGGCCACCAGCGGTCTCTCGGCGGGGGTGCACGAACTTCTGCGTGCAGACGCCGTGCTGGTCACCGACGCCGCGGACGTGGTGGAGCTGGTCGGCGACATGGGCGAGCTGGCCCCGGACCGGCGAGGCCCCGTGCTGCCGCGGGACCTGCTGGAACCGGGTGCCCGCCGGGCGCTGGCCGCCCTGCCCGCCCGCCGTGCCGCGGCGGCGGACGAGATCGCGCGCGGTGCTCAGACGACGGAGGATGACGCGATCGCGAGACTGTACGAACTCCGAGCACTTGGTTACGTCGAACGACACGGCGACGGCTGGAAGTTGACACGCCAGGCGATGATCTCCGTCCGTGACGGTCGGCGCGGCTGCTGACCGAGCGTGTTCGGCCGTCCGGGGGAACCCCGACGCCCTTGGGATTTCCCGCAGTTGGCGCCCGCCGGTGATCACGCAGAGCAATCATCGTGACCCGGCGGTGCGTCCAGCGGAACGTATCTGCGCACGGCTTCAGCCCCGCCGTTCGCGCACTGCGACACTTCAGTCACGCTACGCTCACGAGATCCGGGCGCAGACCGGCAACTCCGCATCAGACCGACAGCTCACCCAGGCACCCCCACTTCACGGCAGAACGGCACAAGGCAACGAATGCCCCAGCACACTTCCGGGTCCGACCGGGCGGCGATCCCCCCAGCCGCCCGTGACGGCGGCAGCGTGCGGCCGCCCGCTCCCTCGACGCTCGACGAGTTGTGGCGGTCGTACAAGGCGACGGGGGACGAGCGGCTGCGCGAGCAGCTGATCCTGCACTACTCGCCGCTCGTGAAGTACGTCGCCGGCCGGGTGAGCGTGGGGCTGCCACCCAATGTCGAGCAGGCGGACTTCGTCTCCTCCGGGGTGTTCGGGCTGATCGACGCGATCGAGAAGTTCGACATCGACCGGGAGATCAAGTTCGAGACCTACGCGATCACCCGGATCCGGGGCGCGATGATCGACGAGCTGCGGGCACTGGACTGGATTCCGCGGTCGGTGCGGCAGAAGGCGCGCAACGTGGAGCGGGCGTACGCGACGCTGGAGGCGCGGCTCAGGCGGACGCCGTCGGAGGGGGAGGTAGCCGCCGAGATGGGGATTGCTGTGGATGAACTGCACTCGGTCTTCAGTCAGTTGTCGCTGGCGAACGTGGTGGCGCTGGAGGAGCTGCTGCATGTGGGGGGTGAAGGGGGCGACCGGTTGAGCCTCATGGACACGCTGGAGGACACCGCCGCGGACAACCCCGTGGAGGTGGCCGAGGACCGGGAGCTGAGGCGGTTCCTGGCGCGGGCGATCAACACGTTGCCCGAGCGGGAGAAGACCGTGGTCACGCTGTACTACTACGAGGGCCTCACGCTCGCCGAGATCGGGAACGTGCTGGGGGTGACCGAGAGCCGGGTCAGCCAGATCCACACCAAGTCCGTGCTCCAGCTGCGGGCGAAGCTGGCGAGTTTCGGCCGCTGAGCGGGGGAGCGGGCGGGAGTGACTCCCCTCGCGGGCGGTGCGTCCGTACAGTGTTTGACGTGCCAAGGATTCGAGCGGCCTCTGTGGCCGAGCACCGGTCGATGCAGCGAGCCGCCCTGCTGGACGCGGCTCGGTCTTTGCTGTCCGAGGGTGGGACGGAGGCGCTGACCTTTCCGGCCCTCGCCGAGCGGACGGGGCTTGCGCGGTCGTCCGTGTACGAGTACTTCCGGTCGCGGGCCGCCGTGGTCGAGGAGCTGTGCGAGGTCGACTTCCCGGTGTGGGCCGCGGAGGTGTCGGCGGCCATGGAGCGGGCCGGTACGCCCGAGGGCAAGGTCGAGGCGTATGTGCGGCAGCAGCTGGCGCTGGTCGGGGACCGGCGGCATCGGGCCGTGGTCGCGATCTCCGCGAGTGAGCTGGATGCGGGGGCTCGGGAGAAGATCCGGGCCGCGCATGGAGGGCTGGTCGCGATGATCGTCGAGGCGTTGGGGGAGATGGGGCACGCGGAGCCTCGGCTGGCTGCGATGTTGCTGCAGGGTGTGGTGGATGCGGCTGTGCGGCGGATTGAGCTGGGCGCTGCGGAGGTGCCTTCGGCGATTACGGATGCGGCTGTGGCTATGGCGTTGCGGGGTGTGTGCGGCTGAGTGGGGCTGGGCGCCGTGAGGTGGGTTGCGCAGCCCGGCGCTTGCGGGGTGCCTCCCCCAGAGGGGGGACCCCCAGCGCCCACCCGTGCCGCCCCAGGCGGCACGACTGCCCGCAGCTAGGGCAGAGGTACGTCCAGTACTGGCAGCAGTCTCGATGGGCCCCTGTGCAGTAGCCACGGTGGGAGTAGTGACAGGGGGTCCAGGTATGTCTCGCCCCTGAGCAAGCCCCAGTGCATGCATCTCGTCGTGCAGTGCGAGCCGCCCGCCTCCACCACCCCCACCACCTCGCCCGCCTCCACCTCGTCGCCCTTCTTCACCGAAGGGCTCACCGGTTCGTAGGTCGTTCGCAGGGGTGGGGTGCCCGTATCTGTCAGTTCCACCGAGACGGCGCCCTTTCCGGCCACCCGGCCCGCGAAGGACACCCGGCCCGGCGCCACCGCTCGCACGGGTGCGCCGGGGGTGGCCGTGAGGTCGACGCCCCGGTGGCCCCGGCCGTAGGTCGTCGCCGGTGGTTCCCAGCCTCGTACCACCGAGGGGCGTACCCCCACCGGCCAGGTGCGGGCGATGGCCGGAACCGTGTGGTCGGCGGCCGGAGGTGCCGCGGGAGCGTAGGCCGGGGTGTCGGCCCATGCGACGGGCGTCAGGGCCGCAAGGGTCAGGGCGAGCAGGAGGCCCGCCCATGTGACCGCAGATCGTTTCGCTTGCGCATGTGACATGGGAGAACGGTCCCGCGCAGCGGCCGATCATGGCCGGGACCTGTGGATAACTCCCGGGTTGTGGACAGCGGCGTCACCCGGTACCTCGCGGGTCCCGTACACTTCTTCTGGCGATCCGGGTCACCGGGTCGACTTCGCACGCCCCGACACGGCGACCGGAAACGGTCCCTGTCAGCGCTCCTCGGTCCTTCGCGGCACGGCGCATGTGGGCGTCAGGCGCGAGTGCTGATCCGGCACCCGCGGCACAACCGAGAAACTCAAGGAGAACGGCCATGGCCGTCGTCACGATGCGGGAGCTGCTGGAAAGCGGCGTCCACTTCGGTCACCAGACCCGTCGTTGGAACCCGAAGATGAAGCGGTTCATCTTCACGGAGCGCAACGGCATCTACATCATCGACCTGCTCCAGTCGCTGTCGTACATCGACCGCGCCTACGAGTTCGTCAAGGAGACCGTCGCCCACGGCGGCACGGTCATGTTCGTCGGTACGAAGAAGCAGGCGCAGGAGGCCATCGCCGAGCAGGCCACCCGCGTCGGCATGCCCTACGTCAACCAGCGCTGGCTGGGCGGCATGCTCACCAACTTCTCGACCGTCTACAAGCGTCTGCAGCGCCTCAAGGAGCTCGAGCAGATCGACTTCGAGGACGTCGCGGCCTCGGGTCTGACCAAGAAGGAGCTTCTCGTGCTCTCGCGCGAGAAGGCCAAGCTGGAGAAGACCCTCGGTGGTATCCGCGAGATGCAGAAGGTGCCCAGCGCCGTCTGGATCGTGGACACCAAGAAGGAGCACATCGCGGTCGGCGAGGCCCGGAAGCTCAACATTCCGGTCGTCGCCATCCTCGACACCAACTGCGACCCCGACGAGGTCGACTACAAGATCCCGGGCAACGACGACGCGATCCGCTCCGTCACCCTGCTCACCCGTGTGATCGCCGACGCCGTCGCCGAGGGCCTCATCGCCCGTTCCGGCGTGGCGACGGAGGGCAAGGGCGAGAAGGCCGCGGGCGAGCCGCTCGCCGAGTGGGAGCGCGACCTGCTCGAGGGTGAGAAGAAGGCCGAGGAGGCCGCTCCGGCCGCCGAGACCGCTGCTGAGGCGCCGGCTGCCGAGGCTCCCGCCGCCGAGGCTGAGGCTCCCGCCGCTGAGGCCCCCGCTGCCGAGGCCGAGGCGCCTGCCGCTGAGGCGCCCGCCGCTGAGGCCGCTCCGGCCGCCGAGGGCGAGCAGGCCTGACCCTCTGGGTCGTAGGGCCGTATGGCTGAAAGTGACGGCGGGTGGCGTCGACCACGCCACCCGCCGTTCACCCACAGCCTCTAGATCTGCAGAGTCCGCAGATCTTCGTAGCCCGTAGATCTTCGGCGTACGCCGCTCAAGCCGCGGCCGCCGCCGACTTCGAGACTTCGAACTCCGAGAAGAGATTCACAGATCATGGCGAACTACACCGCCGCCGACGTCAAGAAGCTCCGTGAGCTCACCGGCGCCGGCATGATGGACTGCAAGAAGGCGCTGGACGAGGCCGAGGGCAACGTCGAGAAGGCCGTCGAGGCGCTCCGTATCAAGGGCCAGAAGGGCGTCGCCAAGCGCGAGGGCCGCTCCGCCGAGAACGGCGCCGTGGTCTCCGTCATCGCCGACGACAACTCCTCCGGTGTCCTGGTCGAGCTGAAGTGCGAGACGGACTTCGTCGCCAAGGGTGACAAGTTCCAGGCCGCTGCCAACGCGATCGCCGAGCACGTCGCCAAGACCGCCCCGGCCGACCTCGAGGCGCTGCTCGCCTCCGAGATCGAGCCCGGCAAGACCGTTCAGGCGTTCGTCGACGAGGCCAACGCCAACCTGGGCGAGAAGATCGTCCTGGACCGCTTCGCGCAGTTCGCCGACGGCTTCGTGACGGCGTACATGCACCGCACGATGCCCGACCTGCCGCCGCAGATCGGTGTCCTCGTCGAGCTCGACAAGCCGAACGCCGAGGTCGCCAAGGGCGTCGCCCAGCACATCGCCGCCTTCGCGCCGAAGTACCTCTCCAAGGAGGACGTCCCGGCCGAGGTCGTCGAGTCCGAGCGCCGCGTCGCCGAGGAGACCACCCGCGCCGAGGGCAAGCCCGAGGCCGCCCTGCCGAAGATCGTCGAGGGTCGCCTCAACGGCTTCTTCAAGGACGCCACGCTGCTGGGCCAGCCGTACGCGCTCGACAACAAGAAGTCCGTCCAGAAGATCCTGGACGAGGCCGGTGTCACCCTGAAGCGCTTCACGCGCATCAAGGTCGGCATCTGAGTCCGTACCGCGATCGACGCGCGACCCCGATAGGGTCGACAGCAGTCGTCCGCGTACGACGTCGCGCACGCGTGCGTGGCGGACGACAGCAGATCTGACGAGGAGGCCATTGCCGCACATGGGAGCACGCACCCATCGGCAATGGCCTTCTTCGTATGTGCGACACGTTAAGAGGCGAAATCTCCATGACCACCAAGCCCCAGAAGAGCGACGACGGCAAAGTACGCGGCCGGTTCATGCTGAAGCTGTCCGGAGAGGCCTTCTCCGGCGGCGGGGGCCTGGGCGTCGACCCTGACGTGGTGCACAAGATCGCCCGCGAGGTCGCGGCTGTCGTGCGTGACGGGGCGCAGATCGCGGTCGTCATCGGCGGCGGCAACTTCTTCCGCGGCGCCGAACTGCAGCAGCGCGGCATGGACCGGGCCCGCTCCGACTACATGGGCATGCTCGGCACCGTGATGAACTGCCTCGCCCTCCAGGACTTCCTGGAGAAGGAGGGCATCGACAGCCGGGTGCAGACCGCCATCACCATGGGGCAGGTCGCCGAGCCGTACATCCCGCTGCGGGCCGTACGGCACCTGGAGAAGGGCCGCGTGGTCATCTTCGGCGCCGGTATGGGCATGCCGTACTTCTCCACCGACACCACCGCCGCCCAGCGCGCCCTGGAGATCGACGCCGAGGCGCTGCTGATGGGCAAGAACGGCGTGGACGGGGTCTACGACTCCGACCCGAAGACCAACCCGGACGCCGTGCGCTTCGACTCCCTCGGCTACGGCGAGGTCATCACCCGCGACCTCAAGGTCGCCGACATGACCGCCATCACCCTGTGCCGCGACAACAAGCTGCCGATCCTCGTCTTCGAGCTTCTGGCCGAGGGCAATATCGCGCGCGCCGTCAAGGGTGAGAAGATCGGCACGCTTGTGGGTGACCAAGGCAGCCAGGGCTGATGACCCTGACCGGGGGATGGACAATGTTCTGCCGGTCGGGAAACGTGCAGAAGGAAGACGCGACGCAGCCGGCCGCCGCCCCCCGCAAGGAACCGCAGCCGGGCCTACTCAAGACACGCAGGAGCAAGTGGTGATCGAAGAGACCCTCCTCGAGGCCGAGGAGAAGATGGAGAAGGCCGTCGTGGTCGCCAAGGAGGACTTCGCCGCGATCCGCACCGGCCGTGCGCACCCGGCGATGTTCAACAAGATCGTGGCCGACTACTACGGCGCGCCGACGCCGATCAACCAGCTGGCTTCGTTCTCCGTGCCGGAGCCGCGCATGGCGGTGGTGACCCCGTTCGACAAGAGCGCGCTGCGCAACATCGAGCAGGCGATCCGCGACTCCGATCTGGGCGTCAACCCGAGCAACGACGGCAACATCATCCGAGTGGTGTTCCCGGAGCTCACCGAGGAGCGCCGTCGCGACTACATCAAGGTCGCCAAGGCCAAGGCCGAGGACGCGCGGGTGTCCATCCGCTCCGTCCGCCGCAAGGCCAAGGACGCCGTCGACAAGGCGATCAAGGACGGCGACATCGGCGAGGACGAAGGCCGCCGTGCGGAGAAGGAGCTCGACGACACCACCCACAAGTACGTTGCCCAGGTGGACGAGCTTCTCAAGCACAAGGAAGCGGAGCTGCTCGAGGTCTGATGAACGACTCTTCCTGGGGGGCGCCACCACAAGCCGGGTACTGGGTGCCGTCCGACCGCGGGCCTGTCCAGGGGGCTGCCCCGGCGGGTCCCGCGTACGATGCGCACAACGCGCAGCAGACTCGCCCCATGCCCATCGTGCCCGACGTACCCGCGTATGGCGGAGACCAGGATGACGATCGGGGGGCCGCTCGGCTGGGCGGCCCCTTGTTCCGCGACGACACGCCGCAGACGTCGTCCTATGGGACGCCCGACGGGACGTCCTACCGGACGGCGCAGCAGAATCCGGAGCCCATGCCCGACGCCCCGCAGCCGGCGCCCGCACCGCAGAAGAAGAGCGCGGGCAGGGACCTGGGTGCGGCCATAGGGGTCGGGGTCGGGCTCGGTGCGGTGATCATCGCGTCGCTGTTCGTCGTCAAGGCCGTGTTCGTCGGTGTGATAGCGGTCGCCGTTGTGGTGGGCCTCTGGGAGCTGACGTCCCGGCTGCAGGAGCGCAAGGCCGTCAAGGCGCCCCTCGTGCCGCTCGCGGTCGGCGGTGCGGCGATGGTCGTCGCCGGGTACGTCCGCGGTGCCGAGGGCGCGTGGGTGGCGATGGCGCTCACCGCGCTGGCGGTGCTGGTCTGGAGGATGACTGAACCGCCCGAGGGCTACCTCAGGGACGTCACGGCGGGCGTCTTCGCGGCCTTCTACATCCCGTTCCTCGCCACGTTCGTCGCGATGATGCTCACCGCGGACGACGGTGCGCGGCGGGTGCTCACGTTCCTGCTGCTGGCCGTCGTCAGCGACACGGGCGCGTACGCCGTCGGCTGGCGCTTCGGCAGGCACAAGCTCGCCCCGCGCATCAGCCCCGGCAAGACCCGCGAAGGCCTGCTCGGCGCCGTCACCTTCGCCATGGCGGCGGGCGCGCTGTGCATGGAGTTCCTGATCGACGACGGCACCTGGTGGCAGGGCCTGATCCTGGGCCTCGCCGTCGCGGCCAGCGCCACGCTCGGCGACCTCGGCGAGTCCATGATCAAGCGGGACCTGGGCATCAAGGACATGGGAACGCTGCTGCCCGGCCACGGCGGCATCATGGACCGGCTGGATTCGCTGCTGCCGACGGCTCCGGTGGTGTGGCTGCTGATGGTGCTGTTCGTGGGTTCTGCCTGACGGCACAGGAGTTTCGCGGAGCCCTCGTCCCGGCATGGGGCGAGGGCTCTTGGCCTTCTTGCTCTTGCCCTCGGCCCTCTCCTTGGCGTGCCGGTCCGCACGGTGGGACGATTCGGTTGTAAGCCCTCGAAGAGGGTCACTCCGGAACCCTCGAAGGGGCCGCCCTGAAAGGGGGCACCATGTCAGGCTTCCGCGAAACGATCGTCGTCGACCGCAGTCCCGAGGATGTCTACGCGTACCTCAGCGACCCCTCCCACCTGCCGGAATGGCAGGAGAGCGCGGTCGCGGCGGAGCAGGTGGAGGAGGGCCCGCTGGGTCTCGGTTCCCATCTCAGGGTCACCCGGCACATAGGCCGCCGCGACATTCCGATGACCATGGAGGTCACCGAGTACGAGCCGCCGCACATCTGGGGCCTGCAGGGCATCGACGGGCCCGTCAGGGGCCATGTGCACGGTGAGATCGACCCGCTCGACGAGGGCCGCCGCTCCCGCGTGACCTTGGAAGTCGACTTCGAAGGGCACGGCATCGGCAAGGTCCTCGTGCCTCTCGTGGTCCGCCCGCAGGTCCGCAAGGAGCTCCCCCGCAACGAGCAGCACCTCAAGGACCGGCTGGAAAACCCCACCGCATAGCCCGTCCGGGGGCACGTAAACGATCTGCGACACTTGAGAAATCATGCCCAAGCCCGGAGAACTCACTTTCGTCGCCCCCCGCGGAGCCCAGAAGCCGCCGCGGCATCTTGCCGATCTGTCGCCTGCCGAGCGCAAGGAAGCTGTTGCCGCGGTCGGGGAGAAGCCGTTTCGCGCCAAGCAGCTCTCGCAGCACTACTTCGCGCGGTTCGCGCACGACCCGGCGCAGTGGACCGACATCCCGGCTGCCGCGCGCGGCAAGCTTCAGGAGGCGCTGCTTCCGGAGCTGATGACGGTCGTACGGCATCTGTCGACGGATCAGGACACCACGCGCAAGACGCTGTGGCGGCTGTTCGACGGGACGCTGGTCGAGTCGGTGCTCATGCGGTATCCGGACCGGGTGACGATGTGCATCAGCTCGCAGGCGGGCTGCGGTATGAACTGCCCGTTCTGCGCCACCGGGCAGGCAGGCCTCGACCGGAATCTGTCCACCGCCGAGATCGTCCACCAGATCGTGGACGGGATGCGGGCGCTCAGGGACGGCGAGATTCCCGGGGGTCCGGCGCGGCTGTCCAACATCGTCTTCATGGGTATGGGCGAGCCGCTCGCCAACTACAAGCGCGTTGTGGGTGCCATTCGTGCGCTCACCGACCCCGAACCCGACGGGCTCGGGCTGTCGCAGCGCGGTATCACCGTCTCGACCGTCGGGCTCGTCCCGGCCATCCACCGGTTCGCCGACGAGGGCTTCAAGTGCCGCCTCGCGATCTCGCTGCACGCGCCGGACGACGAACTGCGCGACACCCTCGTACCGGTCAACACCCGGTGGAAGGTGCGCGAGGTGCTCGAGGCCGGATGGGAGTACGCGGCCCGGTCCGGGCGCCGGCTGTCCATCGAGTACGCGCTGATCCGGGACATCAACGACCAGGCCTGGCGCGGTGACCGGCTCGGACGGCTGCTCAAGGGCAGGCCGGTGCATGTGAATCTGATCCCGCTGAACCCGACGCCGGGCTCGAAGTGGACGGCCTCCCGTCCGGAGGACGAGAAGGCGTTCGTCGAGGCCATCGCCGCGCATGGTGTGCCGGTGACGGTCCGGGACACCCGTGGTCAGGAGATCGACGGGGCGTGTGGTCAGCTCGCGGCCACCGAGAGGTAGTCTGATCGACGTCAGTACATCGACTGTCAGTGCATCGACGTCGGTACAACTTCATATCCGATTCATTTTCCGACAGGGGAGCGCCACAGCGCTGAGAGTGCGGCAGCCATAGTTCCGGCGGGCCGCAGACCCTCTGAACCTCGCCCAGGTCATTCTGGGTAGGAAGTTCGGTCTTCACTCATGAGAACCACGAACAAGTACATAGCCCTGGCCGTCGGGCTGGGCCTCGTCACGCTGTCCGCGTGCGGATCGTCGTCCGGCTCGGGCGGCGGTGACTCCAAGACCGTCACGCTCGTCAGCCACGACTCCTGGGCCGTCTCCAAGAGCGTCATCGCCGAGTTTGAGAAGAAGTCCGGATACAAGGTCCGGGTCCTGGAGGACGGCGACGCCGGGCAGGCCGTCAACAAGGCGATCCTGACCAAGGACAACCCACAGGGCGACGTCTTCTTCGGCGTCGACAACACCCTGCTCTCGCGGGCCCTCGACAACGACCTCTTCCAGTCGTACGAGCCGAAGGGCTCCGACCTGATCCTCCCCGAGTACCGGGTCGACCAGGACAAGCACCGCGTCACGCCGATCGACACAGGCGACATCTGCGTCAACTACGACAAGGCGTACTTCAGCAAGCACAAGCTGACCCCGCCCACCTCCTTCGACGACCTGATCAAGCCCCAGTACAAGAACCTCCTCGTCACCGAGAACGCGTCCACCTCCTCACCAGGACTGGGCTTCCTCCTCGGCACCGCCGCCCAATACGGCGACGACGGCTGGCAGGACTACTGGAAGAAGCTGAAGGCCAACGGCGTCAAGGTCGTCGACGGCTGGGAGCAGGCCTACAACGAGGAGTTCTCCGGTTCCGCCGGCGGCAAGAAGGCCAAGGCCGACCGGCCGCTCGTCGTCTCGTACGCCTCCTCGCCGCCCGCCGAGGTCATCTACGCCGACCCGAAGCCGGCCACCGCGCCGACCGGCGTCGCGGCCGGCACCTGCTTCCGGCAGTTCGAGTACGCGGGGCTGCTGAGCAACGCGGCGAACGCCGAGGGCGGCAAGGCACTCCTCGACTTCATGCTGACCAAGACCTTCCAGGACGACATGCCGCTGAACATGTTCGTCTACCCGGTGCGTGAAGGCGCCCAGGTGCCAAAGGAGTTCATGAAGTACGGTCCGCAGGCCGAGGATCCCGAGACCATGGACCCGGCGAAGATCGCCGACAACCGTGACGACTGGGTCAAGTCATGGACCTCGCTCGTACTGAAGTAACTGAAGTAACCGAGGTAGCGGAAGCAGCCCGCCGCGAGGGACGCACGGGCGGCACGGCGGTGCGGCTCGGGCTCATGGCCGTGCCCGTCGCGTTCTTCGCGGTCTTCTTCGCCTACCCCGTCACCGCGATCCTCGCGCGCGGGCTCCATGTCGACGGAGCCTGGCAACTCGCCCGGATCTGGGACGTGGTGGCGCAGTCGGACATCCGTCATGTCCTGTGGTTCACCACCTGGCAGGCCCTCGCCTCCACCGCGCTCACCCTGCTCGTGGCGCTGCCCGGCGCCTACGTCTTCGCCCGTTTCGACTTCCCGGGCACGCACGTTCTGCGGGCGATCGTCACCGTCCCCTTCGTGCTGCCGACGGTCGTCGTCGGTACGGCGTTCCTGGCACTGGTGGGCCGTGGCGGGCTGCTGGACGAGTTGTGGGGCGTACGGCTGGACACGACTGTATGGGCGATCCTGCTGGCGCATGTCTTCTTCAACTACGCGGTCGTCGTACGGACGGTCGGCGGGCTGTGGGCCCAACTCGACCCGCGGCAGGAGGAGGCCGCGCGGATGCTCGGGGCGTCGCCGCTCAAGGCCTGGCGTCAGGTCACCCTCCCGGCTCTGGCGCCGGCCGTGGCCGCCGCCACGCTGATGGTGTTCCTGTTCACCTTCACCTCCTTCGGTGTGGTGCAGATCCTCGGTGGACCGGGCTTCTCGACGCTGGAGGTCGAGATCTACCGGCAGACCTCGGAGATCTTCGATCTGTCCACCGCCGCGGTGCTGACGATCATTCAGTTCGTGGCGGTCGGCGCGATCCTCGCGCTGCACGCCTGGACCGTACGGCGGCGGGAGAGCGCCCTGCGGCTGGTGGACGCCTCCGTGACGGCCCGGCGACCGCGTGGGGCGGGCCAGTGGGCGCTGTTGGCGGGCGTCCTCGCCTCCGTCGCCGTACTCCTGCTGTTGCCGTTGGCCGTGCTGGTGCAACGGTCGTTCGACGCGCCGGACTTCGGCTACTACCGGGCGCTGATGTCGTCCGACGGGGGCGTCTTCCTGGTGGCGCCGATCGAGGCGATCGGCAATTCGCTGCGGTACGCCGTCGTCGCCACCGTCATCGCCCTGGTGATCGGCGGTCTCGCCGCCGCCGCGCTCACCCGGCGGGACGCGGGCCGGTTCGTGCGGGGGTTCGACGCGCTGCTGATGCTGCCGCTCGGGGTGTCGGCGGTGACGGTCGGCTTCGGGTTCCTGATCGCGCTGGACGAGCCGCCGCTCGATCTGCGGGCCTCCTGGATCCTCGTGCCGCTCGCGCAGGCGCTGGTCGGCGTCCCGTTCGTCGTACGGACCATGCTGCCGGTGCTGCGGGCGGTGGACGCGCGGCTCCGGGAGGCGGCGGCCGTGCTCGGGGCGTCGCCATGGCGGGTGTGGCGTGAGGTCGATCTGCCGATGGTGCGGCGAGCGTTGCTGATCGCGGCCGGGTTCGCGTTCGCGGTGTCGCTGGGGGAGTTCGGGGCGACCGTGTTCATCGCGCGGCCCGACAACCCGACGCTGCCGGTCGCGGTGGCCAAGCTGCTCGGGCGGGCCGGGGAACTCAACTACGGCCAGGCGATGGCCCTTTCGACGATTCTGATGGTGGTGTGCGCGGTGGCGCTGCTGGTGCTGGAGCGGCTGCGGACCGATCGGACGGGGGAGTTCTGATGCTGCTGTCCATCGAAGACGCGACCGTACGGTTCGGCGGGCGGGCCGTGCTCGACGCCGTCGGCCTGGGGGTCGCCGAGCACGAGATCGTGTGCGTGCTCGGGCCCAGCGGCAGCGGCAAGTCGACGCTGCTGCGGGCGGTGGCGGGGCTGCAACCGCTCGGCGCCGGGCGGGTGTTGCTCGACGGACGTGATCAGTCGGGGGTGCCCGCGCATCGGCGTGGGGTCGGGCTGATGTTCCAGGACCATCAGCTGTTCCCGCAGCGGGACGTGGGCGGCAATGTGGCCTTCGGGTTGCGGATGCATGGGGCGTCGAAGGGCGAACAGGCGGGCCGGGTACGGGAGTTGCTCGACCTGGTCGGGCTGCCGGGTGCCGCCCGCCGGGCCGTGGCGTCCCTCTCCGGCGGTGAGCAGCAGCGGGTGGCGCTGGCCCGTGCGCTCGCGCCGCAGCCCCGGCTGCTGATGCTGGACGAGCCGCTGGGGCAGCTCGACCGTTCGCTGCGGGAGCGGCTGGTCGTCGAACTCCGGGAACTCTTCGGCCGGTTGGGGACGACCGTGCTCGCCGTCACCCACGACCAGGGTGAGGCCTTCGCGCTTGCCGACCGGGTCGTGGTGATGCGGGACGGGCGGATCGCCCAGACCGGGACGCCGCTGGAGGTCTGGCAGCGGCCGGTGGACGAGTTCGTGGCCCGCTTCCTCGGCTTCGACAACGTGGTCGAGGGGACGGTCGCCGGAGAGGCCGCGGACACCCCGTGGGGGAAGCTGCCGGTCGGCGAGGGCACCGTGCAGGGAACGCGGACGCTGCTCGTACGGCCCGCCGGCGTGCGGCTGGTGTCCGCCGACACGGGTCTGCGCTGCACGGTCACCGCCCGCACCTTCAAGGGCACCCATGTCGCCGTACACCTCCAGCCGACGGACGCGCCCCGCCTCGAAGCGGCGTGCGCTCTGCGGGAGGCGCCGGAGGTCGGGGACTCGGTGGGGGTGGAGTTCGACGCGGACGAAATCGTCGTGCTCGACTGATAGGGGTGCGTCTAGGGTCGGCGACATGACGCTGCTCGCACATGACCGCTACTGCGACGAGATTGCCCACCAGGTGGGCCAGTTGAGGGCGGTGGTGACGTCCGGGGCCGACCTCTCCACCACCGTGCCGACCTGTCCGGACTGGTCGTTGGAATATCTCGTACGGCATACGGGTGGTGCCCTGCGCTGGGTCGAGCTGCTGGTGCGGACGCGCGCGCCGGAGGAGATCCCCGAGGACGAGGTGCCGCTGGCCCATGGTCCCGAGGCCAACGGCGACCCCGACGCGCTGGACGCCTGGCTCGCCGAGACCGGCGAGATGGTCGTCGCCGCTCTGCGCGAGGCCGGCCCCGACGCGAAGGTCTGGGCGTGGGCCGGGATCCACACCTCCGGCTTCTGGGCCCGCCGGATGACCCACGAACTCACCGTCCACCGCGCCGACGCCACCCTCGCCGCCGGACTGCCCTACGAGGTCGCGCCGGACGTGGCGGCCGACGCGATCGACGAGTGGCTGCAGATCATCGAGTTCGTGCAGCGGACGATGCCGGACGACGCGGCGGTGGAGCTGCGCGGGCCCGGTCGCAGCATCCACCTGCACGCGACCGACGTGACCCCCGAGGTGAACGCCGAGTGGGTCATCGAGCTCGGCGAGGACGGCGTCTCCTGGCGGCGGGGGCACGAGAAGGCGACCGTCGCACTGCGCGGCCCGCTCACCGCCGTACTGCTCGCCTTCTACCGCCGACTGCCGCTGGACAGCCGGGAGTTGGAGGTCCTCGGTGAGCGGGAGCTGCTGGAGTTCTGGCTGGAGCGGGCGACGTTCGGGTGAGGGTGAGGGAGACATGGGTGTGGCCCGCCCCGAGTGCGGGACGGGCCACGGAGAACGGTGGTGCCAGGGGTGTCAGCGGTTGCTGTTCGCCCCGCGGCGGCGGAAGCCGAAGTAGACGGCGCCGCCGCCTACGGCGACCAGGGCTGCCGCGATGCCGGCGATGATGCCGGTGTTGGAGTTGGCGCCGGTCTCGGCGAGGTTGGAGTCACCGGCCGCGGGGGACGGGGCGCTGCTCGGGGCGTCCGCGGGCGGGGTGCTGTCGCTCTCCGAGGCCGACGGGGTCGGAGTGGGCGTGTCGGACTCGGCCGGGGCGGAGGGGGTCTCCGACGGCGTCGGCGTGGCCGGCGGGGTCGGGTTCTCCTCCTTCTTGCAGGCCGTGTCCGGGGTGACGAGGTTGGGCTTGATGTCCTCGTTCACGTAGGGCGCGGCGTCGACGTGGATGCGGTACTCCGCGTTCGGCTTCCAGTTCTCGGTGAAGGTGATGGTCACACCCTCGCGCGAGCCCTTGACCACCTGCTCGCCGACCTTCTTCAGGTCGGCGCCGTTGTTCTGCAGGTACACGGTGATGGTCGCCGGAACGCCGGCGGGGTCCACGTCGGTGACGGTGATGACACCCTTGTCACCGTCGCACTTGGCCGCGGCCGAGAACTCGTTGATGTTGCAGGCGAGGGCGTTGCCCGCGGAACCGAGCGCAAGCGCGGCCGAGGCGGAGGCGACACCGAGGATGCGCACGGAGCGTGCGACGGTACGGCGGGATAGGGACAGGACTGCCACGTTTGTCCTTCATGTGATGCGCAAATGCGGGGGGCTGGAGGGGTGTTGATGGGACACCAACATTCCCAGGAGTCTCACAGATTTATAAGCGCCGCATAAGAAGTGTCAACGCATATGCGCGACTCAGCCCTCGGCTTTGCCCTCTTATTAACCGCCGACACGTTTCAGCGCCGCCGGAGCGTCCTCGATTCGGTCGACCAGGGCAATTCGGGCCTCCATCGACCGGTCCCGCGCCAGCGCCTGCAGCAGCGGCCAGGTCGGCAGCCGCTCCGTCCAGTGCGCACGGTTCACCAGCACCATGGGTGTGGGCTCGCCCCGCGACTCGTAGTAGTTCGGCGTCGCGTTGTCGAAGATCTCCTGTACGGTCCCGGCGGCGCCCGGCAGGAAGACGACACCCGCGGTGGAGCGGGCCAGCAGGCCGTCCTCGCGAGTGGCGTTGGCGAAGTACTTGGCGATGTGCGCGGCGAACGCGTTGGGCGGCTCATGGCCGTAGAACCAGGTCGGGATGCCCACCGAAGGACCGCCGTCCGGCCAGCGCTCACGGACCTCGAACGCGGCGCGCGCCCAGTCGGTGATCGACGGGACGAACTTCGGGGCCTTCCCGAGGAGTTGGAGCGCCTCGGTGAGCATCTCGTCGCCGAACGGGGCCGCGTACGCGCCGAGATTCGCCGCCTCCATCGCGCCCGGCCCGCCGCCTGTGGCGACGGTGAATCCGGCACGGGCCAGCTCTCGGCCGAGACGGGCCGCACCGGCGTACTCTTCGGTGCCGCGCGCCATCGCGTGCCCGCCCATCACGCCCACCACCCGGGCGCCGACGAGGAGTTCGTCGAGGGCGTCCGAGATCGCGTCGTCGTGGATGGCGCGCAGCATGGAGCCGAATATGTCGCCGTCCGACTTGGTCCGCTGGAACCAGGCGTACGAGAGGGCGTCCGGCGTCGCCTCGTAACCCTTGTCGAGCGAGGCGAACAGTTCGGCGGGCGAGTAGACGAACCCGCGGTACGGATCGAAGGGGAGGCCCGGGACCGGCGGGAAGACCAGGGACCCCGAGGCGCGCACATGGGCGGCGGCCTCGGGGTCCATCGGGCAGCCGAGGAAGACGGCGCCCGTGGCGTCCATGGTCAGCAGGACGTCCGTACGGTCCGTCAGATCGACGGCCTGGACACGGTGATGGGCGAGCGAGCCGACCGTTGCGACCACCTCGTCGAACTCGGCGAGGGACTCGATCTCACGGTCGTGGGAGCGGTCGAGTATATGGGCGGGTGTCGAGTGCACGCCGCCCATGTTAGGTGCTCAGCGGGGGCCGGGATGGGTTGTCGGTTCTCTGCGGGTCCGTCGTGGCTGGTCGCGCAGTTCCCCGCGCCCCTTAGGGCGTTGTTCAGCCCTCGATCGCCGACGGGTCCATCCAGACGACCTCCCAGGTGTGGCCGTCGAGGTCGTCGAAGGCGCGGCCGTACATGAAGCCCTGGTCCTGGGCCTCGCCGGTGGGCGAACCGCCCAGGGCGATGGCCCTGTCGACCAGTTCGTCGACCTTCTCGCGGCTCTCCGCGCTCAGCGCGATCAGAACCTCGCTGGTCTTCGTGGCATCCGCGATCTCCTTCTTGGTGAAGGTCGAGTAGAACGACTTCTTGAGCAGCATCGCCACGATCGTGTCGCTGATCACGACCGAGGCCGCGTTCTCGTCGCTGAACTGCTCGTTGATCGAGTAGCCCAGCTCCGTGAAGAACTTCTTCGAGGCGTCGAGGTCGTTCACGGGCAGGTTCAGGAAGATCATCTGCTGGTACATCGTGGTCTCTCCCATCGAGTTCGTGTCGTTACGTGGGGGTAGACCCAAGGGTCGCGCAGAACTCATCGCCGTAAGGGGACTTTTTTCGTACGTCTTCTCGTACGCGGCTCAGCCGGCGGCCATCGGCAGCGCCGCCAGCTCGGCGACGATCAGGGTGAGCGGCGCGAAGAGGGCCAGCAGGGCGCCGGCGCGAAGGGCGGCGGCGCTGCGGAGCATGGCGGTGGGGGCACCGAGGCGCAGGAGGGCGGCGGTGGTGTCGGCGCGGGCCTGCTTCGCCTCCACGGCGGCGGTGAGGAGGGTGGCCGCGGTGCAGCCGACGACCACCAGGGCGCCGAGGTCGGTGAGCGAGCCGAGGGGCTGGACCTCGGTGTCGTGGACGAGGGCGGTCGTGTACGCCGCCGAGGCCACGGCGCAGACGATGCCCAGGGGGCGGCCGATGCGGGCGGACTCCTCCATGAGGACGCGGCCCGCGAGGAGGCGCAGGGCGCCGGGGTGGGCGGACTGGAGGAGCCGGCCGCAGAGGTGGGTGAGGCCGGGGGCGGCGAGGGCGAGGCCGAGGGCGGCGAGGGCCCAGCCCGCGAGGAGGCCGGGGGAGGTGGGGTCTGCGGTGCGGCTGGCGTAGGCCTCTACGGTGAGGCCTGCGGCGAGGACGGTGATGCCCCAGGGGAGGCCTCGGGGGGCTTCTCGGGGGGCCGGGGGGCCGAGGTGGGGGTCGGGTTGGGGGGCGTCTGCTGGAGCGGCGTCCGGGGTTGCCGCTGAGGGGTCGGTCGCGCTCCCCGGCGCTTGCGGGGTGCCGCCTTTCTTTGGGTCGGGAGCCGCCCCAGCGGCACGACTGCCCGCAGCTTGGCGGCCGAAGCGTCCGTACGCTCCGAACGTCTACCGTGCCCCCGCCAGCCCGTACGCGCCGAAGCGGCCGTATTTCCTGGGGGCTCCGTGTTGTGGAGGCCTGCGTAGGTCCTTCGGGCGTAGGACCAGGGCCGTTGAGAGGGATGCTGTTGCCGGTACCAGGGACAGCAGCGTCAGGGTTGCCGGTAGGGGCAGTGGTTGCTCTGCCGCCAGATACTCCGTTGCCGCGCCGTCGAACGGCATGCCCGTGAGGTCGCCACGCAGGTGGAGGAAGGTCACGAGGGCGAGGAGGGAGCCGAGGGTGGTGGCCAGGGCGGTCGTGAGGGCGGAGGTGATCATCAGGCGGCCGGGGCCCAGGCCGATGGCGGAGAGGCCGGGTCGGGGTTTGGTTCCCGGGTCCGTGCGGGCCACCGCCACGGCGAAGTAGACGGTGGTCGCGAGGGGGGCCGTGCACCAGGTCAGGCGGAGGGTCGATGCGGCGGGGTCCTGGTGGGACATCGCGTGGCCCAGGGCGGAGAGAAGCAGGAAGCCCGTCGCGGCCGAGGCCGCGGCCACCGCGAGGCGGCGCAGATGTACGGCGGGCTGGGCGACGCGGGTCAGACGGAGAGCGAGCACGCGGCCCGGCCTTCCGACTCGGTGACCGGGGGCAGATGCACCGTGGTCACGCGCCGGCCGTCGAGGAGGGAGACCGTGCGGTCCGCGACCGCCGCCGTTTCCGCGTCGTGTGTCGCCAGGATCACCGTGATGCCGTGCGAGCGGGCCGCCGTGGTGAGCGTGCGCAGGACGTGGCCGCGGTCGGCGCGGTGCAGGGGAGCCGTGGGTTCGTCCGCGAACAGGACCGTGGGGGTCGGGGCCAGGGCCCTGGCGATCGAGACGCGCTGGCGTTCCGCCTGGACCATCTCGTGCGGCCGCTTACGGGCACGGTCGCCGACGTCCAGGCGCGCCAGCCACTCCATCGCGGCCACCTTGGCGCGACGGCGACTGGTGCCGCGGAGCATCAGCGGCAGGGCGGCGTTCTCCCAGGCGTTGAGTTCGGGGACGAGGAGCGGGGCCGGGTCGATCCACGCGAAGCGGTCGCGGCGCAGCCGTTCTCGGGCGATCGGGCCCATGGTGTGCACCGGCACGCTGTTGAACCAGACCTCGCCGCGCAACGGTCGTACCAGACCGGACAGACATCTCAGCAGCGTTGTCTTGCCGCTGCCGCGCGGGCCGCTCACCGCGACGATCTCGCCCTCCTGGACGTGGAGGGAGACGCCGCCGAGCGCGGGCGAGCCGTCGTCGTGCTGGAAGTGCAGGGCGCGTGCCCAGAGAACGTCGTTGTCCGGCGGGGCCACCATGGGCGTACACCTCGTTCAGATCCGTAATTCCCGGTGCCGATTCCCCAGGCGGGGGAACGAAGGCAGGGCCGGCCAGCTACAAGGCACGCTAGGGATTTGGGGCAGCAACGCCGGACAGCACGCGGCCCGGGTGCACCCTTCTCACTCGCATGGGTGCACCCGGGCCGTGGCAGCGCCGGGGGTTTACAGCTTCGTCCACGCCTCCGTCAGCGTCGCGCGCAGGATCTGCTCGATCTCGTCGAACGTCTCCTGGTTGGAGATCAGCGGCGGCGCGAGCTGGACGACCGGGTCGCCTCGGTCGTCGGCACGGCAGTACAGGCCGTTGTCGTAGAGCGCCTTGGAGAGGAAGCCGTACAGGACGCGCTCCGTCTCCTCGTCGTTGAAGGACTCCTTGGTGTGCTTGTCCTTGACCAGCTCGATGCCGTAGAAGAAGCCGTTGCCGCGGACGTCGCCGACGATCGGCAGGTCGTACAGCTTCTCCAGGGTCGACCGGAACGCGCCCTCGTTGTCGAGGACGTGCTGGTTGAGGCCCTCGCGCTCGAACAGGTCGAGGTTGGCGAGGCCGACCGCGGCCGACACCGGGTGGCCGCCGAAGGTGTAGCCGTGCAGGAAGGTGTTGTCGCCCTTGTAGAACGGCTCGGCCAGCCGGTCGGAGATGACGCAGGCGCCGATCGGGGAGTAGCCCGAGGTCATGCCCTTGGCGCAGGTGATCATGTCCGGGACGTAGTCGAACTTGTCGCAGGCGAACATCGTGCCGAGGCGGCCGAAGGCGCAGATGACCTCGTCCGAGACCAGCAGTACGTCGTACTGGTCGCAGATCTCGCGGACGCGCTGGAAGTAGCCGGGCGGGGGCGGGAAGCAGCCGCCCGCGTTCTGCACCGGCTCCAGGAAGACCGCGGCGACCGTGTCCGCGCCCTCGAAGAGGATCTGCTGCTCGATCTGGTCGGCGGCCCAGCGGCCGAAGGCCTCCGGGTCGTCACCGAACAGCGGCGCCCGGTAGATGTTCGTGTTCGGGACCTTGTGCGCGCCCGGGACCAGCGGCTCGAACGGGGCCTTCAGAGCCGGCAGACCGGTGATGGACAGGGCGCCCTGCGGGGTGCCGTGATACGCGACCGCGCGGGAGATCACCTTGTGCTTGGTGGGCTTGCCGACCAGCTTGAAGTACTGCTTGGCCAGCTTCCAGGCGGTCTCCACCGCCTCGCCGCCGCCGGTGGTGAAGAAGACCTTGTTCAGGTCGCCGGGGGCGTGGTGCGCGAGGCGCTCCGCCAGCTCGATGGCCTTCGGGTGGGCGTAGGACCACACCGGGAAGAACGCCAGCTCCTGGGCCTGCTTGAAGGCGGTCTCCGCCAGCTCCACGCGGCCGTGGCCCGCCTGGACCACGAACAGACCGGCGAGACCGTCGAGGTACCGCTTGCCCTTGTCGTCGTAGATGTAGGTGCCCTCGCCCCGGACGATCGTGGGGACGGGGGCCTTCTCGTACGAGGACATGCGGGTGAAGTGCATCCACAGGTGGTCGTACGCGGTCTGGCTGAGGTCCTTGGTGCTCACGGTTATCGGGTCCTCACGGTTATCGGGTTCCCCACATGTAGGTCTGCTTCTTGAGCTTCAGATAGACGAAGCTCTCGGTGGAGCGCACTCCGGGGATGGCCCGGATGCGTCGGTTGATGACCTCCAGGAGGTGGTCGTCGTCCTCGCAGACGATCTCCACCATCAGGTCGAAGGAGCCTGCGGTCATCACCACGTACTCGCATTCGGACATGGCGGTCAGCGCGTCGGCCACGGACTCCACGTCGCCCTCGACATGGATGCCGACCATCGCCTGCCGGCGGAAGCCCACGGTGAGCGGGTCCGTGACGGCGACGATCTGCATCACGCCCTGATCGAGCAGCTTCTGGACGCGCTGACGCACGGCCGCCTCGGAGAGGCCGACGGCCTTGCCGATCGCGGCGTACGGCCGGCGGCCGTCTTCCTGGAGCTGTTCGATGATGGCGAGGGAGACGGCATCCAGCTGGGGATTGCCGTTCCGCTGATCTGCGCTTCGACTGGCCACGACCTCACTGTGCACGACGTCTCGACCGTTCCGCAAGGTCGAGGCGATGAAATTCGTTGTTTACGTATCCCAGACCTGCGGATTTCGCAGAAACGGCGCGATCTGGGCTGTTGAAAACGTGGGCCGCGGGACTAGGGTGGGTGTCTCAGTCAATGGACAGTTCGACCTGACAGGAGGCCGGCAGTGAGCACCGAGCTGCGTCGTCTGCGCAATTACATCGACGGTGAGTTCCGCGACGCCGCCGACGGACGGACCACCGAGGTGGTCAACCCCGCGACGGGCGAGGCGTACGCGACCGCGCCGCTGTCCGGGCAGGCGGACGTCGACGCCGCGATGGCGGCCGCCGCCGCGGCCTTCCCGGCCTGGCGCGACACCACCCCGGCCGAGCGGCAGAAGGCCCTCCTGAAGATCGCGGACGCGTTCGAGGAGCGGGCGGAGGAACTGATCGCGGCCGAGGTGGAGAACACCGGCAAGCCGATCGGGCTCACCCGGTCCGAGGAGATCCCGCCGATGGTGGACCAGATCCGGTTCTTCGCCGGCGCGGCGCGGATGCTGGAGGGCCGTTCCGCCGGTGAGTACATGGAGGGGCTGACCTCGATCGTCCGGCGCGAGCCGGTCGGCGTCTGCGCGCAGGTCGCGCCGTGGAACTACCCGATGATGATGGCTGTTTGGAAGTTCGCGCCGGCGCTGGCCGCGGGCAACACGGTCGTCCTGAAGCCGTCCGACACGACCCCGGCGTCGACGGTCCTGATCGCCGAGATCATCGGCTCGATCGTGCCCAAGGGCGTCTTCAACGTCATCTGCGGTGACCGCGAGACCGGCCGGATGATGGTCGAGCACCCCGTCCCGGCGATGGCCTCCATCACCGGCTCCGTCCGCGCCGGTATGCAGGTCGCCGAGTCCGCGTCCAAGGACGTCAAGCGGGTTCACCTGGAGCTGGGCGGCAAGGCGCCGGTCGTCGTCTTCGAGGACACCGACATCGCCAAGGCCGTCGAGGACATCTCCGTCGCGGGCTTCTTCAACGCCGGTCAGGACTGTACGGCGGCCTGCCGCGTCCTCGTCCACGAGGCGATCCACGACGAGTTCGTCGCGGCGCTGGCGAAGGCGGCGGCCGATACGAAGACGGGGCAGCCGGACGACGAGGACGTGCTGTACGGGCCCCTCAACAACCCGAACCAGCTGAAGCAGGTGACTGGGTTCATCGAGCGGCTGCCGGCGCACGCGCGCGTGGAGGCCGGAGGCAAGCGGGTCGGCGACAAGGGGTACTTCTTCGCGCCGACCGTCGTGTCCGGCGTCAAGCAGGACGACGAGATCATCCAGAAGGAGGTCTTCGGGCCGGTCATCACCGTTCAGTCCTTCGCCGACGAGAACCAGGCGGTCGAGTGGGCGAACGGGGTCGAGTACGCGCTGGCGTCTTCCGTGTGGACGAAGGATCATTCGCGTGCGATGCGGATGTCGAAGGCGCTGGACTTCGGGTGCGTGTGGATCAACACGCATATTCCGCTGGTTGCGGAGATGCCGCACGGTGGGTTCAAGAAGTCGGGGTATGGCAAGGATCTTTCGGCGTACGGGTTTGACGACTACACGCGGATCAAGCATGTGATGACGTCGCTGGAGGCGTAGGTCGTATTTCGGCTGCGGGGGTGTGGGGGGCTGGTCGCGCAGTTCCCCGCGCCCCTGAGGGGCGTTGCGGCATGCTGCGCCCATGCCCCCAACGCCGAAGACGTCCTCGCTGTCCCGTCGCTCCGTGCTGCGCGCCCTGGGCGGCACCGCCGCGCTCGGGGCGCTGGCCGGGTGTGGTGTGCCCGCCGCGTATGTCGAGCCGGGTGACCGGGCCGGTGCCGATCTCTCCGCCCGCGACAAGCGGCTGACCTGGGCGAACTGGCCGCTGTACATCGACACGGACGACGCGGACGAGTCGCGGCGGCCCACGCTGGAGGCGTTCGAGAAGCGGACGGGGATCGCCGTCGACTACGTCGAGGAGATCAACGACAACGACGAGTTCTTCGGCAAGATCAGCCCCGCGCTGATGAACCGTCAGCGGACGGGCCGCGATCTGATGGTCATCAGCGACTGGATGTGCGCGCGGTTCGTGCGGCTCGGCTGGGTGCAGGAGATGGACCGCGCCCGGCAGCCGAACGTGACCAAGTACCTTGATCCGCAGCTCCGTTCGCCCGCCTTCGACCCCGGCCGCACGTTCACGGTGCCGTGGCAGTCGGGGATCACCGGTATCGCGTACGACCGGCGTCGGCTCGGTCGGGAACTCCGGCACGTCTCCGACCTGTGGGCGAGCGACCTGAAGGGGCGGGTCACGCTGCTGTCCGGGCTCGACGAGGCGTTCGCGCTGCTGATGCAGGGCAACGGCGTCGACATCACGCGGTGGACGGCGGACGACTTCCACACGGTGTGCGACCAGGTCGAGAAGTACGTCCACAGCGGCCAGATCCGCCGCTTCACCGGCAACGACTACACCAAGGACCTGGTCAGCGGTGACGTACTGGCCTGTCAGGCGTACTCCGGTGATGTGATCCAGCTCCAGGCCGACAACCCTCACATCCGCTTCCTCGTCCCCGAGGAGGGCGCCGAGCTGTGGGCGGAGTCGCTGATGATCCCCAATCAGGCCGCCCACAAGGCCAACGCCGAGCGGCTGATCGACTACTACTACGACCCCGAGGTCGCCGCCGAGCTGGCCGCCTGGGTCAACTACGTCTGCCCCGTCCCGGCCGCCCAGGACGTTCTGGCCTCGTCGAAGGATGAGGAGACCGCCGCGCTGGCCGAGGATCCGCTGATCTTCCCGGACGCCGCGATGCGGGGGCGGCTCGCCATCGCGCGGGACATCACCGCGGACGAGCGGACCGAGTTCGCGCAGCGGTGGAACGCGATCGCGGGGTTGTAGAGGAGACGCACTCCCACGACCTCAGCCGCGTCAACTCCTGCGTTCTTGATGAAATTTGGTGTGCAGATGTGTTGACCCTTGTTCGAAGTCTCTTCTACGTTGCGGGAGCCACAGAGCCGCCGACCTGCTTGCAGGGCTTCGCGGACGTAACTGCCCAGAAAGGGACGTCGTGTCACGAAAGAACCGTCGCGGGACAGCTTGCCTGGGGGCGTTGCTGGCCGGCGTCACGGCATTCGGCGGGGCCCTCGCCTCCCCCGCGTCCGCCGCTCCCGCAGCCGCCTCCACCCACGCTTCCCCGCCGCCCGTCAGCGACTTCCGCGGCGTCAACTGGGCCGACCCGCGCGACAATTACGCCGACGACGCGGTCGTGCCCTCGGGCCTGTCCACCTCCGACAGTTACGCCACGACCTACGCCAAGTCCCGGGCGATCATCGGCGGGTTCGCCGGGCTCGGCGCCAACACGGTCCGCCTTCCGGTCAATCCCACCTCCGTGAACGGCCCCTTCTGGAAGTCGTACCGGGGCGCGATCGACGCCGCCACCGCCAAGGGCTTCAAGGTCATCCTGGGCTACTGGGAGGCCGACAACGCCAAGGACGGCAAGATCGACGACCAGGCCTCCTGGGACCGGATGTGGGCCCGGATCACCTCCGCCTACACGCGCAACTCCAAGGTGTACTTCGAGCCGATGAACGAGCCGTTCGGCTACACCGCCCAGGAGTGGACCGACATCGCGGCGAAGTGGGTGACCACCCACCGCAATGTGCCCCGCGACCGGATGCTGATCGGCGGGTACAAGTACAGCGAGGACGTGAAGCCGGTCTGCGCCGACCCGCGCCTCAAGGGCACCCGGATCGCCCTGCACAACTACGGGTTCTGGCACACCGACTGGACCAGCGTCGACCAGTGGAAAGCGGACTTCAAGGAGCGCATCGGCGACTGCGCCTCGCGCACGATCCTCGACGAGTTCGGTGCTTCCATGACGACCGGCCTGGACTACAACGGCCCGGTCAACGGCTCCAACGAGGTCGCCTACATCCAGGCAGCGACCGACACCATCCGGGAGCTGGGCCTGGGTTCGGTCTACTGGCCCGGCCTGCGCAACGGTGACACCTACTCCCTCACCACCCTCCAGGGCACGGGCACCCGCCTCAGCCTGACGGTGAACAACCAGAGCGGTCTCGACCGGTTGCACTGGGCCTGGAGGAAGTGACAGCGGTGCGATAGCGGTTGGTGCACCTTCCGGGTTCGGCGCCTCGGGGCAACCGAACCCGGAAGGGAGCTCACTGCTTTCGACCACTGCTCGCGCCGGGATCAGCTGCTGGGGACGGTGTCCTCGAACGTGGTGCCCGCGCTGCGGTACGCCGTCAGCCGTGCGGCGACCTGCGCCGGCGTGAGGACCTGGTCCTTGACGTGGAGGACGTAGTCGACCTGCTGGTCGTACGCACGGGCGGTGGTGCTGGTCTGGCCCGCCAGGTCGATCAGCCACTGGTTGAAGTTGATCGACATCGGCCGCTCCGGCAGGTACGCGGCGTCATGGGTGCCGAAGAGCTGTCCGTCGACGTAGTACTTGATGGTGCTGTTGTCGATGGTCAGCACCAGGTCGTGCCAGCCGGCGTAGCTCTGGCGGCTCTCGGTGTGCTGGTTGACCGCCACCCACGGGTCGGGCTGGTACGTCTCCCAGGACGTCGTGTAGAGGATGTTCGACGGCTCGCCCCAGCCGCCGTTGGGCAGGTACTCGAAGTCGTACTCGGCGTAGTCGTCCGCCATCGGTGCCTTGAGGTCGTTGATGGTGAAGAACGTCTGGACGAGGTGGTCGCCGTCCGGGCCGTACTTGGGCGTGTCGCTGAACTTGACCCGGGCCGCGTAGGTGCCGTTCTTGAACTTCATCGCCCGGGTGAGGATTTCGGTCTGCTCGGTGCTCCCCGCGGTGCCGGCGCTGGAGGTCTCCAGGTTCATGATGGAGTTGCCGCCGCTGCTGGAGAAGGTGACGTTCTCGGGTGCCCAGGTGGCGCCGGGCACGCCGGGACCGCCGGAGTTGGCGCGCACGCTCCAGCCGTGCGCGGAGATGTTCGGGTCGCTGTGGCTGCTGTAGTTGAAGTCGTCGAACAGTGTGGCGCCGTCGGCCGGAGGATCGGTCGGCGGGTCCGTCGGTTCGTTGCCCGCGGGAGCCGTGCCCCACAGGGTGGCGCCGGACAGCTGCGCCGTGACCTTGGACCAGTCGCCGTACGACGTCCGGGCGGCGCCGAAGGAGTAGTCGTCGCTCTGGTTCAGCGGCGCCCATGTCGACTGGTAGAAGCGCAGCTGCAGGTCGCCGGTGTCTGCGCCGGGGGCGAGCGAGCCGGCACCGGAGGTGAAGCCGATCTCCAGGTAACGGTCGGCGGTGGCGGTCGGGTTGGCGAGCGTGCCGAAGGTGCCCGTGATGTTCGCGCAGCCCTTGACGGCCCAGGAACAGGCGAAGCGGTAGGTCGCGCTCGCCGAGTCGGCCTTGAAGTAGTAGCGGACCTTGACGCCGCTCAACTGCACGCTCGCGGCGCCGGTGTTCTTCACCTTGAACCAGGGTTCGGCCTGGTCGGCACTGGCTCCGGTGGCGCTCGTACGGTACTGGACGCTCAGCCCGTCGGCAGCCGCGCTCGCGGTCGCCGGGAGGGCGGTGAGGGCGGTGGCGCCCATGGCCACCGCTACGGCGGTGACCGCGGTGGTACGTAGCCGGTTCTTCGCGGATCTCATCCTTGTTCCTCTCCAGAAGGTGGGGGCTTCCCGAGCCGGAACGCGGCCTGGGCGGGACGCGGTACGCATGACCTGACCAGTGGAGTCCACTGGACAGCTCACCTCTTGATGTGGGGACGAAGTTGGCATAGACCAATCGAGGCGTCAACCCCCCGTGCTTCACGGGGTTTTGGCTACACTTCCCTGACCAAGGGGACGGTTGCGGGCGACTACTGGTCAGCTGGTCAACTGAGGCTCGTGTGCATGCGGGAGGACGACATGAAGGCCGGCGAACCAGGTGCGGTGCTCAAACGGGAGCGAGTTCGCGACTTCATCCTCGACCTCGTCGAGTCACACCGCCCGGGGGATGCGATCCCCTCCGAGCGCTCCCTGTGTGCCCAACTGGGTGTGTCCCGCCCGACCTTGCGCGCGGCGGTCGACGAGCTCGTCGCCGCGGGTCTTCTGGTGCGGGAACACGGGCGCGGCATGTTCGTGGCGCCTGAGAAGATCACCCAGGAACTCGTCTCCGCCCAGCAGGCGATGACGGTGCCTCAGGCCTCCGGTACCTGGTCGAGCCGCCTGCTGGAGTTCACCACCATCCCGGCAGGCGCGCGCGTGGGCCGCAAACTGCGCCTCTCACCCGCCGCCGAGATCGTGTACGTGGCACGGCTGCGCCTCGTCGACGGCGCCCCGATGGCCATCGAGCATCTGCACATCAGGGCCGACCTGGTCCCCGTCCTGTCCGCCGAGGAACTGGAAGCCGGCGACCTGTACGAGCACCTGCGCGAACAGCACGGCGTGCACGTCCAGGAGGCCGTACAGGCGATCGAGCCGACCGTCGTCACCCGGGCGGAGGCCGAACTGCTCGACGTGCCCGAGCTGTCCCCCGCGCTGCTCTTCGAGCGGCTCACCTCGGACACCACGGGCCAGGCCGTCGAATACGTCCACTCGATCTACCGCGGCGACCGCTACCGCATCGTCTCCCGGCTCACCCTCGGCCCCGCGGCCACAGCACCGCCGACCGCCCTGGGACACCACCCCGGCATCCCCCCGGGCGACTTCGCCCACCGCGACACCATCGCTTCCTCCACACGCGGGGACATCCAGTCGGCACCGTGAACCGCTCCCGCAAGCGCGCCACCGGCAGCCGGTGCGGATGAGTCAGGCGGCCGGCCGCACCAGGCCGGACTCATAGGCGAAGGCCACGGCCTGGACGCGGGCCCGGGCGCCGATCTTGGCGAGGATGTGGCTGACGTGGCTTTTGACGGTGGTCGGGGCGATGGAGAGCCACTGGGCGATCTCGGCGTTGGACCGGCCCGAGGCGACGGCGACGAGGATGTCGCGTTCGCGTGCGGTGAGGGCGTCGACCGTGGAGGCGCGACGCAGCGGGTACACGGTGCCCTTTTGCCGGACGGCATCGATCAGGGCGCGGGTCAGGCCAGGAGTGATGACGGCGTCGCCGGCGGCCACGACGCGGATGGCGGAGACGAGTTCGTCAAGGGCGGCGTCTTCGAGGACGAAGCCGTCGGCGCCGGCGTGCAGGGCGGTATAGGCGTACCCCTCGTCACCGGCGGGGGTGAGCACCAGGGTGCGCGGCGTGTGCTCTGCGAGGCGCCGGACGGTCTCGATGCCGTCCGCCTGGGCCGGCCTGCCGTCGACCAGGACGACGTCGGGACGGAGCGAGGCGCTCAGGTGGACCGCCTCGGCCGCGCTCGCCGCTTCCCCGACGACGCTGAGATCGGGCTCGGCGGCGAGAAGCATGCGGAGGGCGAGACGCTGCAGAGACTGGTCGGTGACCACGAGTACGGAGACCATGTCTGCCTTCTCCCTGACGGAAGCGGAGAGCAGAGCTGTCCGCCCATCGGAACGAAACTGTTTCGTTCATCAAGCTACTCCAGCTCGTATAAAGCTGGAGTAGGCGAACGGCTATGACTTCCCCCACAGCCCGACGCCGTGCGCGGTGCTGGTCACTGCAACGCCCTGAAGGGGCGGGGGATTCCAGCGGAGCGCTCAGCCGTGATCCGGCATCCCGGCGACTTCCTCCAGCGCGTGCGTCAGCCAGCCCGTCCAGAAGCTCTCCAGGTCGATGCCCGCCCGCAGCACCAGATGCCGCAGCCGGTCCTCGGGGCCGTCCTTGCCGGGCGGGAAATCGCGCTGCTCGATCTCCTCGTACTCGGCCAACTGCCGCCGGTGCAGCTCCAGATGGCGGCGCAGATCGGCCTCAAGACCCGCCGTGCCGACCACGGCCGCCGCGCGCAGCCGCAGCAACAGGGCGTCCCGGTGCGGCTTGGGGTCCTGGGCGGCGGCCGTCCAGCGGGCCAGTTCGGCGCGGCCGGCGGGCAGCACCTCATAACTCTTCTTCTGCCCGCGGGCCGGCTGCGCGGTGGGCAGGGCCCTGATCGAGCCCTCGGCCTCGAGTTTCCCCAGTTCGCGATAGATCTGCTGGTGCGTCGCCGACCAGAAGTAGCCGATCGACCGGTCGAACCGCCGGGTCAGCTCCAGCCCCGAGGACGGCTTCTCCAGCAGGGCGGTCAGGATCGCGTGCGGCAGGGACATGGGCACATCCTAGGAACGGTGCAGCAGCGCCCCGTGAGGGGCGCGGGGAACTGCGCGACCAGCCGCAACGGACCCGCGGACAGATAACCGGCGCCCCGGCGGAGCTAGAGCGATGCCGCGACCTCCGTACCCTGCTTGATCGCCCGCTTGGCGTCCAGTTCGGCGGCCACGTCGGCGCCGCCGATCAGGTGCGCGCTCCGGCCCGCGGCCACCAACTCCTCGTACAGATCGCGGCGTGGCTCCTGCCCCGTGCACAGCACGATCGTGTCGACCTCCAGGACCGTGCTGGTGTCGCCGACCGTCACATGCAGTCCGGCGTCGTCGATCCGGTCGTAGCGCACGCCCGGGACCATGCGGACGCCGCGGTGCTTGAGCTCGGTGCGGTGGATCCAGCCGGTGGTCTTGCCGAGGCCCGCGCCGACCTTGGACGTCTTGCGCTGGAGCAGGTGGACCGTGCGGGGCGGGGCGGGGCGCTCGGGGGCGGTGAGGCCGCCGGGGCCTTCGTACGTCATGTCGACGCCCCAGTGACGGAAGTACGTCGCCGGGTCCTCGCTCGCCTTGTCGCCGCCGTCGGTGAGGTATTCGGCGACGTCGAAGCCGATGCCGCCCGCGCCGAGGACCGCGACGCGGTCGCCGACGGGGGCACCGTCGCGCAGGACGTCGAGATAGCCCACGACGCTCGGGTGGTCGACGCCGGGGATGTCGGGGGTGCGGGGGGTGACGCCGGTGGCGACGACGACCTCGTCGTAGCCGGGCAGATCGTCCGCACAGACCCGGGTGTTCAGGCGTACGTCGACACCGTGCGCGTCGAGTTGGTGGCGGAAGTAGCGCAGCGTCTCGTCGAACTCCTGCTTGCCCGGGACCTTGCTGGCCACGTTGAGCTGGCCGCCGACCTCGCTCGCCGCGTCGTACAGCGTCACCTCGTGGCCGCGCTCGGCGGCGCTCACCGCGCAGGCGAGTCCGGCGGGCCCGGCGCCGACGACCGCGACCCGTTTGCGCAGCCGGGTCGGGGAGAGCACCAGCTCGGTCTCGTGGCAGGCGCGCGGGTTGACCAGGCAGGAGGTGATCTGCCCGCTGAAGGTGTGGTCGAGGCAGGCCTGGTTGCAGCCGATGCAGGTGTTGATCGCCTCGGGGCGGCCCTCGGCCGCCTTGTTCACGAACTCCGCGTCGGCGAGCATCGGCCGGGCCATCGACACCATGTCGGCGCAGCCGTCGGCGAGCAACTCCTCCGCCAGTTCAGGGGTGTTGATGCGGTTGGTGGTGACGAGAGGCACCGAGACCTCGCCCATGAGCCGCTTGGTGACCCAGGTGTACGCGCCGCGCGGCACGGACGTGGCGATCGTGGGGATACGGGCCTCGTGCCAGCCGATGCCGGTGTTGATGATCGTCGCGCCGGCCGCCTCGACCGCCTTGGCGAGCGTGACCACCTCGTCGTGCGTCGAACCGCCCGGCACCAGGTCCAGCATCGACAGCCGGTAGATGACGATGAAGTCCTGGCCGACCGCCTCCCGCACCCGCCGCACGATCTCCACGGGGAACCGCATCCGGTTCTCGTACGAGCCGCCCCAGCGGTCGGTGCGCTGGTTGGTCTGGGCCGCGATGAACTCGTTGATCAGATAGCCCTCGGAGCCCATGATCTCGACCCCGTCGTACCCGGCCTGCCGGGCGAGACGGGCGGCGCGCGCGTAGTCGTCGATCGTCCGCTCCACGTCCTCGTCGCTGAGTTCGCGCGGCGGGAAGGGGCTGATGGGCGCCTGGAGCGGACTCGGGGCGACGAGGTCCTGGTGGTAGGCGTACCGGCCGAAGTGCAGGATCTGCATCGCGATCCGCCCGCCCTCGCGGTGCACGGCCTCGGTGATGACCGTGTGCTGCTCCGCCTCGGCGTCGGTGGTCAGCTTCGCGCCGCCCTCGTACGGCCGGCCCTCCTCGTTGGGCGCGATGCCTCCGGTGACGATCAGTCCGACCCCGCCCCGGGCGCGGGCGGCGTAGAAGGCGGCCATCCGCTCGAAACCGCGCTCCGCCTCCTCCAGACCGACGTGCATGGAGCCCATGAGCACGCGGTTGGGGAGGGTGGTGAAGCCCAGGTCGAGGGGGGTCAGCAGATGCGGGTAACGGCTCATTCGACTGTTGTAGAGGACGGTCCGCCGATTATGCAACTAGTTGCACAAGTGGCCTCGCCCACTCACGCCCTGCTTGAGGGCCGCCCCTACGATCCGCTCCGCGACCGGGTTCATCGCCTGGTCCTTGGCGTTCGTGTCGTTGAGCGAGTAGACCACCGTCCGGTCGAGGTCGCGGGTCGCGCCGATCGCCGTGCTGTAGCCGTACCGGGCGCCCGACTTGATCCAGTAGACCTTCCCCTCGTACGCGAACCGCTGGAGCCCCGCGCTCATCGTCGCGTCCTTGACGCGCGGCACCGTGAACATCTCCCGCAGCTGCGGCTGGGGCACGATCCGGCCCCGGAAGAGCGTGTTGATCAGCCGCTCCAGGTCGGCGGTCGTGGAGATCATGTCGCCGGCCGCCCAGCGGTCCGCCTGGTTCCACTCGGTGACGTCGACCAGCCGGGTCGTCCCGTCCGGCTGCTTCATCCTCTGGTAGCCGCGGTTGTGCGGGCCGAGGATGCGCGGATCGGTGCCGGGAAAGTACGTGTCCCACATTCCTGCGGGGTGCAGCACACGACGGGTGGCCTCGGTGGCGTACGAGTGTCCGGTCACCTTCTCGATCAGCATCCCGAGCACCGTGTAGTTGATGTTGAGGTAGTGCTGCCGCTTCCCGGGGCGGAACTCCGGCCCCTTCGCCACCGCCGACGCCACCACCTGCCGCGGCGGCAGCGTGTCGAAGCGGTGCTCGTACACCTCCTCCAGGGTGTCGCCGAGGGCGTCGCCGTATTGGATGCCGCTGGTGTGGTTCAGCAGCTGCCGCACCGTGATCGGCTCGAAGCGGTTGCTCAACAGGCCGGGGAGGTAGTGCTGCACCGGCCGGTTCAGGTCGACCCTGCGTTCCGCCGCGAGGTGCAGGACCACGGCCGCCGTCACCACCTTCGTCGTCGAACCGGCCCGGAACCGCGCGTCCGGATCCGCCGCCCGCCCGCTGACCAGGTCCCGCACGCCCGAGCTGCCGTGCCAGCTGCCGTCGGTGCCGCCGACCCGGACCAGGGCCGCCGTCGCGTCCTCGTCCGGAAGCCCGGCGATCGCGGCGCACAGGGCCTCCGCGTCCGGGCCCGCCGTGGCGCGGGCGGAGGCCGACGACGGCGCTGCCAACGCGGGCGCCGCCAGGGGGCCGGCGGTCAGCGCGACGGCGACACAGGCGGCGAGGACAGAGGTGCGCATGGGCTGCTCCTGGGGGAGGCGGGGTGTTTGTGATGATCCTCTGCGCGTACGACGGTGCCCGAATCGTCACCGAGGAGGGCACCCACCCTGGTGGAACCCCGAGCAACCCCCGCCGCCGGCAATGGAGTTGCCAGGGATCGCCCCTACGGGACCGGCACCGGCACCGAAAAACTGTTATCGAGGCCGCCTTCACCCCGTCTCCGTATCTGTGATCTTCCTCATGGCGAGCCACACAGTCACGGCTGAGAAGGTGCGTACGGACACGGAATGACACAGGAGAGGACGAGTGTGGAAGGGCGGCAGTGGCGATCCACCATCGCGGCGGCGCAGGCCGGTGACCGGCAGGCGCTGGACGAGCTGGTCGCGGGCTGGCTGCCGCTGGTCTACAACATCGTCGGCCGCGCCCTGAACGGTCATGCCGATGTCGACGACGTCGTCCAGGAGACGATGCTGCGGGCCGTCGACAACCTCGGCTCGCTGCGCGACCCGGACAGCTTCCGGTCCTGGCTGGTGGCGATCGCCATGCGGCAGATACGGGACCGGGCACGCCGCAAGCAGCCCGACCGGCTGGACGAGTCCGCCGCGCACGAGGCCACCGACTTCGCCGAACTCACCGTTCTGCGGCTCCAGTTGGAGGGCCAGCGGCGCGAGGTCGCGGAGGCGGTGCGCTGGCTCGACGACGAGGACCGGCAGTTGCTGTCGCTGTGGTGGCTGGAGGTCGCCGGCGAACTCACCCGGCGTGAGCTGGCCTCGGCCGCCGGCATCAGCCGCCAGCATGCCGCCGTCCGCGTCCAGCGGCTGAAGGAACGCCTGGAGACCGCGCGCGGCATCGTGCGCGCCCTGGATGGCGCCTGCCCCGAACTGCGCGAGGTGACGGCCCGCTGGAACGGCCGCCCCGACTCCGTCTGGCGCAAGCGGCTGGCCCGGCACGTCCGCGGCTGCGGCTACTGCGGCGACGCCCGCCAGGCCGTCGTACCGGCCGAGCGGCTCCTCGTCGGGATCGCGCTCGTGCCACTCCCGGTCGGCTTCACCCTGTCGCTGGCCTTCGGCGGCAAGACGGCCGTGGCCGCCACCTCCGTCGGCTGGTCCGCGAAGGTGCTGGGCGCGCTGACCAAGCCCGCCGTCGCGATGACGGCCGGCGCGAGCATCGTGGCGGGCGGCGCGTACGTTGTCACCCAGCCCCCGGCCGACCCGCCCCCGCGCGCGGCGGCCCCGACCGCGGCGAGCACGGCCCGCCCGCCGTCCCCCTCCGCGCCCGCCTCGCCCACGCCGTCACCCTCACCGTCCCCGACGAAGACACAGAACGTCGACCTGTACGGCACAGTCGTCGACGCCGTCGACACGGCACCCGACCGGAACACCCCGCCGGGCGCGCTGCCGCGCCGCCCCGAATCCGGGATCACCAGCAGTGGCGGACCGAGGACCGTGATGCAGCACCGCGGAGAGAGCGTGACGCTGAGCGGCCAGGGCTACGTCCTGGTGCGCTGGCAGATCGCCCCGCACGACCGGGCCGGTGGGATGACCATGCCGACCTGGACCGGTCTGAAGGGCAAGATCTTCCACGTTGCCTCCGGCGGCAGCCGTCGTATGGACGACCCCTTGGACGGCAGTGCCGACGGCGCGGCCACGGGCATGGGAAGCCCGGAAACCGGCTACACCGTCCTCCCGGACGGCACCCAGCAGATGTGGCAGAACGAGTTCTTCTACGTCGACGGAACCGTCACCCTCAACGTCAACGAACGCGGCGCCTCCTACGGCCTGACCGTCTTCCCGTCCAGCTGGGACAAGGTCACCGAGGACATCCAGAACGGCCCCGACCAGGGCGCCATCCGCTACGGCCTGGTCCGCGACAACGGCAAGGACACCGCTCCCGTACCGCAGTACGTCACGCGAGCGACCCCGGCCGATCCGGCGACAGTGGCTCAGCGTTCGCGCGTGTAGTGCCCCTGGGGCCGCGCAGGGTGCACAGCGCGTCGATGCGGTTCGTCGTGATCGAGTCGACGCCGATGTCGACGAGCCGGCGCATGGAGCGGCGGGTGTCGGGCGTCCAGACGGAGACCAGATAGCCGTCCGCGTGGAGGCGGGCGGCGAGGCCGCGGTCGACCAGCGGGAAGCGGTAGTTGAGCCACCGCGGCCGTACCGCGTCCAGCAGCGCGGGCCGGGCCGGCGCCAGCGTCGTCCAGGTCAGCGCGATCTCGGCGGCCGGGTCGGCGGCGCGCACGTCGAGCATGGCGCCGGCGTCGGCGCAGTAGTACACGCGGTCGGCCGCCCCCGACTCCCGTACGACGCCCACGACCCGGCGGACCGCCTTGGCACTCGGCCCGCCGGGCAGGTCGAGCATGACCCGGTGGCCGTCGGTGGCGGAGAGGGCCTCCGCCAGCGTCGGCACCCCGCCGTCCGTGAGCCCGTGCACCTCGGCCGCCGACAGCGAGCTCAGCGGCCGGTCGTGCTCCCACAACCGCTTGAGCGAGTCGTCGTGCAGCAGCACGGGCACGCCGTCCCGGGTGAGCCGTACATCGATCTCGACCGCGTCCGCGCCCTGTCTGAGCGCGGAACGCAGCGAGCCGAGCGTGTTCTCGCGGAGCCGGTAGGGGTCGCCGCGGTGGGCCACGGCGGTCACGTTCTGCATGGGCCTCATTGTGGTGGAGGTCAAGGCGCGAGCCAGGTCGAGGTGTAGGTGTCGATCTCGTCCTTGATACGGGTCTTGCCGGGCTCGTCCAGGAAGGACACCTCGACCGCGTTCTTCGCGAGGTCGGCGAGGCCGCGCTCGTCGAGTTCGAGGAGCCTGGCGGCGACCGCGTACTCGTTGTTGAGGTCGGTGCCGAACATCGGTGGGTCGTCGGAGTTGATGGTGACCAGGACGCCGGACCGCACGAACTCCTTTATGGGGTGCTCGTCGAGGGTGCGGACCGCGCGGGTGGCGATGTTGGAGGTCGGGCACACCTCCAGCGCGATGCGGTGCTCGGCCAGGTGCGCGAGCAGCTTCGCGTCCTTGGCGGAACTGGTGCCGTGCCCGATGCGCTCGGCACGCAGCTCGGTGAGGGCGTCCCACACCGTCTCCGGACCGGTCGTCTCACCGGCGTGCGGCACCGACCGCAGCCCGGCGGCCAGCGCGCGGTCGAAGAACGGCTTGAACTGCGGCCTCGGCACGCCGATTTCGGGCCCGCCGAGCCCGAACGACACCAGCCCCTCGGGGCGCAGCCGGTCGTCGGTGGCCAGCCGCGTAGTCTCCTCCGCCGCCTCCAGGCCCGCCTCGCCGGGAATGTCGAAGCACCAGCGCAGTACGGTCCCGAAGTCGGCCTCCGCGGCCTTGCGGGCGTCCTCGATGGCGTCCATGAAGGCGCCCTCGTCGATGTTGCGCCGGGTCGAGGAGTACGGCGTGATGGTCAGCTCCGCGTAGCGCACCTGCTGCCGGGCCATGTCACGGGCCACCTCGTACGTCAGCAGACGTACGTCCTCCGGCGTGCGGATCAGGTCGACGACGGACAGGTACACCTCGATGAAGTGGGCGAAGTCCGTGAAGGTGAAGTAGTCGACCAGGGCCTCGGGATCCGTGGGCACCTTGGAGTCGGGGTGGCGGGCGGCCAGTTCCGAGACGATCCGGGGGGAGGCGGAGCCGACGTGATGCACATGCAGTTCGGCCTTGGGCAGTCCGGCGATGAAGGCATGCAGGTCGCGCGGGGCGCTTGCGGCGACGTACTGGGTCAAGGTTCCTCCCCGGGAACGGCGTCCCCGGCCGGTGTCCGGCGGGACGCGGGTGATCGGCTGATCGATGACTCGGGGATCATCGTAGGCCGGACCCCTGCCGCCATGGCACGGGCCGTAGCATGACGGCACGCACGACAGAGGGGACCCCGCGCATGTCCGACGACGCGCAGACGCCGGAAGCGCGTGACAACGCCGCAGCACTCTGGCCGACGCCGCCCGGCGACGCGGCGGCAGCACCGGGCGCGGCAGCGGCCGACGCGACGGAGGTGCCGCTGGCCGAGGGTGCGGAGTCCGAGGTCGACCTGAGGAAGACGGACCCGGCGAGTGTCCCTGCCGATGCCCGTCCCGAGCCGAACCCGTGGGCTCCGCCGGCGGACGACACTGGCCCCGGCCCCTCCGTCCACGATCAGCAGACAGTGACGTCGGTCCCCTCGATGGGCAACCCCTTCGCCCCACCCGCACCGCCCGCCCACGGCGAGCCCGTTCCCCCGCCGCCCATGGCCCCCGACGGCCCCGGTCAGGTCGCGTACGGCTATCCGGCGGGCCCCAGCTACCCGGTGGGTTACGGCTACCCGGCCGGTCAGGGCTACCCGCCCCCGACCGGCGCGGGCTACCAGGCCGGCCCCGGCTACCCCGCCGGTCCCGGCTACCCGTCCCCGCCCGGCGCGGGCTACTACGGCTGGCCCGGTATGCAGCCCGCGCCGGCCAACGGGATGGGCACGGCGAGCCTCGTGCTCGGCATCTGCGCGGCCGTCGTCTTCTGTCTGTGGCCGCTGGCCATCGTCCTCGGCATCCTCGCCGTGATCTTCGGCGTGCTCGGCCGCGGCAAGGCCCGCAAGGGCGAGGCCACGAACGGGGGCCACGCCCTGGCCGGCATCATCTGCGGTGCGGTCGGCATCGCACTGGGCCTCGGCATGATTTTCCTGGTGTTCTCCCTCTGACAGCACCCGATCCGACGTCCGGTTTCTGGGGCGTCGTTCCCGGCGTCGTCGCCTTCCGGGTTGCCGCCCTCGGACGTCCACTGACAATCCGTCCCGCCTTTCCCCTGTCGACTCGACACCTGGTCGACAGATTCCGTCGCGTAACCAAAAGGCAACAACGGAATCACTTGTTGGACGCCCATGGCTCTGTCAGGATCGGCACTCAAATCGAGCTGAAGCTACGCCACCCACCCCTGATCACCAGGGGCGACGGCGGAGGAGAGCGACGACATGCACTACCCGGGAACCCCGGACCGATTCCCCGCACAGGAGCGCCTCGCGGCCGGTGCGCAGTACATCGCGGGCCGTCTGACCAAGGGCACCTCAGGTCGTACGCACGCGGTCGTCGACCCGGCGACCGGCGAGGACGTCTACACGTACGAGCTGGCCGGCACGGACGACGTCGACGCGGCTGTCGCTGCCGCGCGCGCCGCCTTCCCGGGCTGGGCCGCGACCACGCCCGGCGAGCGTTCCGACGCGATGCACCGCTTCGCCGCCGTGCTCGCCGACCGCGCCGACGAGTTCGCCCGTGCCGAGTCCCTGCAGTGCGGCAAGCCGCTGAAGCTCACGCGTGAGTTCGACGTCCCCGGCACCATCGACAACACCGCGTTCTTCGCGGGGGCGGCCCGGCATCTCCAGGGGCAGTCGGCGGGGGAGTACTCCGGTGACCACACCTCGTACATCCGCCGTGAACCCATCGGCGTCGTCGGCTCCATCGCGCCCTGGAACTACCCCCTCCAGATGGCCGCCTGGAAGGTTCTCCCGGCGATCGCCGCGGGCAACACCATCGTCCTGAAGCCCGCCGAGCTCACCCCGCTGACCTCGCTCCTCTTCGCGGAGGCCGCCACCGAGGCCGGTATCCCGGACGGCGTCATCAACATCGTCACCGGGACGGGCAAGGAAGCGGGCGAGCATCTCGTCGGCCACCCCGACGTCGCCATGACCTCCTTCACCGGCTCGACGGCCGTCGGCAAGCGCGTCGCGGAGATCGCCACCGCCACCGTCAAGCGCCTCCACCTGGAGCTGGGCGGCAAGGCCCCCTTCGTCGTCTTCGACGACGCCGATCTGGAGGCGGCCGTCAACGGCGCCGTCGCGGGCGCCCTCATCAACACCGGCCAGGACTGCACGGCCGCCACGCGCGCGTACGTGCAACGGCCCCTCTACGAAGCCTTCGTGGAGCAGACCGCCGCCCTCATGGACACCGTCCGCCTCGGCGACCCCTTCCAGAGCACCACCGACCTCGGCCCCCTCATCTCGCACGTCCAGCGCGACCGCGTCGCCGGTTTCGTCGACCGGGCGCGTGCCTACGCGCGCGTGGTCACCGGCGGTGAGGCACCGCAGGGCGACTTGAAGAACGGCGCGTACTACCGGCCCACCCTCGTCGCCGACGCGTCCCAGGACAGCGAGATCGTCCAGTCCGAGATCTTCGGCCCGGTCCTCGTCGTCCTCCCCTTCGACAGCGACGACGACGGCATCCGGCTGGCCAACGACACCCCGTACGGACTGGCCGCCTCCGCGTGGAGCAGGGACGTCTACCGGGCGAACCGCGCGACCCGCGAGATCAGGGCCGGTTGCGTGTGGGTCAACGACCACATCCCGATCATCAGCGAGATGCCGCACGGCGGCTACAAGGCGTCCGGCTTCGGCAAGGACATGTCAACCTACTCCTTCGAGGAGTACACCCAGATCAAGCACGTCATGTTCGACAACACGGCGGTGCCCAGAAAGGACTGGCACCGAACGATCTTCGGGGACCGATAGCAGACAGGCCGCCAGACCCGCGGCCGCCTCCCGAAAGGGCACCAAGCGCATGGAGCAGTACGAGCCCGAACCGCTGACTCCGGTCCAGCTGGCCGCCATGCGGCGCAGCCTCCGGAACGGCAGGGCCGCCCTCACCCGTCGTTCGCTGCTGCGCGCCTCCGCGGGCGGCGCGCTCGCGGTCGGCGGCCTCGGGGCGCTGAGCGCCTGCGGGATCCCCGCGGCGGGCAAGTCGGAGGGCGGCACCTCCGCGGAGGACTACTCGGCGAAGGAGAAGGAGGTCAGCTTCTCCAACTGGACCGAGTACATCGACATCGACGAGAGCGAGAAGCACCACCCCACGCTCGAAGCGTTCACCAAGCGGACCGGCATCAAGGTCAAGTACACCGAGGACATCAACGACAACAACGAGTTCTTCGCCAAGATCAAACCGCAGCTCGCCGCGGGCCAGGAAACAGGCCGTGACATCATCGTCCTCACCGACTGGCTGGCCGGGCGCCTCATCCGCCTGGGGTGGGCCCAGAAACTGGACCCGGCCAACCTGCCGCACGCGTACGCCAATCTGTCGTCCCAGTTCCGCAGCCCGGACTGGGATCCCGGACGCGCCTACTCGTATCCCTGGCAGGGCATCTCGACGGTCATCGCGTACAACAAGAAGGCGCTCGACGGCATCGAGGTGAAGTCGGTCTCCGACCTGCTCGACAACCCCAAGCTCAAGGGCCGCGTCGGCTTCCTCACCGAGATGCGCGACAGCATCGGCATGACGCTGCTGGACATGGGCAAGGACCCGGCGAAGTTCACGGACGACGACTACGACGCGGCGATCGCCCGTCTCCAGAAGGCCGTCGACAAGGGCCAGATCCGCCGCTTCACCGGCAACGACTACACGTCCGACATCACCAGCGGCGACTTCGCGGCCTGTATCGCGTGGGCCGGTGACGTCGTACAGCTCAAGGCGGACAGCCCGGACGTCGACTTCATCATCCCGGACAGCGGCTACATGACGTCGACCGACAACATGCTGATCCCCAACAAGGCACGCCACAAGACGAACGCCGAGCGGCTCATGGACTACTACTACGAGCTGGAGCCGGCCGCCGAACTGGCCGCCTACATCAACTACGTCTGTCCCGTGGACGGAGTGAAGCCCTATCTCGCGAAGATCGACGAGGGCGCGGCGGACAACCCGCTGATCATCCCGGACAAGGAAATGGCCGCGAAGTCCCATGCCTTCCGCTCGCTGAGCTCGAAGGAAGAGACGGCCTATGAAGGTAAGTTCGCGAAGCTGACAGGGGCGTGACGACGATGACGAACGACAGCAGCGGCGACGTCCGCCTCTCCGGGATCAGCAAGACCTACGGCTCCTTCACCGCCGTACATCCGCTCGACCTGACCGTGCCGCAGGGCTCCTTCTTCGCCCTGCTCGGTGCCTCCGGCTGCGGCAAGACCACAACTCTGCGCATGATCGCGGGACTTGAGGAGCCGACGAGCGGCACCGTCCACCTCGGCGACCAGGAGGTCACGCACCTGCCGCCGTACAAGCGGCCGGTGAACACGGTCTTCCAGTCGTACGCCCTCTTCCCGCACCTCGACATCTTCGAGAACGTCGCCTTCGGCCTGCGCCGACGCGGCATCAAGTCGGTGAAGAAGCAGGTCGGGGACATGCTCGACCTGGTCCAGCTCGGCGAGCAGGCACGCAAGAAGCCGCATCAGCTCTCCGGCGGCCAGCAGCAGCGGGTGGCCGTGGCCCGTGCGCTGATCAACACCCCCAAGGTGCTCCTTCTCGACGAGCCCCTCGGCGCCCTCGACCTCAAGCTGCGCCGCCAGATGCAGCTGGAGCTCAAGCGCATCCAGACCGAGGTCGGCATCACCTTCGTGCACGTCACGCACGACCAGGAGGAGGCCATGACGATGGCCGACACGGTCGCCGTGATGAACGCGGGCCGCGTCGAACAACTCGGCTCGCCCGCCGACCTCTACGAGAACCCGAAGACGACGTTCGTCGCCAACTTCCTCGGCACGTCCAACCTGATCGAGGCCGAGGTCGACAACAAGACCGGCGGTGAGATCGTCGTCCGGGCCGGCGGCGGCAAGCTCGTCCTGCCCGAGGTGCGCTGCTCCGCGCCCACGACGACCGGCGGCAAGGTGCTGGTCGGCGTCCGCCCGGAGAAGATCACCCTCACCCACGCGGACGACGCGGGCGAGATCCCCGCGGCCCGCAACCGCATCACCGGCAAGATCGCGGCCACGTCGTTCATCGGGGTCTCCACGCAGTACGTCATCGACAGCCCGGTCTGCCCCGAGTTCGAGGTCTACGCCCAGAACATCGACCGCGACGCCCGGCTCGTCCCCGGCGCCGACGTCGTCCTGCACTGGAGCCCGGCGCACACCTTCGGCCTCGACGCCGCCCAGGACATCGACGCGGGGATCGAAGAAGAGGCGGCGGTCTGATGGCGACCCTCACCGAGGCGCCACCGCCTCTCGCGCCGGCCCCGGAGAAGAAGCCGCCTCGCAAGCGGGGCCGCTGGACGCCGTACGTGCTGCTGCTGCCCGGCATCCTCTGGCTGCTGGTCTTCTTCGCGATGCCGATGATCTACCAGGCCTCCACGTCCGTGCAGACGGGCTCCCTGGAGGAGGGCTACAAGGTCACCTGGCACTTCGCGACGTACTGGGACGCGCTGTCCGAGTACTACCCGCAGTTCCTGCGCTCGGTGCTGTACGCCGGCGCGGCGACGATCCTGTGTCTGGTCCTCGGCTATCCGCTGGCGTACCTGATCGCGTTCCGTGCGGGCCGCTGGCGGAACCTGATCATGATCCTGGTGATCGCGCCGTTCTTCACCAGCTTCCTGATCCGTACGCTCGCCTGGAAGACGATCCTCGCGGACGGCGGGCCGGTCGTCGGCGCCCTCAACACCCTGCACGTCCTGGACGTCACCAGCTGGCTCGGCTGGACCTCCGGCGACCGCGTGCTGGCCACTCCGCTGGCCGTCGTGTGCGGTCTGACGTACAACTTCCTGCCGTTCATGATCCTGCCGCTGTACTCCTCGCTGGAGCGCATCGACGGGCGGCTGCACGAGGCGGCGGGCGATCTCTACGCCAAGCCGATCACGACCTTCCGGAAGGTCACCTTCCCGCTGTCGATGCCGGGTGTCGTCTCCGGCACGCTGCTGACCTTCATCCCGGCGGCCGGTGACTACGTCAACGCCGATCTGCTCGGCTCGACCGACACCCGCATGGTCGGCAATGTCATCCAGACCCAGTTCCTGCGGATTCTCGACTATCCGACGGCCGCGGCCCTCTCCTTCATCCTGATGGCCGCGATCCTCATCATGGTCACCCTCTACATCCGCAGGTCCGGAACGGAGGATCTGGTTTAAATGGCCTTCGTCAACTGGCTCAAGCGTCATTTCGTCGTCATCGCGGGACTGGTGACCCTCGGCTATCTCCTGCTGCCGAACGTCGTCGTCACGGTGTTCTCCTTCAACAACCCGAAGGGGCGCTTCAATTACGAATGGCAGGAGTTCTCCACGGACGCCTGGAAGGACCCGTGCGGTGTCGCCGACATGTGCGGCTCGCTGTCGGTCAGCCTCCAGATCGCGTTCTGGGCGACGCTCGGCGCCACCGTCCTCGGCACGATGATCGCCTTCGCGCTGGTCCGCTACCGGTTCCGCGCGCGGGGTGCCGTCAACTCGCTGATCTTCCTGCCGATGGCGATGCCCGAGGTCGTCATGGCGGCCTCGCTGCTCACCCTGTTCCTGAACATGGGCGCGCAGTTGGGATTCTGGACGATCCTGATCGCCCACATCATGTTCTGCCTCAGCTTCGTCGTGACGGCCGTCAAGGCGCGCGTGATGTCGATGGACCCGAAGCTGGAGCAGGCGGCGCAGGATCTGTACGCCGGACCGCTCCAGACATTCCTCCGGGTCACCCTGCCGATCGCTGCTCCGGGAATCGCCGCGGGCGCGCTGCTAGCCTTCGCGCTCTCCTTCGACGATTTCATCATCACCAATTTCAACGCGGGCTCGACCGTCACCTTCCCCATGTTCGTCTGGGGCTCGGCACAGCGCGGCACACCCGTTCAGATCAATGTCATCGGTACGGCCATGTTCATCGTCGCCGTACTGTTCGTGCTGGCCGGAATGGTCATCAGCAATCGCCGGAACAGGCAAAAGGCATGACCCGTTGGACAAAGTCACTCTCTGAGGCCCAGCCGGTCTCGTACTGGCTCGACGATCCAGCCAAGCCCCGCCCCGAACCCGCCCTCACCGGCGCCGAGACCTGCGATCTGCTCGTCGTCGGCGGTGGCTACAGCGGACTGTGGACCGCGCTGATCGCCAAGGAGCGCGACCCGCAGCGGGACGTGGTGCTGGTGGAGGGCCGCGAGGTGGGCTGGGCCGCCTCGGGCCGCAACGGCGGCTTCTGCGCCGCCTCGATCACGCACGGCCTGGCCAACGGGCTCGCCCGCTGGCCGGACGAGATCCACCAGCTGGAGCAGCTGGGCGCCCGCAACCTCGACGAGATCGAGGCGGCGGTCGCCCGCTACTCCATCGACTGCGACTTCGAGCGCACCGGCGAGATCGACGTCGCCACCGAGACGTACCAGGCGCGGGAACTGCGCGACTGGTACGAGGAGATGGCGCACCGGGGCCTGGCTGACGGCGTCGAGTTCCTGGACGCCGAAGCGGTACGGGAACAAGTCGACTCACCGACATTCCAGGCGGGCCTCCACGACCGCCGCGGCGTCGCCATGCTCCATCCCGCCAAGCTCGCCTGGGGCCTGAAGCGTGCCTGCCTCGAACTCGGCGTCCGCTTCTACGAGCACACCCCCGCGCTCACCCTGAAGCCGTACGGCGCCGGTATGGCCGTACGCACCCCCTACGGCTCGATCTGCGCCCGCCACGTCGCGCTCGGCACCAACATCTTCCCCAGCCTGGTCAAGCGGGTCCGGGCGTACACCGTTCCGGTCTACGACTACGCCCTGATGACCGAGCCGCTGACGGCTGACCAACTGGCCTCCATCGGCTGGAAGAACCGCCAGGGCCTCGGTGACTCGGCGAACCAGTTCCACTACTTCCGGCTGTCCGCCGACAACCGCATCCTCTGGGGCGGTTACGACGCGGTCTACCCGTACGGCGGCCGGGTGCGGGCCGAGTACGACGACCGCCCGGAGACGTACGCCAAGCTCGCCGGGCACTTCTTCACCTGCTTCCCGCAGCTGGAGGGCGTGCGCTTCACGCACGCGTGGGGCGGCGCGATCGACACCTGCTCGCGCTTCTCGGCGTTCTTCGGCACCGCACACCAGGGGAAGGTGGCCTACGCGGCCGGGTTCACGGGCCTGGGTGTCGGCGCCACCCGCTTCGGCGCCGACGTGATGCTGGACCTGCTGGCGGGGGAGCGCACGGAGCGCACGGAACTCGACATGGTCCGCAAGAAGCCGCTCCCTTTTCCGCCCGAGCCCTTCGCCTGGACCGGGATCGCGCTGACGAAGTGGTCCCTGGCCCGCGCGGACGCGCACAGCGGGCGGCGCAATCTGTGGCTGAGAACCATGGACAGGCTGGGGCTCGGCTTCGACAGCTGACGGCGACGCAGATGCAGATGCGAGCCTGTGATTCAGTTCACTCCGACGGGTTGAGCGAACCCGCGTAATGCCGCCGGGAGACCTCCCTCTCCCTCGTGACGCGCTCTGCGTCGACGAGAGACAAGGAGGTCTTCTCATGACAGGGGCGAAGACGGCGGTCGAGTGGCTAGCGTCCGTCGCACCGGACCCCGAGGCCTGCCGCTGGGAGTGGGAGCGCAACCCCCTGGGGATCGCGCTGCTCCCGGCCGGCAAAGCCTGGGACGTCCTGATCCTGCCGGGTGAACTCGGCTACCCCACCCTCGATGTACTGACCCGCATCATCGACCAACTCGGGCCCGTACTGGTCGACTTCGGCGACGCCCGGATGGGCTTCTTCGTGCCACCGGGCACGGCCGCCCGCTGGCTCGGCACGGGTATCCGCACGGCGGGGGCGGGGACGTGGATCGTCGTGCCGTACCCGGGACGCGCCACCGGCGGAGTCCGCTGGCTGGTACCGCCGGACGGCTCCGGCACCCTCACCGATCCGGGGCTGCTCGAACTGGCCATGCATGAGGCGGCGGGGGGTATGGCGGCGGACGAAGACCGCTGAACGGCGGCGGGAGGTCTTGACAACCCGATTGGTCTGGACCAAGTTGGCGGCGCTCCACCCTCCAATTCCCCCATGCCCGGAGGCCCTTGTGGATCGCACCAGACCCTTCGTCGCCGCCCTCACGGCCACCGTCCTGGCCGTGTCCGGCATCACCGCGCTCTCGTCGGCCGCCCGTGCGGCCGACGCGGACCTCGCCCGCAACGGAGGTTTCGAATCCGGCCTCGACGGCTGGACCTGCACCTCCGGTACGACGGTCAACTCACCCGTACGCACCGGCAGTTCCGCGCTCCAGGCAACCCCGGCCGGCAGCGACAACGCCCGGTGCGCGCAGACGGTGACCGTGAAGCCCGACTCCCCGTACACGCTCTCCGGTTACGTCCGCGGCTCCTACGTCTACCTGGGCGCGACCGGCACCGGCACCACCGACGTCTCCACCTGGACCCAGTCCGCCCCCGACTGGCAGAAACTCACCACGACCTTCCGCACCGGCGCCGCCACCACCAAGGTCACGATCTACACGCACGGTTGGTACGGCACCGGCGTCTACCACGCCGACGACATATCGCTCACCGGACCGGGTGTGGACGCGGGCCAGCCGCCCGCCGCGCCCACGGGACTGACGGTCGGCACCGTCACCCCCACCAGCGTGGCGCTGTCCTGGTCCCCGGTCGCCGGCGCCTCCGGCTACGCCCTCTACCGCGATGGAGCCAAGATCCGGACGGTGACCGGCACTTCGGCCACCGTGACCGGACTGGCGCCGTCCACGGCGTACGGCTTCCAGGTCGCCGCGCTGAACGACGTGGGCGAGTCCGCGAAGACGCCCACGGTGACCGCGACGACGACCGCGGGCACCGGCAATCCCGTGGAACTCCCACCGCACGCCCTCGTCGGCTACCTTCACGCCAGCTTCGCCAACGGCTCCGGTTACACGCGGATGGCCGACGTCCCCGACAGCTGGGACATCATCGACCTGGCCTTCGGCGAACCGACGTCGGTCACCTCCGGCGACATCCGCTTCAACCGCTGCCCGGTCGCCGAGTGCCCGAACGTGGAGAGCGACGCCGACTTCAAGGCCGCGATCAAGGCCAAGCAGGCGGCCGGCAAGAAGGTGCTGATCTCGATCGGCGGCCAGAACGGCCAGGTACAGCTGACGACCACCGCGGCCCGCGACACCTTCGTCTCCTCCGTCTCGAAGATCATCGACGAGTACGGCCTCGACGGCCTCGACATCGACTTCGAGGGCCACTCGCTCTCCCTCAACGCCGACGACACGGACTTCAAGAACCCCAGGACGCCGGTGATCGTGAACCTGATATCGGCGCTGAAGACCCTCAAGGCCAAGTACGGCGACGACTTCGTACTGACGATGGCCCCGGAGACCTTCTTCGTCCAGCTCGGCTACCAGTACTACGGGACGGGTCAGTGGGGCGGCCAGGACCCGAGGGCGGGCGCCTACCTCCCGGTGATCCACGCCCTGCGCGACGACCTGACCCTGCTCCATGTCCAGGACTACAACTCGGGCCCGATCATGGGACTCGACAACCAGTACCACTCCATGGGCGGCGCCGACTTCCACATCGCCATGACCGACATGCTGCTCACCGGCTTCCCGGTCGCGGGCAACGCGAGCAACGTCTTCCCGCCCCTGCGCCCCGACCAGGTCGCCATCGGCATGCCGGCCTCCATCAACGCGGGCAACGGCTACGTGGCCCCCGCCGAGGTCGTGAAAACCCTCGACTGCCTGACGAAGAAGAGCAACTGCGGCTCGTACACCACCCACGGCACCTGGCCCGCCCTGCGCGGCCTGATGACGTGGTCGATCAACTGGGACCGCTATGCGAACTGGGAGTTCCAGCGGACGTTCGACGGCTACTTCGGCTGACGCCCAGGCGCACGCACAGCACGAACGCCGTCAGCAGCACCGCGCCGAGGCACCAACTGGCCACCACGTCCAGTGGCCAGTGGTAGCCGCGGCGGACCAGGCCGAAGCCGACACCGGCGTTGACGGCGACGCAGAGGAGGACGAGTGCGCGGCGGGCCCGGGCCGTGCGGAGCCAGGTGAGGAGGAGCAGGGTCGCACAGCCGTAGGCGATGGCGGCCGTGGCCGTGTGGCCGGAGGGGTAGTAGCCGGTGGCGGGCGGCACGGCCGGGGTGCCGGGGCGGTCCGTCAGTACCTTCAGCGGGACGACCAGGGCCGGGACGAGCGCCATCAGGACGGCCGCCGCGGTGGCCGGCAGCCACCAGCGGTCTGTACCACTGCGGCGGGCGCGCCAGGCGGAGTACCCGAGGGCGACCACGAGAACCGGCACCGCGACCGGGACACTGCCCAGGTCGGCGAGGAGACCGGAGATCCGGTCCGGGTGGACCAGGGCCCGGCTGACGCGCGCGTCGAGACGCAGCAGCGGGCCGTCGACGACGACCTGCCAGGTGATCAGCGCGAAGAGAAGGGCCGGAAGGCCGAGAAGGAGAAGGAAGGAGGCCGGCCGCCCCGGAACAGGGGGGGTGGTTCCGGGGCGGCCGATCAGATCGGATGGTCGGCCGCCCCGGGGGGTTTGGGGCGGGCGACTGTCCGATCGGTGAGGAGATCCAGAGCCAGAGGCTCCGGTTGTGTGCGCGAGGGCACGACCAGGTCGAAGCTGGGGAGGCCCCGGCCTGTTGCCGCCCACAGTCCCCTGTGGGCGGGGTGTATCTCTCATCTGGGTAGAACCTACGGCAGGGGGTGGGCGTAAGACAGACGGAATCGCGTCCCGTCATCCACCTCGCACACGTTCTTCACACGCTCTGACGGCCGCCGTGCCGGCCCTGGAATCCTGGTGGGAGACAGGGCTGGGACGGGTGGGATTCATGAGGTGATCCAGGGATCAACCACGGTTCGGCTCAGATGCGGGCGAAAGCCTGCTCGATGATGTCGAGGCCCTCGTTCAGGAGGTTCTCGCCGATGACGAGCGGGGGCAGGAAGCGGAGCACATTGCCGTAGGTGCCACAGGTCAGGACCAGCAGGCCCTCCTGGTGGCAGGCCTTGGCGAGCGCGGCGGTGGCCTGCGGGTTCGGCTCCTTGGTGGTGCGGTCCTTGACCAGCTCGATGGCGATCATCGCGCCACGGCCGCGCACGTCGCCGACGATGTCGAACTTCTCGGCCATCGCGGACAGCCGGGCCTTCATCGTCGCCTCGATCGCCTTCGCCCGGGCGTTGAGGTCGAGCTCCTTCATGGTCTCGATCGAGCCGAGCGCACCGGCGCAGGCGACCGGGTTACCGCCGTAGGTGCCGCCGAGGCCACCGGCGTGCGCGGCGTCCATGATCTCGGCGCGACCGGTCACCGCGGCGAGCGGGAGGCCACCGGCGATGCCCTTCGCGGTCGTGATCAGGTCGGGAACGATGCCCTCGTCCTCACAGGCGAACCATTGGCCGGTACGGCAGAAGCCGGACTGGATCTCGTCGGCGACGAAGACGATCCCGTTGTCGGCGGCGAACTTCCGCACGGCCGGCAGGAAGCCCTTCGCCGGCTCGATGAAGCCGCCCTCGCCGAGCACCGGCTCGATGATGATCGCGGCGATGTTGTCCGCCCCGACCTGCTTGGACATCTGGTCGATGGCCTGCGCGGCGGCCTCGGGGCCCGCGTTCTCCGGCCCGGTCGGCCAGCGGTAGCCGTACGCCACCGGCACGCGGTACACCTCGGGCGCGAACGGCCCGAAGCCGTGCTTGTACGGCATGTTCTTGGCGGTCAGCGCCATCGTGAGGTTCGTACGGCCGTGGTAGCCGTGGTCGAAGACGACGACGGCCTGCCGCTTGGTGTACGCACGGGCGATCTTGACGGCGTTCTCGACGGCTTCGGCGCCGCTGTTGAACAGCGCGGACTTCTTGGCGTGGTCGCCCGGCGTCAGCTCCGCCAGCGCCTCCGCGACCTCGACGTACCCCTCGTACGGCGTGACCATGAAACAGGTGTGGGTGAAGTCGGCGAGCTGCGCGGACGCCCGGCGTACGACAGCCTCGGCGGACGCGCCGACGGACGTGACGGCGATGCCCGACCCGAAGTCGATCAGCCGGTTGCCGTCGACGTCCTCGATGATCCCGCCGCCCGCCCGCGCGGTGAACACCGGCAGCACGGAGCCCACGCCCTGCGCGACCGCGGCGACACGGCGGGCCTGCAGCTCCTGCGACTTCGGACCGGGGATGGCGGTGACGACGCGGCGCTCCTGCGGGATTGCGGTCATGAGGGGCTCCTGGGGTGGTGCGGACGCTTTGGCGTTCTCTTCTTTTCTCGCAGGCTAGGACCGGGAGCGGGGGGTGGGCATGCTCCATGTGGGCGTTGTCAGGGATTCCGGTTGTCCGCGGTGGACATAGCGACGCCGAGCGGACGGGCACCGCCGGGGACGGAGACCACGCGGCGTGGCATACGGACCTCGCAGTCGACCGGACGCCAGGGGTGCGCGGCCAGCGTGCGGGCCGTGCGGCGCGTGGCCACGATCACATCCCCGTTTCGTCCTCCGCGTGCGATATGAAGGGACGACGATATCCGGAGCATGTTGGTCCGCTCCGCGCGCCGGACGGTGCTAGCGGTGAACTCCCCTTGCCGGGGCGTTAGATTGACTCGCGGATGGTGGACGGAACGGCTGCTCAGGGGGCAAGCGCGATGGACAGCGACGGGACGCAGGACGCGCGGGGTACGCATGCGAATCCTGTGCCGCGTCCGGCGGGACCGCCGGCCGTGCCCGCGGTGCCGCCGCGGCCTGCGGAGGCACCGGGTGTGCCGCCACGGCCGGACGGCACGGCGTTCCTGGCGTGGCTGCGGGCACCCCGGCCGGAGGCGGCGCCCGGCGTGTGGCGGTTCGGGCACCGGCCGCGGCCGGCGGAGGAGCCGGAGGTCATTCCGGGGCGGCAGTTGATCGGCGGAGCGCTGATCGCGTTCCTGGTCGGCTGGCTGATCTGGTCGTTGCTGTGGAACGGCTATCTCGGTGGCTGGTGGCTGCTGCCGCTCTACGCGATGATCCCCGAGTCCTGGGTCGAACCGCACAGCTTCGCCGCCGTCGTGGTCGTCTACGCCTACTACGTGGTGATCGCGCTGATCATCATGGTCGGCGTCGGCCGGCTCGGCCGCTGGGGCGAGATCTGGCGCCGCTACGGCCCCCCTGCCTGGCGCCGGACCCCCCGGACGAACGAGCGCCCGCCCGCCCCCGAAGAGGACCCCGCCGCCTGGCCCGCCCTCCGTGCCGCCGGTGCCGCCGACGCTGCCGAGCGGCTCGCCGCCGAGGCGCGCCAAGGGCTCATGCGGGACGTGGACCACGCCCGGATCGCCCGCGCCTGGCAGGGCGTACGCACCGGTCGGCACAGTCTCGCCACCTTCACCGGTGCCGTGCTGAAGGACGGCGCCGCCGCCTGTCTGCACCCCTCCGGGGCGCGTGATCTGCCGACCCGGGTGGCCCGGCACGACCTGCTCACCGGGCAGGTGCGGCTCGGTACGACGGCCGACGACGCCCGCAACCCGTATGCCTACCGAGGCGCCGGCCTGGGCCTCGGTCCCGAGTTGCTCGGCACGTCGCTGCTGGCCGTGGGGCCGGCGGGTTCCGGCAAGACCGGGAGCGTCGTCCGACCGCTCGCCGAGTCGCTGTGCCTGCACGCGCTCGCCGGGCGGGCCGCGGTCGTCGTGGTCGGCGGGGCGGGCGCCGGGCTCGGCCCGGCCGACGCGTATGACGTCGTCGTACGGATCGGGAATCCGGAATCCGTGTACGACCTGGACCTGTACGGCGGGACCACGGACCCCGATGAGGCCGCGGCCGTGCTCGCCGAGGCGCTCGTGGGGGATCTGGCCGATCCGCATCCGGGCAGTGACAGCCGCCGGTCCACGACGGTGCTCGCGCAGTTGCTCGGGCCGTTCCGGGCGGTCCACGGACGCTTCCCGTCCGTGCCGGAACTGCGGCAGCTGCTCGACGGGGCGCCCGGTCCGCTCGATGCGCTGCGTACCGGACTCCAGGGCTCCGGCCAGGAGTCGCTGCTGCGTGAACTGGACGCGCGGGCACGGCAGATGGGGCAGCCGGGCGATGTGGCCGGGGTCCTCGCGGACCGGGTGGCGCTGCTGGACCGGCCGGCGTTCGCGGGGTTCTTCGACACGTCGGGGCAGTCGCGGCCGTTCTCGCTCAAGGCCCTCGACCATCCGGTGCGGGTGCGGATCGATCTGCCCGAGCGCGGGCACGCGGACGCCTCGCGGATGCTGGCGCGGCTGGTGCTCGCGCAGTTCACGGCGAGTGTGGCGGTGCGGGAGGACCGTTCGCTGTTCGCCTGTCTGATCCTGGACGACGCCTCGGGTGTCGTCACGCCCGAAGCGGTACGAGGTATTCAGCGGCTGCGGTCCGCGCATGCCGGAGTCGTCCTGACCCTGCGCACCCTCGACGACGTACCGAGGCCGCTGCGCGGTCCGCTGCTCGGGGCCGCCGGATGCCGGATGGCGCTGTCCGGGCTGACACCGTGGGACGGGCAGGACTTCGCCGAGGTGTGGGGCAAGGAGTGGACCGAGGCGCGGGATGTCACCGACCGGCAGATCATCGCCGAGACCCCGGCCGGGAAGGCCGTGCACATGCTGCGGCGCGTGATCACCGGCAAGGCGCCGACCGCGCGGGCGGTGACCGTGCGACAGGTCGAGCGGGAGCGGTGGTCCGCGTCCGAGCTGGCGCACGGCGTGCCGCCGGGGCATGCGGTGCTGTCGCTGACGACCGTGCAGGGGGAGCACGCGCCGCCGCTGCTGGTGGATCTGCGGGACTGACAGCCGGACAAGAGGGAGTGCGGCGACCGTACGGTGAGGCAGAATCGGCATAGGTCGTTCATACGTGGCGGCCAAAGGATCACAAGGATCACGTAACCCTCACCTACCTGAAGGCTCCATGCCCCCCACGCTCGCCTCCCTCGTCCACCACTCCGCGCTCAAGCTCACCGTGCGCGCGGGCGAGGACCGGCTGGACGTGCCCGTCCGCTGGGCGCATGTCAGCGAGCTGGCCGATCCCGTGCCGTACATGGAGGGCGGGGAACTGCTGCTGATCACCGCGCTGAAGCTGGACGCGGAGGATCCGGAGGCGATGCGGCGGTATGTGAAACGGCTGGTGGGGGCGGGGGTCGTCGGGCTCGGCTTCGCCGTCGGGGTCAACTACGAGGAGACCCCCAAGGCTCTCGTCGACGCGGCGCAGGAAGAGGGCCTGCCGCTGCTGGAGGTGCCACGCCGTACACCGTTTCTCGCCATCAGCAAGGCCGTCTCGGCGGCGATCGCGGCCGACCAGTACCGGGCGGTGACGGCCGGGTTCGCGGCCCAACGCGAGCTGACCAAGCAGGCGTTGACGGACGGGCCCGAGGGGCTGCTCGGCTCGCTCGCCTCGCAGGTCGACGGATGGGCCGCGCTGTACGACGCCTCGGGCGCCGTCGTCGCGACCGCGCCGGAGTGGGCGAGCCGCCGGGCCGCGCGGCTGACGGCGGACGTGGAACGGCTGGGGGAGCGGCCCGCGCCGGCCTCCTCGGTGGTGGGCGGGCCGGAGAACGAGGACCGGATCGAGCTGCACTCCCTCGGCACGGGCCGGCGGCCACGGGCGGCGCTCGCGGTGGGTACGGCGGCGGCGCTCGGCACGGCCGAGCGGTACGCCGTCCATTCGGCCATCGCCTTGCTGACGCTGACGACGGAACGATCCCGGCCCCTGCATGCCGCCGAGCAGCGGCTCGGTGCTGCGGTGCTGCGGATGCTGCTCGCCGGGGAGCCGGACCATGCCCGCGCGGTGGCCGGGGATCTGTACGGCGGTCTCCTCGACGCGCCCTTCCGCGTGATCGTCGCCGAGCCCGCCGCCGCGGACGGGGAGGCGCTGGCCGGGCTCGCCGAGGTCATGGAGTCGGCGGGTGCGCGGGCGGGTGAGGTCGTCCTGGTGGTGCCGGAGGGGGAGCGGCTGGTGGCGCTGGCCGCGGACGGCGGGGCCGCGGTGGCCGCGTGCGGGGAGTTCGCGGCGGCCCTGGAGGCGGCGCGGGGTGCGGGGTCGGAGCAGGCGCTGGCCGACGAGGACGAACTGGTCGTGGGTCTGTCGGCCCCCGTCGGGCCGATCGCCGCCGCGGCTGCCTACAAGCAGGCCGAGCAGGCGTTGTCCGTGGCTCGGCGGCGGGGGCGGGTGGCCGTCGAGCATGAGCAGTTGGCGGCGGGGTCTGTGGTGCCGTTGCTCGCGGATGATGCGGTGAAGGCGTTTGCGGACGGGTTGCTGCGGCCGCTGTACGAGCACGATGCGAAGGGGCGGGGGGATCTGGTCGCCTCGCTGCGGGCGTGGCTGTCGCGGCATGGGCAGTGGGACGCTGCGGCTGCCGACCTCGGTGTACACCGGCACACGCTGCGGTATCGGATGCGGCGGGTGGAGGAGATCATCGGGCGGTCGCTGGATGATCCGGACGCGCGGATGGAGCTTTGGCTGGCGCTGAAGGCTACGTCGGCCGAGTAGTGGCCGCCGGGTTTGTTCGCCCCCGCCAAACCGGCGCGCCCCCACCACTCACCACTCCGCTCCGGACAAACGACCATGCGCATCCCCACCCCTACCGTGGACCCGAACGCCATCGCACACCCCCAACGCGGAAGGGCCGGGACATGACTTCCACCCACGCCTTCTGGCTCGCCGGCCGCCAGGCCACCGGCGAGGCCAGCTTCGATGTCACCTCGCCGTGGGACGGCCGGACCGTAGGCAAGGTTGCCGTACCGAGCGACGCGCAGATCGAGGAGGCTGTCGCCGCCGCGTATGCCGTCCGGGACGAGTTCGCCGCCACGCCCGCCCACGTCCGCGCCGCCGCCCTCGACCACGTCAGCCGGCGTTTCGTCGAGCGCACAGAGGAGATCGCGCAGCTGATCTCCGCGGAGAACGGCAAGCCGATCAAGTGGGCCCGGGGCGAGGTGGGCCGGGCGGTGTCCGTGTTCCGGTTCGCCGCTGAGGAGGCCCGGCGTTTCAACGGCGGCGAGGCCCAGCGTCTCGACACCGACCTCGGCGGGCAGGGCCGACTCGCCCTCACGCGACGGTTCCCGAAGGGCGTCGTCCTCGGTATCGCGCCTTTCAACTTCCCGCTGAACCTCTGCGCCCACAAGATCGCCCCGGCGATCGCGGCGGGCGTGCCGATCATCCTGAAGCCGGCCCCGGCGACCCCGCTCTCCGCCCTGATCATCGGCGACCTGCTCGCCGAGACGGAGCTGCCCGCCGGTTCCTGGTCGATCCTCCCGGTCACCAACGACCGTATGCCCGCCCTCGTCCAGGACGAGCGGCTGCCGGTGATCTCCTTCACGGGTTCCGAGAAGGTCGGCTACGCGATCATGGACTCGGTGCCGCGCAAGCACTGCACGCTGGAGCTGGGCGGAAACGGTGCGGCCGTGGTGCTCGGTGACTACGCCTCCGACGCCGACCTCGACTGGGCGGCCACCCGCATCGCCACGTTCTCGAACTACCAGGGCGGCCAGTCCTGCATCTCCGTGCAGCGGGTCATCGCCGACGCGTCCGTCTACGACCGCCTGCTGCCGCGCATCGTCGCCGCCGTCGAGGCCCAGGTCACCGGCGACCCGAGCGACGACACGACGGATGTCGGCCCGCTGGTCAGCGAGGACGCCGCCAAGCGCGTGGAGGCCTGGGTGCAGGAGGCCGTCGACGCCGGTGCCACGCTCCTCACCGGTGGCAAGCGCGACGGCGCCTCGTACGCGCCGACCGTCCTCACCGACGTACCGGCCGACACGACGATCTCCTGCGAGGAGGTCTTCGGGCCGGTCCTCACCGTCCAGAAGGTCGATGGGGAGGCCGAGGCCTTCGCCGCCGCCAACGACTCCAAGTACGGCCTCCAGGCGGGCGTCTTCACGCACGACCTCCAGGTCGCCTTCCGGGCCCACCGCGCCCTGGAGGTCGGCGGTGTCGTCATCGGCGACGTGCCCTCCTACCGCGCCGACCAGATGCCGTACGGCGGAGCCAAGCAGTCCGGTGTCGGCCGTGAGGGCGTGAAGTTCGCGATGGACGACTACACCTACGAGCGGGTGCTGGTACTCACGGGCCTCACCCTCTAGCTCATGGGAACCATTTTCATATAGAGTTCCCGAAGGGGTCCGGCACCGATGCCTTCCGGTGCCGGGCCCCTTCTCTGTGCCGGCCTGCTCCGGACCCTCAACCGGAGAAGCCGACATGCGCGAGCCGCACCGGGCCGCGCAGCCTGAGGTACACGTCGTGCACACCCGCGCCGTTGAGATCGGCGCCGAGGGTGGTGTAGTCGTACGGGCCCGATCCCGCGACCGCCTCCAGGACCGCCAGCGCGGGGCCGCCGTCCAGCGACACCTCCACCGCGCCCACGCCCGCCACCGTCGCACTCACCTGAGTGACACCCGTCCCGAAGTCGCAGGCACGGTAGACGAGTTCGGCCGCTGAGCTGCCCGCAGGCGTCACCGCGTCGCCCGCCACCTTCGTACGGTCCACGATCATCGATCCGCTCTGCTCGTCGAAGTCGGCCGCGTCCAGGCCGAGTCGGGCGACCGGGCGGGGCGTGGCGGGCTCGCCGTCGAGGACGAGGGTCGTCCGCAGGCGGATGTCCTCGCTGGACGCGCCGGCCAGGACGTCGTACGGGCCCGGCTCGCGCCGCCACCTCCCGTGTGCGACGTCCCAGAACTCGAAGGCGGACAGCGGGACTTCGAAGGCCAGCTGCTCGGTCGACCCCGGGGAGAGCGTGATGCGGCGGTGGGCCACCAGCTCGCGGCGCGGGCGCGGGACCGACGGGTCCACGGCCCGGGTGTAGAGCTGGGCGACCTCGTCGGCGGTCACATCACCGGTGTTGGTGACGCTGAAGGAGACGTGCACCGTCTCCCCCTCCACCCGGACCGACGGATCGGCGTACGAGAAGGACGCGTACGACAGGCCGTGGCCGAAGGGGAACAGGGGCGTGCCCTCGAAGTAGAGGTAGGTCTGGCGGGCGCCGATCACGTCGTAGTCGAGCAGGTCCGGGAGGTCGGCGTCGTCGGCGTACCAGGTCTGCGGGAGGCGACCCGCGGGGGAGGCGTCACCGGCGAGGACCCGGGCCAGGGCGGTGCCGGCCGCCTGGCCGCCGTGTGCGGTCCAGAGCAGGGCGGGGAGGGCGGCCGTCTCGACCGCGTACGGGTAGGCGGAGACCAGCGTCAGCACCGTGGCGGGGTTCGCGGTACGGGCCGCGCGCAGCAGGCGCTCCTGGTGGTCGGGCAGGCGCAGCGTCGTACGGTCCTCGGTCTCGCGGCCGTTGATGTGCGGGTCGTTGCCCGCGACGACGAGGACCACGTCCGCCTGCGCGGCGACGCGCGCCACCGCGTCCTCGCCGCGTTCGACGATCTCCAGCCGGAAGATCTCCGGGTTCTCCTCGGCAACCTTCACGCCGTCGGCGGCGACAGAGACGTGGCGACCCGTACCGACGTGCCTGAGGAGGTGTCCGTTCTCGTGCGGTTCCAGGCGGAACGTCTCCTGGACGATCCAGCCTCCGGGCTGGTCGGCGGAGGCCCGTACGCAGCCGTCGTCGGCGACCGAGAGGTAGCGGCCGTCGGGGGCGCGCAGGGTCAGGAGGCCCTCGCCCCAGTCGACGAGGGCGAGTTCGGAGCCGGTGGCGTCGGTGGTGAGCGGCGGGAGGTCGGTACGGCCCGCGAGCAGCGCGGGGTCCAACGCGCCCTCGGCGCCGCGGACTTCGTCGACCCCCTCCGCGGCGGGAACGTGCAGGTAGGAACCGTCCGACGTCCGCAGCCGTACGCGGTCCACCCCCTCCGCGAACTCCACCCGCTCGGCGCCGAACCGCTCGTACAGGCCCTCCAGCGGTGTACGAGCGGTGCAGGAGCGTGCCGCTGTACCAGTCGAGCTTGCACTCGTCGGCGAGCAGACCGACGACGGCGAGGCGGGTGTCGGGGGCCAGGGGGAGCAGGCCGTCGTTCTTGAGCAGGACGATCGCCTGCTCGGCCGCCTCCCGCGCGAGCGCGCGGTGCTCCGGGGTGTCGAAGGCGCCGCTCTCGTCGTACGCGTCGAACTCGCCGAGCCGGAAACGGACCGAGAGCTGGCGGTGGACCGCCGCGTCGAGATCGGCCTCCGTCAACAGGCCCTGGTCCAGGGCGCCTTGGACCCGCGTGACGATCTGCGAGCTGTCCGTGCCGTGGTCGGTGAAGCTGTCGACGCCGGCGAGGAGCGCGGCGGCGGTCGCCTCCTCGTGGGTGTCGAAGTAGTGCTCGTGGTCGACCAGGTTGGAGGGCGCGCCCGCGTCCGAGCAGACCAGCAACTCGTCCTCGCTCCAGGTGCGCAGATGCTCGCGCAGGTACGGCGAGACGTGGTTCGGGCGGCCGTTGACGAGGTTGTACGCCGGCATGACCCCGGCCACCGCGCCCGCCTCCACCGTCTCGCGGAAGGCGCGCAGGTCGTACTCGTGCAGGACGCGCGGGCGAACGGAGGCGGAGCTGACGGCGCGGTCCGTCTCGTTGTTGTGGGCGAGCCAGTGCTTCAGGACCGGGGCCGTGCGCCAGTACGTGGGGTGGTCGCCGCGCAGGCCGTGCGTGTACGCGGTGGCGATGGCGGAGGTGAGCTTCGGGTCCTCGGAGTAGCCCTCCTCGTTGCGGCCCCACAGGGGGTGGCGGAGGAGATTGACGGTCGGCGACCAGACGTTCAGGCCCACGCGGTCGTCGCGGACGCGCAGCGCCCGGATCTCCTTGGACACGGCGTCGCCGACCCGTCGTACGAGATCCGGGTTCCAGGTCGCGCCCAGGCCCACCGCCTGCGGGAACACCGTCGCGGGGCCCATCCACGCCACGCCGTGCAGCGCCTCCTGGCCGGTGCGGAAGGCCGCGACGCCGAGCCGTTCCACGGCCGGGGCGAACTGGTGCAGGAATCCGGTCTTCTCGTCCGGGGTCAGCCGCGACAGCAGATCGTCGATGCGCTTCGCGACGGGCAGCTGCGGATCGCGAAAAGGTGGCGTGTGCGGCGTCTGTGCGGTCACGTGGGGAACCCCTTGCGATGGATCGGCTCGGCTCTTTCGAAGCGCTTCGATGCTGGTTCGACGCAAGGCCGGGTGTCAAGACATCAACACTGTCAGTTCAAGCGGTGCATAACAAAAGGTCGACTGCCAAGCGTCGGAGGAATCTTGGAAGCGACCCTTGTGCACCCCTGGGGGTTCACTTAACCTCACAGCAACATCGAAGCGCTTCGACTACAGCCAGTTCCTCTCACGACACCGCAGCCGACGGCCTCCGCCGGGTGTCCTGGTGCGCCATGAAGGGTTGACGCAATGACGCCGAACGCCGCTTCCGCCTCCGCCGCTCCCAGCCGGAGAACCTTCCTCGCCAACACGGCGATCGCCGCTGTGGCGGTGGGTGGAGGGATGCCGCTGCTTGCCGCCTGCGGCGGATCGGAGAGCGGGTCGCGGGAGGGGACCACGTCGGGGAAGGACGCCAAGAAGCTGCTGCCGGCGTATGTCACCAACAACGTGGTGACACCCGACATCCCCGCCAAGAACGGATCCGCGGTCGGCTTCACGAGCAAGCTCGACCTCGCCGGCCTGAAGACCTCGGTGCCCAAGAAGCTCGGCAAGGGCTCCAAGATCACCATCATGTCGCCGTTCTGGGGCTCACCCCCGAAGGGCAACAACCCCTACTACACGGGGATGAACGACCTGATCGGTGTCGACGTCCAGTGGCAGAACCAGGACGGCAACACCTACGACCAGAAGCTCGGCGCGGTGCTCGCCTCCAGCGACATCCCTGACGTCGTGGTGGTCCCCGGCTGGAACATGGGCGGCAAGATACCCAGCGCCATCATCAGCAAGTTCGCCGACCTCGGCCCCTACCTGTCCGGCGACGCGGTCAAGGACTACCCGAACCTCGCGGCGATCCCCACGGACGCCTGGCGGCGCTCCATCTTCGGCGGCAAGCTGCTGGGCCTGCCGCAACCGTCCCCGTGGGCGCCCGGCATCGTGCCCCTGTACCGCCAGGACATCTTCGACAAAGAGGGCTACGAAGTCCCCAAGTCCTGCGACGAGTTCATGGCCCTGGCCAAGGACATCACCAACGCCAAGGCCAAGCGCTGGGCGTGCCTGGACATGAAGTGGACCGCCTTCCAGGCCTTCGGCGTGTTCTCCGGCAGCGAGAAGCCGCTCGGCTGGAACCTGGTCGACGGCAAGCTGGTCTACCGCATCGAGACCGAGGAGTACCTCGAAGCGCTGGAGTGGTCCCGCAAGCTCTTCGAGGCGGGCGTCGTCCACCCCGACGCCAAGATGGGCAAGAACTCCCCGGACCCGGGGCCCAAGTTCGCGGCGGGCGAGTTCCTCATCTACGCCAACAACATCTCGCAGTGGTGGAGCCGCACCACTGAACAGGCCACCCAGAACCCGGAGTTCAAGGTCTGGGGCATGGATGTCTGGGGCCACGACGGCGGCAACCCCACCATATGGGCCGAACAGCCCGCCGGCATCTTCGCCTTCGTCAACAAGAAGGCCTCCGAGTCGGTCATCCGCGACGTGCTCGCCGTCGCGAACGTCACCGCGGCGCCGTACGGCACCAAGGAGTACATGATGACCAACTACGGCGTGGAGGGCACCCACTACACCGTCAAGGACGGCGTCCCCACCAAGACCGACCAGGGCAACATCGAAGTGATGAACGCCTACGTCATGGTGGCGAGCCCCGCCGCGACCACTGCGCACCCCGACTTCCCCGAGGTCGCCAAGGGCCAGGTCGAGTGGCAGCAGCGGATGGGTGCCTTCACCAAGAAGTCCTCCTTCTGGGGCATGCAGATCACCGAGCCGGGCCGCTACACCAACCTCACCAACGACATGGAGCAGATGGAGGACGACGTCGTCCGCGGCCGCAAGAAGATCAGCGACATGCAGCAGTGGGTCTCCGACTGGAAGAGCAAGGGCGGCGACCGGCTGCGCGACTGGTACCAGCAGATCCTCGACGAGAACGGCTCCGCGGCCAACTGACCGGGCACCGAGGCAAGGAGAACGGCCGTGTCCCACAGCACGGTGCCTCGGAGCAGGGCCGAGGCCGACACGACGGCGAAGACCCCGGCGACGTCCGGCGGCGCCACCGGATCCACCGGATCCACCGGCTCACCGGGGAAACGCCCCCCGGACAAGCTGAGCCTGCGACTGAGGTTCCGGCGCGATCGCGTCCTGCTGCTGATGACGCTGCCGGCCGTCGTCCTGGTCCTGCTCTTCAACTACGTGCCGATCCTCGGCAACGTGGTCGCCTTCCAGGACTACGACCCCTACATCAGCGAGAACGGCATCGTCTCCATCCTGAACAGCCCATGGGTGGGAGTGGAGAACTTCCAGCGGATCTTCGAGGACTCCGCCTTCTGGCAGGCGCTCGAGAACACCCTGGTGCTGTTCTTCCTCCAGCTCGTGCTGTTCTTCCCGATCCCGGTCCTGCTCGCGCTGCTCATCAACAGCGTGGTCAGGCCCCGGGTGCGGGCGATCGCGCAGGCCGTTCTCTATCTGCCGCACTTCTTCTCCTGGGTGCTGGTCATCGCCGTCTTCCAGCAGCTGCTCGGCGGCGCCGGGCTGCTCTCGACGTTGCTGCGCGACCACGGCTATGACGGCCTGAGCGTCATGACCGACCCGGAGACCTTCAAGTTCCTGGTCACCGCGCAGACCGTGTGGAAGGACGCCGGCTGGGGGATCATCGTCTTCCTCGCCGCGCTGGCCGCCGTCAGCCCCGATCTGTACGAGGCCGCCGCGATGGACGGCGCGAACCGCTGGCGGCGCATGTGGCATGTCACCTTGCCCGCGCTGCGGCCGGTGATCGCGCTGCTGCTGGTGCTGCGCGTCGGCGACGCCCTCACCGTCGGCTTCGAGCAGATCCTGCTGCAACGCGACGCGGTGGGACCGGGCGCCGCGGAAGTCCTCGACACCTTCGTGTGGTGGAACGGCGTCCGCAACCAGGACTTCGGCTACGCGGCCGCCGCCGGACTCGTCAAGGGCGTCGTCAGTATCGGACTGGTCCTCGCCGCGAACAAGGTGGCCCATCTCATGGGCGAGCAGGGGGTGTACAAGAAGTGACCGCCGTCATCGACAAACCCGTGCGCAGGCCCGGGCGTTGGGCCGCACCTCCCCGGCCCGTGTGGGAGGAGGAGCCCACCAAGGTGGGGCTGGCGGGCAAGGGGCTGGTCCTGGGGCTTGCCTGCTTCGCGATTCTCTTTCCGTTGTGGATCGTGGTGGTCACCAGTCTGTCCACGCGCAAGACCATCGACGAGGCCGGTGGGCTGGTGATGATCCCCAAGGACATCACCTTCATCGCCTACACGGAGCTGCTCAGCGGCGGTCAGGTCACGCGGGCCGCGATCATCAGTGTGCTGGTCACGCTGGTCGGTACGGTCTTCTCGATGACCGTGTCCGTGCTGTGTGCGTACGGGTTGTCCCGGACCGGGTCGCTGGCGCACCGGTGGATTCTGATGACGCTGCTGGCGACGATGTTCTTCAGCGCCGGGCTCATTCCCACGTATCTGCTGGTGCAGACGCTCGGGCTGACCGACACGTACCTCGCGTTGATCCTGCCGAGCGCGATCAGTGTCTTCAACATCCTGGTGCTGCGGGGGTTCTTCATGGGGATCTCGCAGGAGCTGATCGACAGTGCGCGGATCGACGGGGCGGGGGATTTCCGGATTCTCTGGCAGATCGTCATGCCGTTGTCGCGGGCCGTCATCGCGGTGATCACGTTGTTTTACGCGGTGGGGTACTGGAGTGCTTGGTTCAATGCGTCGCTGTATCTGAACGAGCAGGACATGATGCCGTTGCAGAATGTCATGATCCAGCTGGTGCAGAAGCAGGAGGCGCCGGTGGGATTGGGGCAGGCGATCAAGACCGGGCAGTTGTCCGGGCTTGCTGTGCAGATGGCTGTGATGGTGATGGCTCTGTTGCCGGTGGCTGTGCTGTCGCCGTTTGTGCAGCGGCATTTCAAGAAGGGCATGTTGACTGGGGCGGTTAAGGGGTGACGGGGTGCCTGATCAGAGGGGGCTGCGGACCGTCCGGCGGCTGCGGGTTCGTTGTGGCTTGTCGCGCAGTTCCCCGCGCCCCTTTGGGGCTCTCCGGTCCCCCGCTTTCATAGAACGAGGTCTGTCATGCGTACGTCCCATCTGCCCGCGCTCGGTGATGTCACCCGCGGTCGTGTCCTCTACGGCGGTGACTACAACCCCGAGCAGTGGCCGGAGGAGGTCTGGCTCGATGACGTACGCCTGATGAAAGAGGCCCGCGTCAACTCGGTCACGCTCGGCGTCTTCTCCTGGGCGAAGCTCGAACCACGGCCGGGGGCACGGGAGTTCGGGTGGCTCGACCGGCTCATGGATCTGATGCACGACCATGGCATCGGCGTCGTTCTCTCCACGCCGACCGCCTCGCCCCCGCCGTGGCTCGGGCGCCGGCACCCCGAGACCCTGCCCCGTGACGAGGACGGCCGTGTCGAATGGTGGGGCGGGCGTCAGCACTTCTCGCACTCCAGCGAGGCGTATCGTCGCTATGCCGCCGCCATCACCGAGGATCTCGCCGCCCGCTACGGCAGCCACCCCGCCCTGACCCTGTGGCACATCAACAACGAGTACTGCACCTACGACTGGGGCGACGAGGCCGCCGTCCGCTTCCGTCGGTGGCTCCAGGGCAAGTACGGCACCCTCGACGCCCTCAACACCGCCTGGGGCACCGCCTTCTGGAGCCAGGGCTACGGCGAGTGGGACGAGGTGCTCCCGCCGCGCCACGCCCATTACCTCAAGAACCCCACCCAGGTACTGGACTTCAAACGCTTCACCTCCGACATGCTCCTGGAGTGCTACGTCACCGAGCGGGACATCGTCCGGCGGCACACCCCGCATATCCCGGTGACCAGCAACTTCATGCCTCTGTGGGTGGGGCAGGACGCCTGGCGCTGGGCGGACGAGGAGGACGTCGTCTCCGTCGACCTCTATCCCGACCCCCGTGATCCGTACGGCGCACAGAGCGGTGCCCTCGTCCAGGACATGACCCGTTCACAGGCCCGCGGCCCCTGGATGCTGATGGAGCAGGCGGCCGGACCGGTCAACTGGCGGGGCGTCAACCACCCCAAGCCGCGCGGAATGAATCGCCTCTGGTCCCTCCAGGCGGTGGCCCGCGGTGCCGACGCCGTCTGCTACTTCCAGTGGCGGCAGTCCCGGCAGGGCGCGGAGAAGTTCCACTCCGGGATGGTCAGCCACGCGGGGGAGGAGGGCCGTACCTATCAGGAGGTCAAGCAGCTGGGGGCTGAGCTGGACAGGATCAGTGGTGAGGTGACGGGTGGTCGGATCACGTCCGACATCGCCATCCTTCACGACTGGCACTCCTGGTGGGCCGGCGCCCAGGACGGCCGCCTCTCCACCCACGTCGACCACTCCGACGTCCTCCGCGCCTGGCATCGCGCCCTCTGGGAAGCCCACCTCACCACCGACTTCGCCCACCCCGAGCACGACCTCACCCGGTACAAGCTCGTCGTCGCCCCGCAGCTCTACCTCCTCACGGACACGGCGATCGAGAACCTCCTCGCGTACGTCCACGGCGGCGGCACCCTCGTCTGCGGCTTCCTCACCGGCATCGCCGACGAGGACGACCGGGTACGCCCCGGCGGCATGGACGCCCGGCTGCGCGAGCTGTTCGGCATCCGCACCCTGCACGAGTGGTGGCCGCTGGACGCGGAGGAGACCGTCGAGTGCGACGGGTTCCGCGGGACGCTGTGGTCGGAGGAGATCGAGGCCGGAGGCGGCGAGGCGGCCATCTCGTACAAGGGCGGCGAACTCGACGGCCTGCCTGCCGTGCTCCACAAGGATCGCGCCTGGTACGTCTCCACCCTCCCCGAGCCGGACGCGCTCAGCGATCTGCTCTCCGGGATCGCCACCGAAGCGGGCGCCCGGCCCGTGCTCGACGGCCTGCCCGCGCGCGTGGAGGCCGTCCGCCGCGGTGACCTGCTGTTCGTCCTCAACCACGGACGCGAGCCGGTGACCGTCGACATCCCCGGTACCCACCACGACCTGCTGACCGGCGAGACCGTCACCGGCCAACTCGCCCTCTCACGCTACGGAGTGGCGGTGCTGCGCCCATGACCACCGATCCTGTCCACGGCACCTGGGAGCCCACCCCCGCCACCCGCTGGGAGGACGGCTACCTCAGCGGCAACGGCCACCACGGCGCCCTTGTGTTCGGTGATCCGAACGACGAGCGGGTCGTCGTCACCCACCACACCCTGGTCCGCCCCAACGGCGGCGAGCGCGCCCGCCCGCCCGAGCTGGCCTCCCGACTTCCCGAACTCCAGGACCGGTTGCTCGCGGGGGAGCTGCGGGCGGCGGAGACCTTCACGGACGGGCGCTACCTCCAGTGGGTGCAGCCCTTCCATCCGGCCTTTCAGATACGGCTGCGGAGGGCGTCCGGCGCGGGCAGGCACTACCGTCGCTCGGTCGACTTCACCACCGGCGTCACCCAAGCCGAAGGGGACGGCTGGGACAGCCGCGTCTTCGTCTCCCGCGCCGACGACGTCATCGTCCAGCGGGTCACCGGCGCCGATCTCACCATCGACCTCGACCACCGCATCCCCGGCGCCCCGCACGACCTCGCCGTCGGCCACGGCGCCGTCCTCACCCCCGACGGCGCCCTGCTCAACCTGCGCGCCCGCTACCCCGGCAGCGACCGCGCGTACACGGGCATCACGCTGGTCATCGTCACCGGCGGCCGTACCACGCTCACGCCGCTCGGCCTCCAGGTCACCGGCGCCGACTCGGCCCTGCTGCTGACCCGCGTACTGCGTCACACGGGCGAGATCGACGTGCCCGCTGTCTCCCGTGACCTGCGAGACCTGGTACCGGACGGTGACGCTTACGCCCATCTTCTCGACCGCCACGCCGCCCTCCACCGCACCGCCTACACGCGCGTGACACTCGACCTGGACGCCGACCCCGCCGAACGCGCCCTGCCGGGCTCGGAGTTGCTTCAGCTCCCCGAGAGCCCGGCCTTCCTGGAACGCCTCTTCGCTGCCGGCCGCTACCACCTGCTCTCCGCCGCGGGCCTGCTCCCGCCCCGCCTCACCGGCCTGTGGACCGGCGACTGGAACACGGCGTGGTCGGGGGCGTTCACCAACGACGCCAACGTCAACCTCCAGACCGCATCGGCCGCAGCCGCCGCGCTCCCCGAAGTCACCGACGCCCTCGCCACCCTGATCGGCCGCCAGCTGCCGGACTGGCGGGAGAACGCCCGCGCGATCTTCGGTGCGCGGGGTGCCGTCGCCCCGGCCCACAGCGACGGCGAGTCGGGGCTGACGTACCACTTCAACCGCGAATACCCGCTGCATCTGTGGACCGCCGGCGCCGACTGGCTGCTCAAGCCGCTCGTCGACCACGACGAGACCCGCGGCGAACGCGACCCGCGCACCGCCGACGCGCTCGCCGAAGTCGCCCTGTTCTACGAGGACTTCCTCACCCGCACCGATGACGAGGGACACGTCATCGTCGTCCCCTCCTACTCACCCGAGAACCGGCCCGCGAACGCGAGCTGGGGCGCGATCAACGCGGCGATGGACCTCTCCGCGGCCGGGCACGCCCTGCGCACGGCCGCCGAGTACCACCCGGAGGAGGCGGAAGCGTGGCGTGCCCTCGCAGACCGGCTTCCGCCGCACCGGATCAACGACGACGGCGCACTCGCGGAATGGGCCTGGCCCGGCCTCGACGACACCTACGACCACCGGCACCTCAGCCACCTCTACGGCGTCTGGCCGCTCGACGAGATCAACCCCTACGACACCCCGGACCTCGCCACCGCCGCACACCGCGCCCTCGAACTCCGCGGCGCCGAGAACGACTCCGCGCACGGCCACCTCCACCACGCCCTCGTCGCGGCCCGGCTGCGCGACGGCGACCGGGTGGCGCATGCCCTCGGCCAGGTCCTCAAGGGCGACTTCTTCCACGCCTCGCTGATGAGCTCGCACTACCCGAACCTCAACGTCTACAACGCCGATGCCGCCCACACCCTGCCCGCGGTCCTGGTCGAGATGCTCGTGCAGTCGACCCCGGACCGGCTGGTGCTGCTGCCCGCGCTTCCGGCGGCGTATCCGAAGGGTGAACTCACCGGCATCCGCACGCGGTTCGGGGCGGAAGTCGACCTCAGCTGGAGCCCGCGACAAGCCACCGCAGTCGTACGTCCCACCCGCACCCACCGCGTCGAACTCCGGACTTCCTCCGGCGCACGGCCGCTCGACCTCGTCGCCGGAGAAGACCACGTCCTCACCCTGGAGACGTGGTGAATCACCGCTAGTCCCGTGCTAGTCCCGCGCTCATCCCCCCATCCATGGAAGGGACACCATGGCAACAACCCGCACGCTCGGCAGAATCACCAAGGCCCTGCTGGCCCCGGCCCTCGCGCTCGGCGCCACCGTCGGTCTCGCCTCCGCCCCCGCCCAGGCCGCCGTCTGGAACTCCTGCGACCAGTGGGGCAACACCAACCTGAACGGCTACACGCTCTACAACAACATCTGGGGCTCCGGCGCCGGCAGCCAGTGCGTCTGGGCCAACTCCGGCACGAACTGGGGTGTCTGGGCCAACCACCCCAACACCGGCGGCATCAAGTCGTACCCCAACTCGAAGAAGGTGATCAACAAGACGATCGCCTCTCTCGGCTCGCTCACCAGCAACTACAACGTCACGGTGCCGTCGTCCGGCGCGTACAACACGTCGTACGACATCTGGGACACGGACTACGACTACGAGATCATGCTCTGGGTCAACTACAACGGAGCCGTCGGTCCGCTCGGCACCTCGCAGGGCAGCGTCACCCTCGGCGGCCACACGTGGAACGTCTACAAGGGCAGCAACGGCGTCAACGAGGTGTTCTCGTTCCTGCGGACCTCCGACTCCAGCTCCGGCAGCGTGAACATCAAGCCGATCCTCAGCTGGATCTCCGGCACCAAGGGCTGGATGTCCAGCAGCGAGACCATCGGTGACGTCCAGTTCGGCTACGAGATCACCTCGTCGTCCGGCGGACTCGACTTCCGCACCAACGACCTGACGGTCAGCAGTAGTTGAGCGACTGACAGAGATGGCCGGAACCGTCAGGCTCCGGCCATCTCCCGCCCGGCTACTCCCCTATCGGCAGCCGCGCCCCGTCCCGCAGAAACAGCGGGATGCGGTCCAGCGGGGCGTCGACCGTCACGGTCGTACCGCCCTCGTACGTCGTCCCCGTCCACGCGTCCGTCCAGGTCGCGCCCGCCGGGAGATACGCGGTGCGGGCCGTGGCGCCCGCCGTGAGGACCGGGGCGACCAGCAGATCCCGGCCGAAGAGGTAGGAGTCGTCGACCGACCACGTCGCCTGGTCCTCGGGGAACTCCAGGAACAGCGGGCGCATGACGGGCAGGCCCTCCTCGTGGGCCTCGCGCATGACCTGAAGGACGTACGGCTTCAGGCGCTCGCGCAGGCGCAGGTACCGCTCCAGGATCGCGCCGGCCTGCTCGCCGTAGGACCAGACCTCGTTCGGGCCGCCGGTCATCTTCGGGCCCAGCGGCATGCCCGGGTCGCGGAAGCCGTGCAGACGCATCAGCGGGGACAGCGTGCCGAACTGGAACCAGCGGACCATGACTTCCTGGTACGCGGGGTCGGTCGGGTCGCCGCCGTGGAAGCCGCCGATGTCGGTGTTCCACCAGGGGATGCCGGACAGGGCCGTGTTGAGGCCCGCCGCGATCTGACGGCGCAGGGTCGGGAAGTCGGTGCCGATGTCGCCGGACCAGAGGGCGGCGCCGTAGCGCTGACTGCCCGCCCAGGCCGAGCGGTTGAGGGTGACGATCTCGGACTCGCCCTCCGCGACCAGCCCTTCGTGGAAGGCGCGGGAGTTCTCGGCCGGGTACATGTTCCCGACCTCCAGACCCGGGCCCGCCCAGTAGCGCAGGTTCTCCTGGAAGCCCGGCTTCAGCTCCGGCTCGCAGGCGTCCAGCCAGAAGGCGGTGATGCCGTACGGGTCCAGGTAGTTCGCCTTCACCTTCGACCACATGAACTCCCGCGCATCGGGGTTCGTGGCGTCGTAGAAGGCGACCTGGACGGTGGAGGCGACCTCCTTGTCCGGCCAGTCGGCGTGCGCCATGGGGCCGTACTGCGTGCCGATGAAGTAGCCGCGCTGCTCCATGACCGGGTGGTTCTCGCTCAGCGGCGACACCGACGGCCAGACCGACACGACGAGCTTGATGCCGAGTTCCTCCAGCTCCCGCACCATCGCCGCCGGGTCGGGCCACTCCTTCGGGTCGAACTTCCACTCGCCCAGATGGGTCCAGTGGAAGAAGTCGCAGACGATGGCGGAGATGGGCAGGCCTCTGCGCTTGTACTCCCGCGCCACCGCCATGAGTTCGTCCTGCGTGCGGTAGCGCAGCTTGCACTGCCAGAAGCCCGCCGCCCACTCCGGCAGCATCGGGGTGCGGCCGGTCACCGCGCTGTAGCGGCGCTGGGCGTCGGCCGGGGCGCCCGCGGTGATCCAGTAGTCGATCTGGCGGGCCGAGTCCGCGACCCAGCGGGTGCCGTTGCCCGCCAGCTCGACCCGGCCGATCGCCGGGTTGTTCCACAGCAGGGTGTAGCCGCGGCTGGAGGTGAGGACCGGGATGCCCACCTCGGCGTTGCGCTGGACCAGGTCCACGACCAGGCCCTTCTGGTCCAGGCGCCCGTGCTGGTGCTGGCCGAGGCCGAACAGCTTCTCGTCGTCGTAGGCGGCGAAGCGCTGCTCCAGGCGGTGGTGGCCGTTGCCGACGGCCGTGTAGAGGCGTGGACCGGGCCACCAGAAGTGGGCGCGTTCCTCGGCGAGGATCTCCGAGAGGTCGTCCGTCCGCAGGAACCGGATCATCCCCTCGGCGTTCACCTCGACGGTCAGCGCGCCGACCGTCAGCCGGCCCTCTCCGTCCGCGACCTTGACCGTGGACTCGGTCGCCGGAGCCTCGTCCAGGAGCGCGCCGGGCAGCCCCTCCAGGAGGGGGCCGCCGAGCCGGGCCCGGACCCGCACCGCGTCCGGGCCCCACGGCTCGATGCGTACGGTCTCCTGGCGGCCGCTCCACTCCAGCGCACCGCCCCGCTCACGGAGCGTGCCGACGGTGGGTGACGACTGCGCGAGGCTGACCGCGCCGGTCGGGGTCTGGATTTCGGCAGGCTGGTTCACGACGCGTACTCCTCAGGACATGGGGAGCCCCGGTGGGGGCCGACACATGGAAGGGGTGGTGGTCAGGACCGGGCCGGCGCCGGACCCGTGCTCGCCCGGACCGTCAACTCGGGTGCGATCAGCAGGACTTCGTCGGTGCCGCGGCCGTCGAGCTTCGCGACCAGGTGCTCCACCGCGTGCCGGCCCATCTCCTGGGCGGGGATGGCGACCGACGTGAGCCGCACCGAGGCCTGGGTGGCGACCTGGTCGGGGCAGATCGCGACCACCGACACGTCCTCGGGGATGGCACGGCCCTGCTGGCGCAGCAGACCGAGGAGCGGCTCGACCGCCGACTCGTTCTGTACGACGAACCCCGTGGTGCCGGGGCGCTCGTCGAGGATGCGGGCGAGGGTCACGGCCATCGCGTCGTACCCGCCGTCGCAGGGGCGGTGCAGCAGCCGTACGCCCAACTCCTGGGAGCGGCCGCGCAGTCCGTCGAGGGTGCGCTCGGCGAACCCGGTGTGCCGTTCGTAGACCGCGGGGGCCTCGCCGATGACAGCGATGTCGCGGTGCCCCAGCATCGCCAGATGTTCCAGGCACAGTGCGCCCGTCGCCCTGAAGTCCAGGTCGACACAGGTCAGTCCGGAGGTGTCGGCGGGCAGTCCGATCAGCACGGACGGCTGGTCGGTGCCGCGCAGCAACGGCAGCCGCTCGTCGTCGAGTTCGACGTCCATCAGGATCATCGCGTCGGCGAGTCCGCTGCCGGTGACACGGCGGACGGCGTCCGGGCCCTCCTCGCCGGTGAGCAGCAGGACGTCGTATCCGTGCGTACGGGCCGTGGTGGCCACCGCGATGGCGATCTCCATCATCACCGGCACATACATGTCCGTGCGCAGCGGGACCATCAGCGCGATGATGTTCGACCTGCTGCTGGCCAGGGCGCGGGCGCCCGCGTTCGGGTGGTAGCCGAGATCGCGGATGCTCTGCTCGACCCGCTGCCGGGTGGTCGTGGAGATGGACCGCTTGCCACTGAGGACATAGCTCACCGTGCTCGCCGAGACTCCGGCGTGCTGGGCGACCTCGGCGAGGGTGACCATCCAGCTCTCCAAGTTTGTGAAGCGCTTCGACAGTGCGCAGTGCGAATATGGGCGGGTGGGGGTGGTTCGACACTAGCCCTACCGCGAGTGGGTGTCCATAGGTTGTCGAAGCGCTTCGACACGGACTTGCGGGCCGGAGCGGCGGCTGGGGCGGTTCGTCCCGGAACGGCCTTCCCGAGGTGTGGCTTCCTGCCTACCATGACCGGCCGTGGGGGGCCATGGAACGGGGGCGGAGGAGCCGGTCCGGCACATAGGGCCGTACCGGATCGTCGCACTGCTCGGCGAGGGCGGGATGGGCGCCGTCCATCTGGGACGGGACCGGCGCGGGCGGCCGGCGGCCGTGAAGGTGCTGCGCGCCGAGCTGTCGCGGGACGCCGAGATGGTGCGGCGCTTCCGGCGCGAGGCGGACGCGGCCTCGGCGGTGCGGTACCGGCCCCGCGCGCGCCGCCGTGACCCGGCAGCGGCTCATGGTCAGCACCGACGACGGAACCGCCCAGGTCCTCGACACCCGTGACGGAACGCCGAGTTGGCGCTGGGCCATCGGCAGGCCGGTCCTGTGGAACGACGGCGCGGCAGGCGCCCCCGCCCCCGCCGTGCACGACGGCGCCTTCTGCGTCGGCGCGCTGACCGACCGCACGGTCACCGCCGGCCATGGCATCGCTTTCGTCGCCGGACGCGGCTGCCTCTGCCTCGACCTGCGCACCGGCCGCACCCGCTGGAGCCTCGACCCCGAGGACACCGGGACCGAACTGGCCGGGGACATCCTGTACGGCGGGGCGACGATCGACGGCAGGACGATCTACCTGACTCTCGTCGGCCAGGACCTGATGGCCGTCCGAAGCGACCGCCGCAAGCCCCTGTGGAACTGGGAGCGCCCCGGCACCATCGGCTCCGGCCCGGCCCCGCCCCCGCTGCTCGCGGGCGGCTACGTCTTCCCCCAGACCGCCGTCAACCTCACCTCCCCCGAGGAGGACGTGGTCGCGGTCGACCTGCGTGGACCCTCAAGTCCATCGACAGCGCCGCCACCGAGCCCCAACTGCTCGCCGACGACCGGACCCTGTACGTCCTGCGCGGCGACCGCCTCAGGGTGTACCCGCTGGCCTGAACCAGGGCGACATCGGCTGAACGGGGACCGGGGCCGCGCGAGGGTGGTGGGGTCGTCCCGTATCGGGTAGTAACGATCCAGTAGCACCAGTCAGTAACGTGCGGCCCCAAGATCCCTATTCGCGGCGAGGTGAGCCTCATGTCCGCAGCACCCGCGTCATCTTCTCGACCTTCTGTCACTGAGCGCGAGGCACGCCAGGTGGCCGAGGCCGCCCGGGAACAGGACTGGCGCAAGCCCAGCTTCGCCAAGGAACTGTTCCTGGGCCGCTTCCGGCTCGATCTGGTCCACCCGCACCCCACCCCGCCTGCCGAGGACGTGCAGCGTGGCGAGGAGTTCCTGGCCAAGCTGCGCGACTTCTGCGAGACCAAGGTGGACGCGGCCCTGATCGAGCGCGAGGCCAAGATCCCCGACGAGGTCATCGACGGGCTCAAGGAACTCGGCGCCCTCGGCATGAAGATCGACACCAAGTACGGCGGGCTCGGCCTCACCCAGGTGTACTACAACAAGGCGCTGGCCCTGGCGGGCTCGGCCTGTCCGGCGATCGGGGTGCTGCTGTCGGCGCATCAGTCGATCGGCGTACCGCAGCCGCTGAAATTGTTCGGCACCCAGGAGCAGAAGGAGCAGTTCCTGCCGCGCTGCGCCCGCACGGACATCAGCGCGTTCCTCCTCACCGAGCCGGACGTCGGCTCCGACCCGGCACGGCTCGCGACGAGCGCGATCCCCGACGGGGACGAGTACGTGCTCGACGGGGTCAAGCTGTGGACCACCAACGGCGTCGTCGCCGACCTGCTCGTGGTGATGGCCCGGGTGCCCAGGAGCGAGGGCCACAAGGGCGGCATCACCGCCTTCGTCGTGGAGACCAACTCGCCCGGCGTCACGGTCGAGAACCGCAACGCCTTCATGGGCCTGCGCGGCATCGAGAACGGCGTCACCCGCTTCCACCAGGTCCGGGTCCCCGCCGCCCACCGCATCGGCCCCGAGGGCGCTGGCCTGAAGATCGCGCTCACGACGTTGAACACCGGCCGCCTCTCGCTCCCCGCGTCCTGCGTCGCGGCCGGCAAGTGGTGCCTGAAGATCGCCCGCGAGTGGTCGGCCGCGCGTGAACAGTGGGGCAAGCCGATCGCCCACCACGAGGCGGTCGGGTCGAAGATCAGCTTCATCGCCGCGACGACCTTCGCTCTGGAGGCCGTACTCGACCTGTCGTCGCAGATGGCCGACGAGGACCGCAACGACATCCGCATCGAGGGCGCGCTGGCCAAGCTCTTCGCCTCCGAGCAGGCCTGGCTGATGGCCGACGAACTCGTTCAGATCCGCGGTGGCCGTGGCTTCGAGACGGCCGCGTCCCTCGCCGCCCGCGGCGAACGCGCGGTCCCCGCCGAACAGGTCCTGCGCGATCTGCGCATCAACCGGATCTTCGAGGGCTCGACCGAGATCATGCACCTGCTGATCGCCCGCGAGGCGGTTGACGCCCATCTGTCGGTCGCCGGCGATCTGATCGACCCCGACAAGTCCCTCCAGGACAAGGCGAAGGCGGCCGGGAACGCGGGTGTCTTCTACGCCAAGTGGCTGCCGAAGCTGGTCGCGGGACCGGGCCAGAACCCGCGCGCGTACGCCGAGTTCAACCGCGGCGTCGACCTCTCGCCGCACTTGCGGTACATCGAGCGGACCTCGCGCAAGCTCGCCCGCTCCACCTTCTACGCCATGTCCCGCTGGCAGGGCCGGATGGAGACCAAGCAGGGCTTCCTGGGCCGGATCGTCGACATCGGCGCGGAGCTGTTCGCGATGAGCGCGGTCTGCGTCCGCGCCGAACTCCTGCGCAGCAAGGGCGATCACGGCCGCGAGGCCTACCAACTCGCCGACGTCTTCTGCCGCCAGGCCCGCATCCGGATCGACGAGCTCTTCGGCCGCTTGTGGACCAACACGGACGACCTGGACCGCAAGGTCGTCAAGGGAGTCCTCGGCGGCGCCTACACCTGGCTAGAGGAAGGCATCGTCGACCCCTCGGGCGAGGGCCCGTGGATCGCGGACGCAACCCCCGGGCCGTCAACGAAGGAGAACGTGCATCGCCCTATCAGGTGAGCCAACGGGAGCTGCCGCTCGGACACCGATGGCGGCCTGGGCCGGAGTGCTGAGCACGGAGCCGGTGAGGGCCAGGTTGTCTGCCGACCACGAAAGAAGCGTTATCGCGCGATCTTCACGAGAGCTTCACAAGAGGGGAAGTTGCTTCAATCACCGCAAACAACTGCTGGGGCACCTTCCCGAGGGACGCCCTGTCCTTACTGACAGTGGATACGGCCACAATGGAGGAATGAGCGACAGCCCAGCCCCCCTCGCCGACCCGCACCTCGTCTATGACCCGGTGTCGGGCGACGGTCCGAAGGACGTGGTCATCCTCGGCTCCACCGGGTCGATCGGCACCCAGGCCATCGACCTCGTGCTGCGCAACCCGGACCGGTTCCGGGTCACCGGACTCTCCGCCGCCGGCGGACGGGTCGCCCTCCTCGCCGAGCAGGCGCACCGGCTGCGGGTCCGCACCGTCGCGGTCGCCCGCGAGGACGTCGTACCGGCGCTGCGCGAGGCCCTCACCGCCGAGTACGGCGCGGGGGAGCCGCTCCCCGAGATCCTCGCCGGACCGGACGCGGCCACCCAGCTCGCCGCCTCCGACTGCCACACCGTGCTGAACGGCATCACCGGCTCGATCGGCCTCGCCCCGACCCTCGCCGCCCTGGAGGCGGGCCGCACGCTCGCGCTCGCCAACAAGGAGTCGCTCATCGTGGGCGGTCCGCTGGTCAAGGCGGTCGCCAAGCCCGGCCAGATCATCCCGGTCGACTCCGAGCACGCGGCGCTGTTCCAGGCGCTGGCGTCCGGTGCGCGGGCCGACGTACGCAAGCTGGTCGTCACGGCGTCCGGCGGGCCCTTCCGCGGCCGGACGAAGGCTGACCTTGACCGGGTGACCGTCGAGGACGCCCTCGCCCACCCCACCTGGGCGATGGGCCCGGTGATCACGATCAACTCCGCGACCCTGGTCAACAAGGGGCTGGAAGTCATCGAGGCACACCTTCTCTACGACATTCCCTTCGACCGCATTGAGGTGGTCGTGCATCCCCAGTCGTATGTCCACTCGATGGTTGAGTTCACCGACGGATCCACGATCGCCCAGGCGACGCCCCCCGACATGCGCGGGCCGATCGCCATCGGCCTCGGCTGGCCGGAACGCGTCCCCGACGCCGCGCCCACGTTCGACTGGAGCAAGGCGTCCACCTGGGAGTTCTTCCCGCTCGACACCGACGCGTTTCCGTCGGTCGGACTGGCCCGGCATGTGGGACAGCTCGCGGGCACGGCCCCGGCGGTGTTCAATGCCGCCAACGAGGAGTGCGTGGAGGCCTTCCGGGCCGGCGCACTGCCGTTCAACGGGATCATGGAGACTGTGACGCGCGTGGTCGAGGAGCACGGCACACCGCGTACGGGAACCTCACTCACCGTCGCGGACGTCCTCGAGGCGGAGGCCTGGGCGCGGACCCGGGCGAGCGAACTGGCGGCACAGACGGCGGAGGCCCGTGCATGACGACCTTGATGTTCATCCTCGGCATAGTGGTCTTCGCGTTCGGCCTCCTGGTCTCGATCGCGTGGCACGAGCTGGGGCACCTGTCCACAGCCAAGCTCTTCGGCATCCGCGTGCCGCAGTACATGGTGGGCTTCGGGCCGACGATCTTCTCGCGCAACAAGGGCGAGACCGAGTACGGCATCAAGGCCATCCCCTTCGGCGGCTACATCCGCATGATCGGCATGTTCCCGCCCGGCCCCGACGGCCGCCTCGAAGCCCGCTCCACCTCACCGTGGCGCGGCATGATCGAGGACGCCCGCTCGGCGGCCTTCGAGGAACTGCGGCCCGGCGACGAGACCCGCCTCTTCTACACGCGCAAGCCGTGGAAGCGGGTCATCGTGATGTTCGCGGGCCCGTTCATGAACCTGATCCTGGCGGTGGCGCTGTTCCTCACCGTCCTGATGGGCTTCGGCATCTCCCAGCAGACCACCACCGTCAGCTCGGTCTCCCAGTGCGTCATCGCACAGACCGAGAACCGCGACACCTGCGAGAAGTCCGACCCCGCCTCCCCGGCCGCGGCCGCGGGTCTGAAGGCGGGCGACAAGATCGTCTCCTTCGGCGGAGTGCGCACCGACGAATGGAACCAGCTCTCGGACCTCATCCGCGCCAACCCCGGCAAGGACGTCCCGATCGTCGTCGACCGCGACGGCCAGGAAGTCACCCTGCACGCGAAGATCGTCGCCAACCAGGTCGCCAAGAAGGACTCCAGCGGCCAGATCGTCCAGGGCGAGTTCGTCTCGGCGGGCTTCCTCGGCTTCAGCGCCGCCACCGGCATCGTCCAGCAGGACTTCGGCTCCTCGGTGACCTGGATGGGAGACCGGGTCGGCGACGCCGTCGACTCCCTCGCCGCCATCCCCAGCAAGGTGCCCGCCCTGTGGGACGCCGCCTTCGGTGACGGTGAGCGCGAGGCGGACTCCCCGATGGGCGTGGTGGGCGCGGCCCGCGTCGGCGGCGAGATCTTCACCCTCGACATCCCGCCGACGCAGCAGCTGGCCATGGCGTTGATGCTGGTGGCCGGCTTCAACCTCTCCCTGTTCCTCTTCAACATGCTCCCGCTGCTGCCGCTGGACGGCGGCCATATCGCGGGCGCCCTGTGGGAGTCCCTGCGCCGCAACCTGGCGAAGGTGCTGCGCCGCCCCGACCCGGGCCCGTTCGATGTGGCGAAGCTGATGCCGGTGGCCTACGTGGTGGCCGGGATCTTCATCTGCTTCACGCTGCTCGTGCTGGTGGCGGACGTGGTTAACCCGGTGAGAATCTCCTAGTCATACGGAGTTTGTGGCGGCCCGGCACGATCTGTGCTGGGCCGTTCTCCATCGAGTGGGTTTACGAGCGCGATGTGCCTGGGCCCAGGCAGGTGCCGTAATCTCGAAGCCTGGAGCCCGCCCTCGACGGGAACCGGACTTGATCCACGACTTGGGGTTGCACAGCAGATGACTGCGATTTCTCTCGGCATGCCGTCCGTTCCGACCAAGCTCGCCGAACGCCGGAAGAGCCGGCAGATCCAGGTCGGATCCGTGGCGGTCGGCGGGGACGCTCCCGTGTCGGTCCAGTCGATGACCACGACCCGTACGTCGGACATCGGCGCCACGCTCCAGCAGATCGCCGAACTCACGGCGTCCGGCTGCCAGATCGTCCGGGTCGCCTGCCCCACGCAGGACGACGCGGACGCCCTCGCCACCATCGCCCGCAAGTCGCAGATCCCGGTGATCGCGGACATCCACTTCCAGCCGAAGTACGTCTTCGCCGCCATCGAGGCGGGCTGCGCCGCGGTCCGCGTCAACCCCGGCAACATCAAGCAGTTCGACGACAAGGTCAAGGAGATCGCGCGGGCCGCCAAGGACCACGGCACGCCGATCCGCATCGGCGTCAACGCCGGTTCGCTGGACCGCCGGCTCCTCCAGAAGTACGGCAAGGCGACCCCCGAGGCGCTGGCCGAGTCCGCGCTGTGGGAGGCGTCCCTCTTCGAGGAGCACGACTTCCGGGACATCAAGATCTCGGTCAAGCACAACGACCCGGTGGTCATGGTCGAGGCGTACCGCCAGCTCGCCGCCCAGTGCGACTACCCCCTCCACCTCGGTGTGACGGAGGCGGGCCCGGCCTTCCAGGGCACGATCAAGTCGGCGGTGGCCTTCGGCGCCCTCCTCTCCCAGGGCATCGGCGACACGATCCGCGTCTCGCTGTCCGCGCCTCCGGTGGAGGAGGTCAAGGTCGGCAACCAGATCCTGGAGTCCCTGAACCTCAGGCAGCGCGGCCTGGAGATCGTCTCCTGCCCGTCCTGCGGCCGCGCCCAGGTCGACGTCTACAAGCTCGCCGAGGAAGTCACCGCGGGCCTGACCGGCATGGAGGTTCCCCTCCGCGTTGCGGTGATGGGCTGCGTGGTGAACGGCCCCGGCGAAGCCCGCGAGGCCGACCTCGGCGTCGCCTCCGGCAACGGCAAGGGCCAGATCTTCGTCAAGGGCGAGGTCATCAAGACCGTCCCGGAATCCAAGATCGTAGAAACCCTCATCGAGGAGGCCATGAAGCTGGCCGAACAGATGGAGGCGGACGGGACCGAGTCGGGCGAGCCGTCGGTGTCGGTGGCGGGCTGACACCGAGCCCTGCCGCGCCCGCGCCGTGCTGGTGAGCGGCTACTGATCGCCGCGCAGATAGCGGGTGACCATGTCCACCAGTTCGTTCTCGAGCGTCTCGACCGGGATGGTCCGAGGGTCGGCCATGAGCTTGTGCGTGTTCGTCTCCACTGTGAACACGATGAGCTCGGCCGCGATGTCGAGGTCCCGCACGCGGACATCCGGGTGCCGGGCGAGGAGATCACGCACCTGACCGACGCGCTTCTTACCGTGCCGGTTGATCGTGTCGAGCACTTCCTGCGAGAGCGGCGCCTCCTCGAGCATGATCCGCAGCAGCTGCGGATCGTCGCGGTGGTTGTTGATCGCGTCGCGGACCAGTGCCCGCACCGTTGCCTCCAGGCTCCCGGCGGACAGATCGAGCTGCTCGGCCTCGGTCCACGTGCCTCGGTCGAGGTGCCGCACCAGCAGCTCGGCAAGGATGGCGTCCTTGTTCGGGAAGTACTGGTACAGCGAGCCGATGGAGATGCGGGCGCGTTCGGCGATGCGGTTGGTGGTGCCGGCGGCGTAGCCGAACTCGGTGAAAACGTGAGCAGCGGCGGTGAGGATGCGCTCGCGGGTGAGTTCGGCGCGCACCTGGCGGGGCTTGCGACGTGGCTGAAGGCGGCGGTCGGCCGACGGCATCCGGAGGCCTCCTCAAGGCATGAAAAGCGAGTAGCCAGAGAGCTGAGCTATTGCTCACAATAGTGCCATGAGCTGCGAAAACAAGGCCCTGACAGGTGCGGGAAACGACCGCTTGAGCGGCCTGCGCCGTGTGACGACGGTGGACGAGGTCGAGACGACCGTCGGCCGTCCGGCGCCGGTGGTCATGCTCAAGCAGATCAGCGCCCTCGACGAGGGCTGCCGGACCGTCCTCGCCCGGTGTCCGGTCGCGGCCTTCGGCTACCGGGACGCCGACGGCACCAGCAGGACGACCTTCATCGGCGGCACTCCGGGATTCGCACGCGTCCACTCGCCCACGCGGATCTCGTTCTCCCTGCCCGAGCCCGGCGACCCGCACGGTCCGGTCTCGTTCTTCTTCCTCCTGCCGGGAGTCGGCGAGATCCTGCGCGTCAACGGCTCGGTGGCCGCACGCAAGGGCGCGCAGACGACCGTCGACATCGGGGAGGCGTACGTGCACTGCGCACAGGCCGTCCTCCGGTCCCGTCTGTGGCAGCCGCCCGCCCCTGCCGAGCCGGCCGCCGAACTCGCGGGTGACGGGCCCCTGTGCCGGCCCGGCGTCGCCGAGTTCCTGGCCGCGGCACCGTTTCTCGCACTGTCCACGTGGGACTCCTCCGGTGGGAGCGACACGAGCCCGCGCGGGGACCGGCAGGCGGTGGCGCGGATCCTGGACAGCCGCACGCTGGTCATCCCGGATCGGAAGGGCAACAAACGCGCCGACACGCTCCACAACCTGCTGCGGGACGACAGGCTCTCGTTCGCCGCGCTCGTTCCGGGGCGCAGTGGTGTGCTGCACGTCCGCGGCCGCGGCGCGATCACCGACGATCCCGCACTGCTGGAGACGATGGCGCTGCGCGGGATGCCTCCGCACCTGGCGCTGCTCATCGACGTCGAGCACGCCGAGGTGACCGGCAACGACGCCGTCGCGCGCTCGCGGCTGTGGACTCCCGGCGCGCACCTCGACCGCGGCACGATGCCGGACCTGATGGCGCTGGCAGGAGAACACCTCACCGCCAACGCGGCCGACGCCGAGGGTGGTCCACCCGCGTTCCTGCTCAAGGTCGTCGGGGCGATCCCGGGAGTGAACTGGTTGCTGCGGCTGGTGGGGAACCGTCTCTACCGTTCCGGGCTGCGGAAAGAGGGCTACGAGGACATCGAGCCCGGCGCGGGCGGCCGGCGCCGTGGCATCCTGCGCCGGCGTCCCGCCGACGACGCTGGGACGGAGCACCTCCTGCGGGAGGTGCGCATAGTCGAGGTGCGCAGGGAGACACCGAGTGCGGTCACCCTCGTGCTGGAGGACGCCGCCGAGAACCCGGGACCGTTCGCCTTCCGGCCCGGCCAGTTCTTCACGCTCGTCGCCGACATCGACGGCCGCCCGGTGCGACGGGCCTACTCGGCCTCGTCGGCGCCCGGGTCGTCCCGGCTGGAGGTCACCGTCAAGCACGTCGAGGGCGGCCGGTTCTCCACCCACGCGCACCGGAATCTCCGCGCCGGGGACCGCCTCGCGGTGCGCGGCCCCTCGGGGACCTTCCACGCCGGGCCGCAGCCCCCGGACGAGATCGTGCTCGTCGCGGCGGGCAGCGGCATGACGCCGATGATGAGCATGATCCGCACCCGGCTCGCCGGCCGGCCGGGCGGGGACCGGATCGCGCTGCTCTACAGCAGCCGCAGCGCGGAGGAGATCATCTTCGCCGAGGAGCTGACCCGGCTGGCGAAGGACCATCCCGACCGGCTCTCGGTCACCCACGTCCTGACCCGCAGGGACGGGCGGCTCGACGCGGACGGCGTGCGTCGGTGGATCACCGGCCGGTCGCCGTCCCGGGACGCTCACTACTACGTCTGTGGTCCCGAACCGCTGATGGACACCGTCCAGGGCGTTCTGGCCGGGCTCGGGGTCCCGGACGAGAGGGTGCACCACGAGCGCTACACCAGCAGTGCGGACACCGGGACCGCGACGACGGTGCCGCAGGAGATGACCGTCGAGCAGGACGGGCACCCCCTCGGCGCGGTGGTGGTCGAGCCCGGCCAGACGCTCCTCGACGCGGGACTCGCCGCCGGGCTGCCGATGCCGTACTCCTGCACGGTCGGAAACTGCGGCGACTGCATGGTGCGGCTCCGCAGCGGAGAGGTCACCCAGAACGAGCCCAACTGCCTCACGCCACAGCAGAAAGCCGACGGCTATGTCCTGACGTGCGTGGGCTGCCCGCTGTCCAAGGTCACCCTCGACATCCCGGACGAGTGATCG